>DIKH01000328.1 GCA_002424495.1 Desulfobacteraceae bacterium UBA5623
AAAGAAAACTTAAAAAAATTTCCCGTTACGTCCTCTGCAATATCAAGGGCGTCACTTACAGTAATGAGGTCAGAATGACTAAAAGACCGCAATGCCATAAAAAACCGCCGGAATTAGGCATGAACTCCGAAAAATAACGCCCGTCGAGAAAACATTCTCAGAGGGGGCCCTTGCTGGTGGCGGTGACTGGACTTGAACCAGTGACTCTACGGATATGAGCCGTATGCTCTGACCAACTGAGCTACACCGCCACGTTTTGAGGATGCCCTAATTTAATAAGCCTCCCTGATTTGTCAATTAAATAGTTGGGTTTTGGGCCTTAAGTTTTAGTCTCTATTAAATAAAAGTGCACTCAAAACTGACAAAATATTTTTTTAATGGCGGCAAAGCCATTAATATAAGCATTTTTAAAAAAACATGATAACTCTTTCAACTGTTTCAACTCGTTCAACTAAGGTACTTCTTTGCCTCTTCCGTCAGTGCCGGAACCACATCAAACAGGTCTCCAACCACTCCATAGTCGGCCTTCTGAAAAATAGGCGCATCCTCATCCTTGTTGATTGCAACTATCACCTTTGATGTGCTCATCCCTGCCAGGTGTTGAATGGCTCCGGATATACCGCATGCAATATAGAGGTTAGGAGAAACAACCTTTCCTGTCTGGCCTACCTGGTCTGTATGGGACCTCCAGCCGGCATCCACTGCCGAGCGTGAAGCGCCTACGCTGGCCCCGATCACATCGGCAAGATCTTCTAAAATCTTAAAATTTTCAGGACCTTTCATTCCCCGTCCGCCGGATACGATCTTGTCGGCCTCTGTCAGATCAACCTTTCCCCCTTCGTCCTTGATAACGCTTACAACCTTTGTCTTAAGCGTACTGTCGTCCATGGTAAATGTCGCATCAATCACTTCAGCGGATCTGGAGGCATTGGGCTCACTTATGCTCATCACATTGGGTCTCGCGGCCGCCATCTGTGGCAGGCTGTTTTCAAAGGTTAGCTTTGTATAGGCCTTTCCTGCATATATTGGCCTGATTGCAATGAGGTTGCCGGCTTCAATACTGAATGCCGTACAATCCTGTGCCATGCCGACCCCCAGGCGTGCAGATAGTCTTGCAGAGAGATCTTTTCCCTGAACAGATGCCCCAATCAGCAGCACGGCAGGATCATTTGCCCTGACCAGTTGGGAAATCACTTCCACATAGGCGTCGGTGGTATATGTTTCAAGCCTTGCATCATCTGCAACCAAAACCTTGTCTGCACCGTATTGGCCAAGTTGGGTCGCCTTATCTTTGATGTTTGAGCCAAGTAGTACAACAGTCACTTCCTGGCCCAGCACATCAGCAAGCCGTCTTCCTTCGCTGACAATCTCATAGGTAATCTTCCGGAGCTCTCCATCCCTTTGTTCAGCTATTGTCCAAACTCCTTGTGCCATGTCTTATGTCTCCTTATAATAATGTCCATTGAGGACTTATATTTGACCGCAAAACCGCTGACGAAAATTGTCTAGATGATCTTTGCCTCTTCGTGAAGCAATTTGGCCAATTCCGCCGCTTTTTCCTGGGCTGTCTCTCCTGTGATGACCTTTCCGCCGCCTCTTTCAGGGGGAGGGGTAATCTCAAGAATCTTCACCTTTCTGGCAGAGCTTCCAAATTCCGCGGCATTCAGGCCCAGGTCTGCAAGAGTTTTTTCCTCCAGAGGTTTTTTCTTGGCCTTCATTATTCCGGGGAGCGAAGCATACCTTGGTTCGTTCAGACCCTTTTGAGCTGTAATCAGGGCAGGCAGGCTGGATTCAATTGTAAGCGCCTGACCCTCGACAGGCCTTGTTGCCTTTACCGATTTTCCATCTTCGGCCACTTCCAGCTTAATAATCAATGAAAGCTGGGGAATGCCCAAAAACTCGGCCAGGGCTGCACCTGTTACCCCCATATCATCATCAACTCCCCTCTGGCCGGTAAGGATCACATCATATTCGAGATTTTTTATGGCCGCTGCCAGGGCCTTTGCCGTGGCAATGGAATCGCTTCCATTAAGGGCATCGTCGTTGACAAGAACCCCTTTGTCCGCCCCCATAGCCAGTGCGGTGCGAATGGCCTCAGTCACCCGCTTGGGCCCAAGCCCCACCACCGTGACAGTGCCCCCGAATTTCTCCTTGAGACGCAGTGCCTCTTCCACTCCGAATTCGTCATAGGGATTCATTACCCATTTGATATCATCGGTCAAAATAGATTTTCCATCTGATCCGATCTTTATCTGGCTCTCAGTGTCCGGCACCTGTTTTAAGCATACTATAATATTCACTTCCGTCTCCTTTCTAAAACGAGTTATGTGTTTTTGCCTGTTTAATAGACTTTAATAAAATGGCTTTGGCAAGGCCAGAGGAAGGAATCCGCGGAGGCGTCCTGGCAGTACGCCTCGGATGGAATTCCGACCGATAACGCAGTCCAAGATCTTTTTATTAAAGTCTATAGTTCAAAACCAACTATCCTCGCAGGCCTTATATTTAAGGCTGGCAGTACTTCTGCAATAATAGAAGTACGTGTCGGGCTGCGGTATTATCATAAACAAAAAAATGGGCACAATATTGTGTCCAAATTTTGAATAAAGCCATTTGTTCCCGGTGCTTGATATCATTGCAACATTATTGTGTCAAGATTTTTTGGCCTCCTGACCATCCTGCCAATGGAGAGGAAAGCAAAGTAAGATTAATTCCCGCAATACATCAAAAAATACACTACATACTCCTTGACAGGAAATGACACGATAAACTAGATTCAGGATGTACTACTTGAACAAACAAAAGCTATTGATATCATTAATTACCACCTGAATCCGAGCGATTTTTTATGCCACACCCTTCTGGACCGAATTCCATGCTTTTGCGAAAGACGAATTGCTCAATTCAGGGGCCATAAGATAAAACATATGGACGTCTCTACCTTCTTGCCCCCCAAATCGTTTTGGCAGAAAGACTCCTTCCGGTTTATCAAGGCCGAAGAATTCACAAAACTCGGTATTGATGCGGCAGATATACCCCATGGCACCTTCGCCGCATTAAAACATCCCTCTCATCTTCCCAGCAAATTCGGCGGAAACGCTTATGGGTTTGGCCTTTTTGAGGTCTATGAAAGACTTGAGCCCAAAGATATAGCACTTCTCCAGTCCATCACCTTCGACGACCCTGAAAATATCGGCAATAACTATAAGGCGCTAAATGAACTCTATGCCAGGATCGGTCTGTTGATAAGATACTCAAGCTGCGGAAAACCCTATTACCTTATCCCTGTGAATCTGGCCTCAGACACCTTGACTCATATTAAATCCAAGGTGGATGAGATCACCAAGATCGTCAGATTTCATCGCAAAAAATATCTCAAAGAATATAATGACATTGGACTGGTTTCCCATATGGATGAACTGATTTCAAGGCAGCTTTCCTTTCGTTTTAAGGAGCACAATTTTGTCATCATTGACTCCATTAAAAAACTGAGGGACATGAACCAGACCTTGGATCTGGTGATCCTTACGCAGGATCTCTATGAAATTATCATGATGGAGAAATTCAGCCCCTTTTCCCGCCGGATGCCCTCAAAAAAAGAGGTGGAACAATTTGCGGTCTATTTTCTGTGGAGGACATACAATATCTTAAAACCGGATGGTGAAATCTTTATCATCTCCAATGTCCCTACCCCAAAGACCAATCGGATCACGGAACTTGTCTTTGAAACAGTTGAGGAAGAAAAATATTTTTCACTTTTCACCCACATATTTAAGACCAAAAAAAGATACAGGCCAAAGGGCGAACCTATCCTGGTCAACATATTTGACCTGGAAAAGTACCTTAGCGGCCTTTATGTGGAGCAGGAGGTGATTAACAACCTGCTCGGCGGAAAAAGCATAAAAGATATGTCCATTGATGAGATTGAGGATCTCCCCTATCTCAATTTTCCACTCTCAGATTCGATCTTCTTCGGTGACCAGGAGAAGATCTGGTCCTCGCTTTTGTCCATTCATTTTGACAAAATTTTTCTAAAACCACTGGTTCCTACATCAGTAACCCAAGACTGGGGCAAAAGATTTTCCACCACCGATTATTCACCAAAGTATATGATGATCTACCTTGGGCAAAAAAAATCCCTTACAGCCACATTGCCGGATCTGATGCGGGATGTGGAAGAATCCCGTCTTCTGGGATGCCCCAAAGAACTCCTGGCCGAGCACAGGAACTCGTTTTCCTATCTGATAGAGACCCTGCGCGTCCTGGAAAAGTTAAAAAAGGACACTTACAGTGATCTGCCCGCAATCTTCATAGATCGCCTAAGGCAGCCTCTTGTAAACCCGAGCATGAGATTCGGCTCTATTAATGATGTTATAAAATTAATCGCCAAAATCAGGCGACTTGAAAAGGTCATAGGTTATATCAATCCAGTCATGATTGAAGGATCAAAGACATTGGTCCTTGAAAACATCGAGGCCCTGGCATTTTTTGGATTCAGCTACGATGAGTTAAAGGAAATCATCTATATTGTCTATGGTCACACATCTTTTGGAAGGATCATAGCAGGAAAAATGAGTGAAAAAGCCTTTAAACCGGTCCTGGATCTGGCCCAGACCTTCGATACGCACCAGGCGATCAATTTTCTGCGTTTCTGCAGATTGATGACCATGGCAGAGACAGAAGCGGACAGGGGCTCAGGCCTGACCCATGAACAGCTTATTGAGCTGTTTGATTTCTACGAGTCCGCAGTACGGGTGGTAAGTAATCATGGACTGGGCTGGTATGAGGTCCTGGATGAAAAAATTGCATCAGAGGGAGGCATCCACAACAAAGTCGTCAGAAAGATCCTCAAGATGATGAATTACTATGAATTCATCAATAACTGGCCTGAACTGGGGCAAAAGGGCCGGATGGAAAAAGAAGCACTTGCCGATTACAACGACATAAGGCTTGCCAGGATAGAAAACGTCATAAGACTGGTCAACACCATAGATCAATTTGAAGAAAGCTACCTGAACTCAGACCCGCTGGAGCTGCCCGCATTTTACCGCAAAATACTTGAAAAGGAATTCCACGGAACTGGTTATCTGTTTGAGAGGATGGACAGCCGGCTGGTGTTTATGCTTCTGTCCATAACCGCAAATCTTTCGCGAGGTGAAATCATCAATTTCAACCCCCTGCTTGCCGATATACGACCGGAGGAACTGGAGACAAGGGTAAAGAAGATAGAAGAGGAGGCAAGGGGCATAAGCATCCGTTATTTCAGAGTTGATGTTTTGCGGCAATTCAGCGAACAATTGCACAGGCACGGATCATCGTTTGTCCTTGGCACTGGTTTTAAGATAAAAAGGGATTTAGAGACCAATGCCTTGGAAGTCACCTATATGGATGTGGAAAAGGCTATCCAAAGCCTGAGATCTTTGACGGAAAAAATCGCGGGACAATCCATCTTCGGGATCTCAACAAAAAACCTGAAAAACATGGAATCGCTCTTTTCCGACCTTGAAAGCTTTTATCAAAGCCACATCAGATTCCTTGAAGAATCAAAGGACGATATTAAACTGCCTGCAACTCAGAAACGCTGGTTTCATGATACCAAAGATTTGAGGAAACACATGCGATCAAATTTCCTGGCAGTATTTTTCAGGCCGAGACATATATATACAAACCTCGATCTGCTTTACAGGTACGCACCTTCTGTCTTAGACTTCATCCTTCCTGAATTCATGGCCCTCAATAAACGGCAGGTTCCATGGCATCTGTATATGACAGCTCCTGTCTCACATTACATCCTTGCCGCGACAAGAAAACTCCAGGCATTGATTACCCATGACAAAGAGATCTTTCAGAACATCCATTTCCTGCACAGACTGGCCCAGAGGGAATTCGGACCAATGGCCACAGGCACTGTCGGCGTCAGTGATGCTCAGCTTGAGGAGCTTGAAGAAATCGTCAACGGCCTTTCACGAAATCGTTCACTGATTGATGCCCTTACCAGGGCTTTGATCTTCCAGGATCTGGGGAGGCTCCCGGAGCTGAGGGAAAAATACAAAGACTACATTAACCCGGCAGATCTTGCACAGGCGAGCGCTGTTTTTGTAGAAAAAGAGGAAATTGCCCATCGTTATAATCTTGACGAAACGGCAAAGTCATACCTGGTTTTTCTGGTAAGACACCACAGCCTGATGCACCACATCCTGCGTGGGGAGTTTTCCTCCTTCGCACTGAAAGATGTTTTAAAATCCAAAGACAGAGGCCTGTTTGACGCCTTTTTTATCTTTTCCTTTGTCATGTTGTCGGCAATCAGGGATGACCTGGTTCTGGAAGACCTTGCAGATCAGATGTTCAAGACAAGGGCCCAATGCGTTAAGATCATCAGCGGTGAGGCAGCCTTTGATCAGAAGATTAACAGAATTATTATCAAGAGGGGTAGCCTCTTCCATGCCCTTGAAGATTATCAGGCCAAAGGCATTCCCTCAGGGATTAACCCTCCAAGTTATCTGGAATCAAAGACATGGAGCGAACCGGAAGAAACTGAATTAATTAGAACCGGCAAGGCGGTTTTATCTTTGGAACGTATATTCAGGCTGCGCGGGATCAGGCATATTAAATATAAGGATGTGGTAAACTTTATCATAAAGGTCCCCTCAAAATACATTTACCAGAAGCGGCGGCTCTTAAGCATTGGATACGCCTCCTTTGAAAAGGAACTTTTTGAGGCCTACCGGATACTAAACACCCTTCAATCACTTACGGAAGAAACCCGTAACTTTATCCTCAGCAAACTTGCCGGCGATGAGGTGCGTGTATTCGGTTATGAAAAGGTCAGTGGTTATCTGAGCTACGAAAATCAGATCAAGTTATTGCTTGTTGGACTCTTGGGCACAAAAGACTTTGAACCGTTCGATCAACCGATATGTCTTAATTTTCTGGGTATGTGTGAAAAGATCGAAAAACGATATGAGGCGGTTAATAGCCATCTTAATATGTTTTCCACTGATGAGATCCTTCAAAATGAACAGAACCTCAAGCACTTCTTTAACGCAGAGGCAGGGATTATCCTGAGAAAGGAGGGATATCCGAACGTCTGTTCGATTGATTTTATGGACAGCATCAACATCACGCAAAAGCTCTCCTCAATGGCGGCAACAAACGACCTGGAACAGCTGAAAACCTATTATCAATCCAGCCTCCGCTCCATCAAAAGGCACCCCTTTGACACTGATGATTACCAGGAACAGCTCGACCAGGCCTACCAAAGACGATTGACTGAAATAACCGGCATGATCTTAAATCAGACCAAGAATCAGATGAATTTAACAGGTGATTTTAAGGAACTTCATAACCTGGTAAGCGATCTGCTGGGGAGATCAAAGGATATCGGGTTCTCCGATGATCAAAGGCACAGATTGAATGACCTCTACGAATTAAGTAATGACCGTCTCAAGAGGGAAAAGCTTTCCGAAATAGACAGGGCGCTTGCAATGATCCATGATGATCGCGAATTGCTGGACTATTGGGATAGCATCAAGCTGTATCTGCAAAATAACCGCCGGTTTTTTGGCAAGGAATTTGAAAACATAGTGGCCAGAAAATTCGATCAGATGGGGAGCAAACTAGCTGAATAATGACGAATATATTGCGGAGGATAAATGGACATAAGCCTGAAACTGATCATTGATATAATACTTCACCTTGATAAGTATCTTGATGTGCTGATTACAGGCATGGGGCCGTGGTCTTACGCAATACTTTTCCTGATTATATTCTGTGAAACCGGATTGGTGATAACGCCTTTTCTCCCCGGCGATTCCCTCCTTTTTGCGATCGGAACCTTTGCAGCCCTGGGCTCCCTGGATGTAACTCTATGTATTTTTCTGCTTTCAATTGCAGCAATCGCAGGTGATACGGTGAATTACTGGGCCGGGAAGATCATCGGCCCCAAGGTTTTTCATGAGGAAAAATCGCGATTCTTCAATAAACAACACCTTGAACGGACCCACCAGTTTTATGAAAAATACGGCGGAAAGACCATCATCATTGCTCGCTTTGTCCCGATTATCAGAACCTTTGCTCCTTTTGTCGCAGGCATCGGCAGCATGACCTATCTGAAATTCATTACTTATAATGTCATTGGCGGTGTCGCTTGGATACTCGCGTTTATTTCCTGCGGTTTTTTCTTTGGAAACATACCGGTTGTAAAACGCAACTTCACCCTTGTTATTATGGCAATTATCGTCATTTCCATTTTGCCTGGTGTTATTGAATTTATTCGGGAAAAAAGAAGACCAGGCGTTTTGGAAACCCGTTAGCAGCCAAGAGCCAATATCTCAATCAGGGTCTTTGCAATGATATTTAACCGTCAAATAGCTTTCTGGGGTGAAAAAAAACAGTCTCTATTGGCCAATTCATCTGTCTTTGTTGCAGGGGTGGGCGGACTTGGCTGTCTTCTATCCGAAATCCTTGTGAGATCGGGCGTTGGCAGGGTGTACTTATGCGACAGGGGCAAAATTGATGAGACTGATCTGAACAGACAGCTTTTTTATTCCCAGGATGATATCGGGAAAAAGAAGATTGATGTGGCAGTAGACTGGCTGTCTGCAATTCATCAATATACAGAGGTCCTTCCAGTCAGAGGCGATATAACTGAAAAAGGCTTTATACTGCCTGGAGACATTAACGGGGTCGCCGATTGCCTGGACAATTTTGAGAGCAGATTCTGCCTGTGGGATCATTTAAATGAAGGATCATTCTATGTTCATGCAGGGGTTGAACAATTCTTTGGCCAGGTCATGACCCTGCACAAGGGGGGACTGCTTGGGCTTTCCGAGGTATTTGCCAATTATGAGGACCGCAAGAGGGTTATCCCCATAAGTGCAAACACCGCCTCTGCCGTATCATCGCTTGCTGCAACAGAAGTCTTGAATAATATCTTCCGGGAGCCGCAACTCTTAAACAGGTTCCTGATTATTGACCTTTCAAATTTTACCTTTAATAAGGTAGATATCAGAGTGAATCAACCGGGCGAACCGTAGCGGTCATTTTTTCTTTTTCTGTAAAAAAAGACGCCTTTTCCTGCGCCTCTTCAAGCACAGGGTAATTACCGATTCTCACTGTATACCAGTCCCTATTGGTGTTATCCGGCAGGGAAACCATATGCGCTTCGTAGCCCTTTTCTCTTAACAAGGCAGCCATATTTTCGGCGTTCTGTCTGGAAAGAAAGGCCCCTACCTGGACGCAAAAGGCCAGTCCGGAAGAAGGCGTGGACAAGGTGTCAGTGGAATCGGCCCCGGCCGTAAGATCTGTTTCATTTTCAATTAATTGCTTTGGCTCAGT
>DIKH01000038.1 GCA_002424495.1 Desulfobacteraceae bacterium UBA5623
CATTTCTGGATGGGCACTAATTAGAGTGAAAAAGAAAGGTGTTTTTTAAAAAGGCGTCGAGAAATTGATTTAAGGCCGCTTCTGGCCGCCTGCCCGTGCTGAGACCTGAGATTTCGACATGCCCATATTCATCTGTGTGGTTTCTTTGGACATAGGTCCCACAAAACACACGGAATGGTTTTTGGGTCCCTTAGTTGTCTGCATTCCTCCAATTGACAGCAGCCACTTGACCCTGGCGTGCATAATCAACGGCCTCGCCAAGGATGCGGCCAGCTTCCTGGGGCGCATGAAACCCCATGGAGTTTTCAGCCGCAACAAAATCCAGTCTCCACTGGGCCTTCCGCTGAAACTCGCGGGTCTTTTCCAGTTGGCTGTCTGATGCACCTTCTTTCATGGCCTTTTGAATGGCGTCCAGCTGGTCCATGAGCGCCTTGGCTGTCCGCTGAAGGAGTTGATGATTCCTGTCCTGAATGGTGTCAACACGGGCGGATATTTCCTGTTCCGAAAACTTGTGGCATGTCTGACAGGCCCGGCTGATGTTCAGAAGCGGGCTGCGCACCCAGTGATCGGAAACCTTGGCGGCGCCGTCCCGCATGTAAGGCATATGGCAATCCGCGCAGGAAACCCCGCTCCGGGCATGGATACCCTGACTCCACAATTCGAATTCCGGGTGCTGGGCCTTTAACACCTTGGCGCCTGATTCTTCATGTACAAAGTCATAAAACGGCGTGCCGTCCGGTAATGTGGAATTGTTCCAGAATGTTTCCACATCTTCGACCCTTAATCCATTCCCCCAGGGAAAGGTAAGGGGCTGCTTGCCAGCGCAATAGTATTCCACATGACATTGCGCACACACCAGCGCCCGCATTTCAGTGCGTGAGGCGTCTACGTTCGGGTGATATTTTTGCTTTCGATTTCCCTGCCGCCAGAGATCTACGGAAGGCAGATGAGGAACCGGGGCTCTGGAATCGGCAAGGCGCTGAATGCCGTTGATAAATCCCGGGCGGGTGACCCTGAGTTGCATGGTGTTAGGGTCATGACAATCCACACAGGACACCGGGAAGGCCTGCCCCATTTCGTGGAGCATCTTGTTCAGGTCCTGGTACGAATATTTGTAACTTTTTTCCATTCCCTTTGTGGCGTCCCCATCCCCCAGTTTCCGGTAAAGGGGCATGATGGAGGCATGGCAATGAAGACATGACCCGGACTGGGGCTTGGTCAAGCGCAATGTCTTTTCCTGATCCTCCAGCATGTATGCGTGGCCGCGCCTGTCACGGTAATCAATGGAGAAAGCGTAGCCTAAAAACATCCTTTTAAGCCAGGGATCCCGTTCAATCTTTTCTGCAGGCAAGGCCTCGGATCCGCCGTGCCCGCCGAAACGGGTGCTTGTGGGAATCGCTGTTTTTTTATAGGAATCATATTCACGCGGCCAATTGATACCCCATTTTTGTGGGTCTGTGTCGTCTTCAGTCACCTCTACAAGGCGGACATAAGGATTTATCGCCTCGCTCTTTCTCTCATAGATATTGACGAGCAACCCTGTTACAGCCACTGTGCCGATGGCCACCACCACAATGATGACAATGTAATGCCATTTCTCCAATGGCTTTTTTAAAAGACTGATCATGGGTTATTCCTCACTTATCATTCTTGTCCATGCGGCCGAGCCCTACCCGTTCTCCATGTCCCACGCCCTCATGACAGCGGACGCAATTTACTGTGTTTGAATCAGGTCGTCCCATCATGACAAGGTCCTGCACCATGGGTTCGTGGCAGCGGACGCAGTTTTCATGTAAAATCCTGCTGTCTTTTTCGGTAATCGTGATGGGTTCGTGAAAATTCTGGAAGGTGAACCCAGAGGAATGCCGCCGGCCATTATCGGCCTTGGCAATGTATTTTCCGATAAAGTCGTGGGGCAGATGACAGTCCACGCACAGCGCCGCCTTGTGATGGCTGGATTTCTGCCAGGAATCGAGCTGGGGACGCATGATGTGGCAATTGGCGCAGACCTGGGGCTCTGTACTGACGTACGAGAACCCCTCGGCATAATGAAATGTATACATGCCGGCCCCTATGAATACCCCAATAACAAGGGCTGTCAATATTCGCGTCATGGTCCAGTGGGTGAATGGCTTTTACTGAAATGGTAAGAAATGAATCCTAAACAGGGAGTTTTCACTCGTCAAGCAAATAATGTTTTGGGTTTCCCATCTTAAAAATAAAATAACATCAGGGATAGATAAGGATGTTGTTTTAACTTCCCATATCAGCAACCCTACGCCTTAATGTTCTTTGGCCTTAAAATGCCATGTTTTTTCATCAGACTCTGAAAATTGGTCCTTTGAAGTCCGACTTTTAGGGCCGACTGCGTCACATTCCACTGGTTTTGGGTCAGGGCATTCAGGATAAAACTCTTCTCCAGCCGGTCAACAGCCCTCTGTCTGACATCCTTTTTCATCCTCTTGAATTCCTCATTTGTCGAGGGAATATTTTCCATTGGACTTTCCATGCCGTCTAACAGAGGCAGCTCACTCAGGCTGATCTGGTCTCTTTCGCACAGTATCACAGCCCTTTCAATCGCATTTCTCAATTGCCTGACGTTTCCCGGCCAATCGTATTCCGTCATTCGTTTAATGGCATCATAATCAAATCCTTGGATATTCTTTCCGATTCGAGTATTAAACTGTTTTAGAAAATGGTATGCGATTGACAGCACATCCGATTTTCTTTCCCTTAAGGGCGGAATAATTATTGGATAAACAAATATCCTGTAATAAAAATCTTCCCTGAAGCTGCCTTGGGCCACCAACTCATTTAAGTCGCGATTGGTGGCGAATATCAGGCGAATATCTACATGCTTCGCCGTAGTGTCGCCCAGAGGCAAAAACTCGCGGGTCTCTAAAAATCTAAGGAGCCTTCCCTGTATCTCGGTGCTGACATTGCTTATCTCGTCAAGGAATACTGTCCCTTTGTGGGCAAGCTTAAATATTCCGTCCTTATCCTTATGAGCGCCGGTGAATGCGCCTTTGACATGGCCGAACAGTTCGCTCTCCAAAAGGTTTTCAGATAATGTCCCGCAATCAACGGCGAAAAAAACCTGGTCCTTTCTCTGACTGTTCGCATGTATGGCGCGGGCTATCAATTCCTTGCCGGTTCCGCTTTCACCATAGATTAAGACCGTGGCGTCTGTGGGCGCAACCTTCTGCACCATATTGATAACGCCCTCTATTTTTGGATTATTGCCGATAAGCTGATGGGATAGCAGCTTAAAAGTTCTCTTGTTTTCCCTCAATTCCTTGTTTTGCGTCTGTATCTGTAACTCAAAAACGGCCTTTCTCACTGCTGCGCGCAGCTCATCCGGTGTGAACGGCTTTGGGAGGTAGTCAAAGGCGCCTGTCTTCATCACTTCAACAGCAGATGACACCGATGAAAAGCCGGTTATAACAATAACAAGGGTGCCAGGATAATGGCTCTTTACCTTTCTTAATACCTCCATGCCTCCCATACTAGCCATCTTCAGATCGGTGATTACAATATCAAAATGCTCCTTACCCATCATTTTGAGAGCATCATAGCCGTTTAGGGCGTAGTCCACGTTGCATTGCATTTTTGAGAGTATCTTTACGCAGTTCTGACAAATATTTATCTCATCATCAACCACTAGTACGCGGGGCATGTCCTCAGCCATTGTTGTCCTCTTTTTTTATGGGCAGTCTCACAACAAACGTGGATCCATTACCGGGGCTGCTCTCTACATTTATTATGCCCCCATGCTGATGGACATGACCGACAGTGATGGCCATGCCCAGACCTGTTCCGCTTTCCTTGGTCGTATAAAAGGGCTCAAAGATCTTACGTTGATCTTCCTTTGGTATGCCCTTGCCTGTGTCGCTGACCACTATTTCGATTGTTCCCTTTTTAGCCCCGAGCCTGGTTGTGAATGTGATTTTTCCTCCTGGCGGAGTAGCCTCAATGGCGTTTTGAGAAAGATTGATAACAACCTGCTCGATTTGGTCTTTATCCACATAAACAGGCGGCAGGTCTTCCGTAAGGTTTTCCTCGATGCTGACATCGTTGAATTTGGCCTGTTTTTTGGTAAGGGTTATGCCCTCGCGGACAATATCATTGATACTGTTCTCTGTAATTGAAGGCTTTGAATGTCGGGCAAAATCCAGAAGGCTTTTGACAATCCTGCTGCAGCGTTTGGTTTCATCTGCTATAGTCTGCAATTCTTCATAGTTTGGATCTTCAGGATTCATGTCTTCCTGGATCAGCATGGCGCTTGTAAGGATGGTTGTCATCGGGTTGTTGATCTCATGAGCTACTCCGGCGGCAAGCCGACCGATTGAGGCTAGCTTTTCCTGGTGCATCATAAGTCGTTGCAGGTTTATATCTTTTGTAATGTCCCTCCATATTTCCACTACTGCCGCCATCTTACCATTTTCAACTAATGGATAGGTGGTCAGGGAATAAAAGACCTCTCTGTTCTCATCATCCAAATGAACATGGGTCATTCTCGCCGGCTGTTGGGTCTTTAATGTCTGTATAAGCGGGCATGGGTGGTTTTTCCCCTGGCATGGCCTGTCCTGACCGTGGGATATTTCATAGCAATACTTTCCTATTGCCTCCTCCTTTGTGATATTATGTTTTTTCAGCATGAAGTTATTGATGTCTTGAATATGAAATCCGGGGGCAATAACCATAACGTCATACTGTATCAATTCATTGATCAGCACTCCATAGATGGCCCTTGTCTCGTGGAGGAGTTTTTCCGTCACCTTCTGTTCGGATAAGATGGATGACATCTCCCAAAATAGCATTGCAGTCTTACTATCAAGAGAACGGACAGTTTTCTTTTTCTTATTAATAACATCAAGGAATACATCCTGTTTACCTGTTAGTTCCACTATCAGGTCAATCTCATCGTTATCAAAGAGTTCATTATAGTCATTGGTGGTGTAAATGCCCATCTCCTTGGCCTTGACCATTCCGGGCGCACTGTCATCTTTATCTGCAACGGCCAGGATTTTCGGGTTCATATTCCTGAACTTGTGACTCCTTATCAACTCCAGTAATATCCCGCACTTGTTTCCGCCTCCAATCAACGCAATGTTCATAACGATTCTCCAATTCAAAAAATATGCCGATCAATTCAAAATAATATTATGGTAAGCGCAAACGAAAGTCAAAACCTTCACTCCTCCATACTTGTCTTGCAATCCTGGGGCACTGTCGTTTATATTGCGCAAGACCTCAGGATCCGTCCATAAATAATCAGCTTGTTCCCGGACGGGTCCTAACCCCCTGGAGACGGATATGGAATTGCTGGAATCAATACTTAACGACATTAGCGGCATTTTATGGGGCTGGCCTCTGATCATCCTGCTGTTCGGCACCCACATCTTCCTGACCTTTAGACTGCGCTTCATACAGCGCTATATGGGCACCGCCATCAGCCTTTCATTCAACAGGAAGTATGAAGGGATAGGTGAGATAAGCCATTTCGGGGCTCTGATGACGGCGCTTGCTGCCACAGTCGGCACGGGAAACATTGTTGGGGTTGGTACGGCCATAGCGCTCGGAGGTCCCGGCGCGGTCCTCTGGATGTGGCTCACTGGAGTTTTTGGTATTGCAACCAAGTATGCAGAGGCAGTCCTTGCCGTCAAATACCGACAAATCTCCGCCGATGGCGGCGTTTGTGGCGGTCCGATGTATTCGCTTGAACACGGGCTGGGCACAAGGTGGCTGGGCATTGTATTTGCGTTTTTTACTGCAATCGCAGCATTCGGCATCGGAAACATGGTGCAGGCAAACTCCATAGCCCAGCTTATGGCAAAGACCTTCAGTGTTCCCAACTGGGTGACAGGCGTAATCCTGGCCGGCCTAACCTCGTTCGTGATACTGGGCGGGGTCCGATCCATAGCACGGGTCTGCGAAAAGTTAGTTCCCATAATGGTCGCACTTTATGTAGCAGGATGCATTGTGCTGCTTTGCATAGGCTTTCGCACAATACCTGACTCCATCGTTCTAATCGTGACAACGGCATTTACAGGACAGGCGGCAATGGGCGGTTTTGTTGGCTCGGCCCTCAAAGAGGTGATACGTTATGGGGTCGCGCGCGGCCTTTTTTCCAATGAATCAGGTCTTGGCTCCGCCCCTATCGTCGCGGCTGCGGCAACGACCAGCAATCCGGTGCGGCAGGCCCTGGTCTCATCCACCGGCACCTTCTGGGACACAGTTGTCGTATGCCTTATAACAGGTCTTGTCATTGTAAACTCAGGCCACTGGACCGAGGGACTGCCCGGAGCTGACCTTACCCACGCGGCCTTTCGCGGCGGTCTCGGGGTGATGGGTCCTTCAATATTGACATTCGGGCTCCTCACCTTTGTCTATTCCACCATTCTCGGGTGGTCATACTATGGCGAAAAGGCAATAGAATATCTCTTTGGCCCAGGCAGTATCAAGCCCTACAGGTGGCTGTGGGTCTGTGCGGTGATGGTCGGATCAACGCTTTCACTCAATGCAGTATGGACCTTTGCCGACATCGCCAATGGCCTGATGGCCATTCCCAACCTGATTTCGCTCCTGGCCCTGAACCATGTGGTCATAGCTGAGACTCAAAAATTTCTCTGGACCCCGGGCAGGCTGGACAGCGCAGGATAGCTGACTCGATCAAGGCCTGTCCCAGGGTCCGGGTATTCAAAATGGGTTTTTATTTGTTTTTTGATTAAAGGATTTGAAAAATTTTTTGACTGAGGTTATATAGGGAAACTTTTAAAGGTCCGGGGATCAATAGACGGCTTTGTTTTAGTAAGGCAAGAAGCCAATAATATTAGAATGTTAAAGGGAGCATTTTCTTATGAATATAGCAGTGTTAAGTTGCAAGAACATCAAGGATGAGACATGTATCGGCTGCCAGCGTTGTTTGATGGCATTTGATAAAAAGGAAGGGGAGTTTGAAAGATACAAGGATACGGACGCAAAATTGCGGGCGCTGGTTCACTGCGGGGGTTGCCCAGGCACATCCCCGGTCCTAAGGCTTGTCCAACTCAAGACATGGATGGCGCCCATGGGAGAGATTATTGACGCAGTCCACATCGGGACATGTCTCTTGGACAACTGTCCTTACAAGGAAACCATTATTTCTAAAGTAAAGGCAAAGGCAGGCGTTGAAGTCATTGAGGGCACACACCCCTACAAGCCTGTCAAGGTGTTCGGGGCCTGAGCAGGGGAGGGATGTCTTTTTCCATAGATCCGGATCACTGTAACTAACCTGATTAATTTAGAGGATTTCACATATGGTACATATGGTATTTAATGTTCTTTTATACACTTCCCTTGGGATTTTTGTCCTGGGCCTGATCTATAAGATTTCTACGTGGTTCACATGGAAGGTTGGACTGTTATCAGAGGATATTACAACCGCCACAAGGTTTTTTGCGGCCATCAAAGGCGCTTTGGGGGTGATCTTCAGTGCGAAAATACTGACAGTGGTGAAGGTGTTCATCCTTGATGTGCTGTGTGAGCGAAGGATATTAAAAGAGGACGCCCTCCGCTGGCTGATGCACATGCTGATATTCTACGGCTTTATGTTGCTCCTTTTGATGCACGCCCTGGATAATTTTTTCTCAGAACAACTTTTCAGCGATTTTTATCCCACAGTCAATCCGTTTATGTTTCTTAGAGACCTCTTCGGGTTATTGGTAATAGCAGGCGTTGCTATCGCCCTGTATCGTCGTTTTATTATGAAGATCCCGAGGTTAAAGACAAATTCAATGGATCATTACGCCATCATCATTGTCGCAGTGATCATGATCTCGGGGATACTCCTTGAAGGTGCAAAGATTATATCCCATGGCGAGTTTCAGTCCATGGTGGAGGAATATGGCGATCTTGACGACGAGGAAGAGATAGCGGCCCTTGAAAGCTTCTGGGTTGCTGAATTCGGCGTTGTATCCCCTAACGTTAAAGCTCCGTTTGACGAGGAGATTCTAGCCCAGGGCCGTGAAACCCACGAGGCGGTTTGTGCGGATTGCCATTCCGCTCCACAATGGGCCTTTACAGGATATGCAGCGGGCAAGGTTTTAAGCCCCATGGCATTGACCCTGGATAAGATCGGTGGCGTTGACATCCTGTTGTATATCCACTTTCTTGCCTGTTTTGTCGGTCTGGCCTATTTGCCCTTCAGCAAGATGTTTCATATAATTGCCAGTCCCTTGAGTCTGATTGCCAACGCAGTAATGGACCTCGAAAAATCAGACCCTGCGAATATCGCCACCAGACAGATCATGGAGCTTGACGCCTGCACACACTGCGGGACCTGCACCACTCGCTGCTCTGTCGGTGTCACCTCTGAGCTGTTCAAAAACGCAAGTATTCTGCCATCGGAAAAAATAGCGGCAATAAAGGCCCTTGCCTCGGGAAAGGAACTCGGCGAACAGGAAATCAGGCATCTTCAGGAAGGGGTCTATCTGTGCACCAATTGCCATCGCTGTACAGATGTGTGCCCTGTTGGCATCAATCTCCAGGAATTGTGGTTCAATGTCAGGGAGACGCTACTAAAGAAAGGCTATCCTGAATTTCTTACGCTGACGCCCTTTTCTTATTACAGGGGGATTAACAGCGGCAGGATGACAGAGGCCCAATACCTTTTGCCGCTCAAGACTGCAAAGGGGGCCATAGAGGATGCATGCAGGCAAATTGATGCGGAAGGCGGTGTTGTCCCGCCCACCAAGTGGGGGGATAGGGCAAAGAAACAGCTTAAGATTACATCAGATGCTGACACCTTTTCACATTGTTTCAGCTGCACCACCTGCTCGACCGTATGCCCGGTGGCGACGAACTATGGCAATGATCTTGAAATATTGGGGATGGTGCCTCATCAGATGATGCAGGCGGTTATCCTCGGAACCCCTGAACTGGTCTATCGCTCCGGCATGCTGTGGGACTGCCTGGGCTGCTATGAATGTCAGCAGCACTGTCCACAGGGTGTACATATTACTGATATATTCTATGCGTTAAAGAACCTGGCGATTGATGAGATAACAGAAAAACGAAGCAGTTAGAATTGGAGAAAAGGATTATGAACTTTGCCATATTTAGATGTTGTCCCGCCTCTGTTTTACTGAAGCAATACGAGAAGTCCACGGATGCGGTTATGGCCGCTCTTGGGGTGGGTCTTGTTGACATAAAGGAATTCAATTGCTGCGGTCATCCGCTAAAAAACTATGATTACAAGGCCTATCTGCTGGCCTCGGTCAGAAATCTGTGCGTTGCCGAAAAATATAATCTGAATATCCTTACTGTTTGTAACTGCTGCTACGGCAATCTTAAGAATGCCGATCATATAATGAGAGAGGATGCGTCAATCAGGGAAGAGATCGGTGGTATATTGAACAGGGAAGGTCTTAGGTACAATGGTGTGATCAAGATCAGGCACTTACTTGACTTTTTATACAATGACGTTGGCCTTGATCAAATCAGGCAAAAGCAGGTCAAGACGCTTAATAAACCCAAGATTGCAGTACACTACGGGTGCCATATCCTGAGACCCAGGGAGATTGCCGAATTCGATAGCCCCGAGGAGCCTTCCAAATTTGACCAGCTTGTTGAGGCGGCAGGCGCTCAAAGCATGGACTGGAATGCCAAGGTCAAATGCTGCGGCGCCTCTGTATTCGGCGTGAATGATAATCTGGCAATGGACATGACAGAGATGAAGGTAAATGAGGCCCGAAAAGCAGGCGCCGAATTCCTGTGTGTCTCATGCGTGTACTGCCAGTTGCAATTCGACAGGGTCCAAAAAATGCTTGGAGACAAACGCAAAAATATCAAACCGTTACCATCAATCCTCTATACACAGCTACTTGGTCTATGCCTGGGAATTGATGCAGAGACCCTGGGGATACACCAAAATCAAATTTCCATCAGCGGAATACTGGATTTTATGGGATAGGCCAAAGAACACGCTTTAAAGTCAACTGCCATTGGCTAAAGCCGAGGCTTGAGGGTTCAAGGCTTCAAGGGGCCAAGGGGTCCAGTGATAGTGCCGCGATTTCAGAAGCACTTGAACCCTTGACTCATGGAACCCTTTATCGAAAAATCAAGCTAAAGAGCCAGCTTAAAACAGGCCGCTATCCTATATCTTCGTCTTTTGCAAAAGTGACCAACTGGTCGGCAGCGAAGTGCAATCTGCTGAACAGCTTTGTTTCGACTCTCTTGCATAATTCAAAATTTGCCCTTATTTTATCTTGCAGGTCTTCCTGATTCCTGCCATATCGTTCTATGATATAGCTCAAACGATCTTCCAGACTGACGATGGTGTCATGGGTTACACGTTTGTCAGAGTAAAAAACGATCTCTTTTGCCGAATAACCACCATTGAGATCATAGTCTTTTAGCCTGACATGCTCTCCGACGATATCAGCTATGTCGTGCAGGTTGTTTTCAATACATATTTGTCTGCCTATTTTTGAATGATCCTGCCCTGTCTTTAAAGAGGCAGTCTTGCCGATATCATGCATAAGCGCGCCGGCAGTGACCGTTTCAACAGAGATGTCTACCCCAGCCTCAAACAGGGTTCTCGCCAGCAGATGGGCCACCTTTGCAACCACCAGAGAGTGAGCCCTGAT
>DIKH01000118.1:0-147 GCA_002424495.1 Desulfobacteraceae bacterium UBA5623
CCGAGACGGCTTAAAAACGGAAGGATGCGTATCAATCCACCAAGAATCTTTTCAAGTGATCTGTCTGTTTCGTGTGGAATGTAAACCTTGTATTTGTATGCGTTGATTTTAATGGGAATTGTTTCGCGCAGATTCGTTCGGTAATCT
>DIKH01000118.1:213-361 GCA_002424495.1 Desulfobacteraceae bacterium UBA5623
CCATCCCGTGAATTTTGGATGAACGCCCCGTGGAATCGCTTCCTATTCTTGATTTCAGCGGCCTGCCCGTGTAGTATGACTTTAAGACATCAATATCGTAAAGAATTGCAAGCAGCTTGTCGGTTTGTTGAGAATCGGCCGCAGTCCC
>DIKH01000118.1:558-2949 GCA_002424495.1 Desulfobacteraceae bacterium UBA5623
GTTACCCTGTATCCGGATCGAAGCTGGATGAGCCGTTCCAGAATTTCATACGGAGTCAGACGCAGCAGTTCCGGAACATCATGGCCACTGTCAGGTGTCTCCGGATATCTGATTCCAGGGTTTTGATCAGGCTCCAGATAGTTATCGATGACCGATTCGAGATCCATCGTGTTCATCGATTCAATCCACTTGGAGATGTCGCTGCGTCGTTCATGGCCTGCTGAAGAAAACTCCGTGCGCAGACGATCGGTCTGTGCCTGTAATACCTGGAGTGTTTGATCCTGAATGAATTTGGAAAGATGCAGCCTGGACTTCTGGCCCATGCCCACAAATGCGAGAAAATCCGATTCACTGATCGGAGGCAGCTCAATCCCGTAAGCCTGGTTGATCTTAAGCCGATGACTTTCGTTAAACTCTTTCAACAACGCTATGACATACTGTTGCTGGTGTAACGATACGTTGCGGCCTGCCTCCATGATCTTCATGACAGCCGGTTCAGCAAGAAAACACAAAAATGCCTGTGCATCGTCAAATCCCCGTGGAACCCAGATCAACTGCACGTATTTGTCACGGAACCTGGCGGAAAATTCAATACCGATACGAACGTCGATATCCAGAATTCTCGCGGCCTCAAGAAGTTCAGCCGCAAAACGCGGCTCGATATAGTTATAGTGTACAACCCGCAGACGCCGGATACCTTTTATCCAGGCATCCATGACAAGATGGGTAGAAGACTTGCGCCCTTTGGTGTTTGCGTCATGTACATGGTCATCGAAAGTGATCTGATTCCATGCTTCGGACATTTCCAGCAAATAGTAGCGTTTCAGATGCTTACGGACAATTCGTGGTTTTCCTGAGGCCGTTATTCGAAAGTCATGGGCTATCCGTAATTGTTTTTGGTAGTCACCATAAGCCCGTACCATGTCCTTCATAAGCTGCAGCAGCACCCTGGCAGTATTTTTTGGCATGGGGCCTTCAGCTGTATTGATCACCTCGCTGCGCAATAAACGCAGGGCATTGATGCGATCCTCCATCCTGCCGACTTCGAGAGAGCTTAACAGGTGGATAACCGAAAAGGCAATTCGCAACCCTTTGGTTTCGGTCATTTCTTTGATACCATTGGGGTGAAAATAGGGGCTGTAAAGGCGTTGAGCATACTTGGCGCTGGTTTTTCTGCTCAGGACATCGTTGACGATCCGGATCAATTCGTGATCGCGTTTATCAAAAAAAAACCTGGAAATGTTATTATTGTCCATAAAGTTACACGAACTTGTTTTTTGAAATCGGGTCTATTGAAATCAAAACAAATGGCATTGTTAACCCCCGATTATTTCGTTTAATCCTTCTATTATCAGATTTATTTCTTCGGGTTTAGCCACACCAATTTTTTTTTGAAGACGCTGTGTTGATAAGGTGCGAATTTGACTGATTTTAACCCATAAACGTTTGGGAAGAATAGATTCTTGAAGTTCAAGAGTAAGGGGAAACTCAGCTCTTTGAGGTTGGCTCGTAATGGCGACGACAATTGCTGTTCCAGATCGTTTGTTGAAAACTTCATGACTTAAAACCAAGACAGGCCGCCTGCTGGTTTGCCCATGCCCAATCGTTGGATTAAGATCAGCCCAAATAATGTCACCCCTTAATATTCTGGCCATTCATCCATCTCAGCAACAAAGCCTTCTTCAGCCATTTCTTGTTCAAATTTTGGATCTAATTTTGCACATTCCTGTGCTAATCGACTTCTTTCGATCCGATCCAGTTTTTCTGTAACAGCTTCTTGAATAGCCCTGCTGCGGTTTGTAAACATTTGTGACTTGACCAAAAAATCTAAACGATGCAATAAGTTTTGATCAATTGTAATTGCAATTTTTGATGTAGCCATAATTTCATCTCCGATATGACATTATATCATACCAGATATAATTGCAAAAATAAAGTGCATTTTTGTTAAGAGCAAATAAATTGTCCGGGGTTGTAATACATGATCGTTTTTATTTACTTCTAAGGCATTGTAGATTCAATTGTCAATTGAATATAGCTGTGCTATCGTGAGATATCATGGCTATTTGTCCAAAATGTAGTCCTAAAAATGTGTGAAGAATAGTATTATAAAAGGAAAGCAGCGTTATCGTTGTATATCTTTTGACGTCAGCCATACCGCTTAACATCGCGTAAAAAGTTCTGATGTAAAGCGTCAAGCTCTTGAGTTTTACCTTAATAAAAGCAAAAAAATGTTTCTGTATTCCATTGGAACGAGGGGCTGACACCTATATTAAACTAACAATGCCCATCTATGGCATTTAAATCATAGTTTTTAAATTTAAGAAGGTATTGTCTTATGGCGAAAAAAGGTTTGGATCGAATTCTTGGTAAAGGAAACTGGGGTGAACC
>DIKH01000320.1:0-8323 GCA_002424495.1 Desulfobacteraceae bacterium UBA5623
GAGATGGAATGTCAGTGCGGATCAAAATTTGTTCTTGTAAGGAAATGATCAGGAATCTTTATGGTCTGCAGGTCGTGTGGATCGGAAAGACGTTTAAGGGTTGAGGACATCACAGATGAGATTGAAGCGCAGCTGGCATATGTTAAATGCGACCGGATTTAGGTCCTTCTTGTCTCCCAGGGTGCAAACTTGAGCAAGAGCAACATGCCGGGGACAGCAGCCAGCGTGCAGAATATATAAAAGCCTTCCCATCCAAGGCCTTTCGCAAGGAGTCCGGTCGGCGCTGAGGCAAGCACCCTTGGAAAAGCCATGAGACTTGTTAGAAGGGCATATTGAGTGGCGGTAAATTTCTTGTTGGTAATGCTGGCCATGAAGGCGATAAATGCCGCTGTGCCCATGCCGCTGGTCAGGTTTTCAAACGAAACCACCACTGCCAGCATCGGTACATTAGGGCCTGTCTGCGTCAGAACAACAAAACAGGCTGTCGAAAGGGCCTGTAGGAGACCAAATATCCATAGGCTGTTGTTTATCCCGATCCGAAGCATAACCAGCCCTCCTGCAAAGGCCCCGGCGAAAATCGCCCAGGTGCCGAAGATCTTTGCGACTGTGCCTATTTCCGACTTTGAGAATCCGATATCGAGGTAAAAGAGCGTTGTCATTGCCCCTGCCATGGTGTCGCCGATCTTGTAAAAAAGGATGAATGCAATCACCCATAACGCGCCCGAGCGTCTGAAGTAATCGCTCAAAGGATCAACAACCGCCTCTCTTAGAGTCTTTGGTGGCCCATTGTTGATCACTGGTTCAGGGCAAAGGATCGTTGTCAGGATACCAGGCAGCATGCAGGCGCCCATGATCATATATACCGATGTCCATGTCATATGGTCGGCCATGATCAGCCCCCCGCCGTAGGCAAGCAATATACCTAGCTGATAACCGTAGATATACAGCGATGAGCCCAGCCCCAATTCTTCATCCCGAAGGTCCTCCCTCCTGTAGGCGTCTACCACAATGTCCTGTGTAGCGCTGAAAAAGGCTACGAGCATGGCCAGGATAACCGTCATGTTAAAATGATTTTTCGGATCAGAAAGGCCAAGGCCTGCAATGGATACTATCAGGGCTATTTGTGCGGCCAGCATCCATCCCCTTCTGCGGCCAAGAATAGGGAATGAATACCGATCAAGTATAGGAGCCCACAGGAATTTCCACGCATAGGGAATCTGCACGAGGCTGAACATGCCTATGACAGTGAGGGAAATGCCTTCTTCCTTCATCCATGTCTGCAACACCCCCATTGTCAAACGAAGGGGCAGCCCGCAGGCAAACCCCATGATAAAGGCCACCAGCATCCGAGCGCTGAAGATGACTTTTAATATCGGATTTTTTTGAGCATACATCAGACACTATCCAAAGCTACGGATTCCAGCCCGTTCAGTTGTTTTTGAATATGCCCTACCAGAGAAATTCCAGCGTCACCTTTTTCCCGGACGCAAGCACTCTCCTGGATGGTTCCACGACAATGCTGAGTGGTATACGGTTGTCCTTAGCGGGCTTGCCGGCAGAAATTTTCAGGTCTTTGGGCTCTGGGTCGCCAGTGATCTGCCAGAAGGTGAAAATGGCTTTTGAAAGACTATCTTCCAGTTCATCGGGGTCATTGATATTGCCGAAGAGGTCTTTACACATCAGAATAAAGTGGGTTATCCTGGACAAAAGCAACTGATAACTGACAAGATCCTTGCTGACAGTGGCCTCGGCAGCAACAAAGGCAATGTCCTTGTTCCGGTAGCCGACAAGTGGCGTAATCCCTGCCCTGGCAAACTGGTCTATCCTGTTTTCAGGTATCACTGCCTCTGTGGCAATAGGTTTTTCCGGCCTGTTCATGTCAAGGCCAAGGCCTTCGATCCTGATATTCTGCCAGTCGGTAAAGTTGGTAGGCCACCCTGTCTTGGCGATACTCTGGATCATAAGACCGGCCAATGCCCATACAGGACTGATCCATAGGGGGTTTTGCTCATTGAAGGCAATAATCCGGGGCGTGTTGTGTTGTCCATAAGGATATCGGACCAAAAATCGGTTGCATGTGACAGTCAGCCACTTAGCAGGTGGAGAAACAGAAAGACTCCGCCATTTGGCGAATGGCGGTTCATCCAGGTAGTGCGGAAGGTAGGATAGCCTGTTCAGATCATCCCATGAATCAATATATAAGAATTCCTGGGTGACCCAGCAGATGCCGGGCGAAAGAACAGTCTCTGCGAATATGGCGATTTTTTCAAGGCATTCAAGACTCCTGGAAGAATTGTTGAACGGAAGATCAACAATGACCAGAGAGGGGAGGTCCTGGACCACATGGGTTAAAAGACCGTCCAGTGTCTCTTCAAGGGCGTTATGAGATATAGGGGCTAGTTGCACCTCGACACCTCCATCAATACCGCCTTGGTTTATTAGCAAATGAAGCCCTTGCCAAGCTGCCTCAAGACGCCTGAATGTCTCATCAGAAAAGATCCGCGTTAATATATTTTTTAGAATGCCTTTGATCTGGTCTGTCAGAGGCCCTGCCATAGAACCTTTGTTTTCGCTGTCATCCGGCAGGGAAACCATCTTCAAGATGTTATCAACAGCCCTTGCGGAAGCCGGACCGGGGCTATCGGGTCTTGATGGCATCCGTATCAAGGGAAGGTCAGGCCATTGACTGATCCTTGCAGCGATCTCATTTTGGGGAAGGCCCTCTTGTCCGGCCTCATCACAGAACTTTTTTGCAGCCAGGATATTGTTTAAGATTGTGTTTTCCTTAAGAAGGCCATCCGGATGAAAGTCTTTCATCCTCGTGATGTGAATATCAATGCCGCCTGCAGGACAAAGGCCCTTGTCAACAGGCACATGCAGGCGAGGGCCAAGGCCCCTGATCACATCGTCCAGATTGTCTTTGTCCACCTTTATCGGACTATCAGGCCAGGGCCTGGCCGTTTCAGGGATAAAAGGCCCCAAGGCCAGGATCTTAAAAGGCATGGAAGGTTTCTGCATGTCGGACTCCTGGATTAATGTTATATGGAAAGAAAACTATGATGCTGTCGGCGCAGGGCGGGCAGATGGCCGACTCTAGGGGCCGAGGGCGAAATGGACCATTTCATTCCGCCCTTAACCCTCATTTTTTCCTTTGAAAAAATTTGTCGAGCACGGACTTGGGCCCCTTGACAGCCTTATCAGGCTGGTATTTTGGAGAACGTGAAACCATGCCTCTAGCGTTGGCATTGTTCTCTTGGTCATGCCCTCCTTGATATTGCCCCTCGATTTCAGCAAGACGTCCGCCCCCAAGAAAACGCAGGCGCGGACCCGAGGCGGTCAATGCCAGATGATCATTGGTATTAAGGGGCGCCTGGACGTTTATCGTTTGCCCGTTGATCGAGACAGTCTGTCTTCCGGTCAGGTCTTTGATCCAATACCGATCCTGGCTGAAAAAGAATTGCGCATGCAGGTCAAGGATCTCAGGATGCTCCAAAACAAGATCACAGCCGTGTCTTCTTCCGACGGTTACAGGCAGCTCCTTAAACGAGCGAAGAGTTGGGCCCAGTTGTATGATAAGCGGGACGCTGACCTTTTGGATTGCAATGTCATGTCCGATGCCTGGCCTTGGTTGCTGGAAGGGGGCAGCGGGCCGTTGCTCATGCCTGGCGGCTGGTTCCTGCTGAATAGGAGGGGAGCTTTTATGTTGAACCCGAGGGCCTGGGGCATTATATTGCGATATTGGTTTATAGGGTTGGGGCTGAGCTATCTGATCCAAGGGCTTGTATCCGGCCGGGGGCTCCAGGGGTATTTCAGGCCTTTTTGGCGGCGGTGACGGCTGGTGTTCAGGTCTTTCCCGCGCTGGAGGCGAAGGGATGTATTCACCCTCCTTTATCTCTGTGAGGAAACTGACTTTTGGTCCGCCTTCCGCAATGGTCAGGACATCTCCGTCATTGAGATATTCTTCTTCAACCCGTTTTCCATTGACCAGTGTCCCGTTGGCGCCGTAGTTGATCAGTTTAAAGCGGTTGCCTTCCCGGACGATACTGGCATGTCTCCTGGAGACTGTGACAAGGTCTTTGGGAAACTGGACATTACATTCCGGGTGTCGGCCAATGGAGATCTCTGGTTCGGAAAACTCCTGGATCTGGCCTTTCAAGGGCCCTTCTATGTGGATAAGCTGAACAATAATAACAGGTGCGCTTTTCATATGGTTAACGGATATATTAATTTCTTACAAATAAATTTGCGTTCAAAACTGATACAACTTTTTAACTTTTTCAACTCAGCTGGTTCCAGCTTGTCCAGGTTATGACTATTAACTTACAATTTCTATCCTATGTCAAGAGTGAAGCTAATACAGTACGTACGACCTGAAAGGCTGTCCAGGAATGGCTGTTTACTGCAATCTCTTAAGTGATAAATCTGCAAATCATCTTATCGCAGTTTTAATCTTTTTACCCATTTTATTCACAAGTTCCTGCGCACATCACAAAGCGCCTGCGTCTAAGTGCTATTCTGAGGCTGAAATAGAAAGATGTATCCGCGAAGAATGCATGAGGTTAAGAGCATTTTATTACACCCATGACGGGAATAATCATACGGGGTTAGATTGTTCCGGCCTTGTAAGTGCGGTCTACATGAGCCTTTTTAATATTGAGTTGCCCCGAACCGCAAAAGAACAGGCAATGCAAGGGATACCCGTAAGCAGGGATAATCTCAGGGCTGGTGATCTGATTTTTTTCAAGCCGCCGGATTATTCATATCATGTAGGCATCCTCTTAAGCAAAGACAGGTTTGTCCATGTCTCAAAACTGAAGGGGATTATTGTCTCACAAATTGATCCATATTATTGGGCCAAATACTATTGGACCGGCCGGCGCGTTTTAGGGCCGCGGCCCTTAAGTCCGGCACAAAAATAATCTGGCATTCCCTCCCCTCATATCCAGACCTTTTCCTCAGCCTCAAACTCATTGAATTCCTTAGACTGTTTCCCAAAAGCCTGTCTTTTTGACCGGGCCGATCCAGCCTAAATCCGGGAGAACGTCCCGGGTTTCCCGGAAATACAAGAGAATCGCCCATCAAAATGATATGATTACCCTATTTACAATAGACATCTAATATGATCTTTACCCAAGGTAGAAAAAGTTCTTTTCTTTCTCCTTCCGCGGCCTCTGGGGTTTTGCCTCCGGGTAAGATCCCAGAGGTTTCTTTTTCCAGATTTTCATCCGCATTTTAACCCTTAATATGCTATACTGGATCGCTATGGAAATCCTTGCTCTAAACGCAAGGATTTCGCATGTTCCAGGTGGCCATTGTATAATGCGGGTGACGATGGACAATGCACTAGATTTTGCGCAAGGTGGATTATTACATAGTAGCAGCAGGATACTGATCATACATCAGGGGGCGCTGGGTGATTTTATTCTTACCCTTCCGGCCATTACAGCATTAAGGAAGGCGCTTGCACCCTGCTTTTTAGAGTTGATTGGACAACCCTGGGTGTTGCCACTGGCCCATTGCCCCCAGTATGCTGACAGAATAAGCGATATAAACAGGGCTGATATGGCCATTTTTTTTAAGGAAGAGGCCACACTCCCGGAAAAACTATGCAGAGACCTTGGGGGCTTTGATGCGGCATTTGTATTCGGAAACTCCGAAACACTTGCGCACAATCTTCGGAGGGCCGGCATCAAAAACACCTTTGTCCTGCCCCCATTTCCGAAGTTGCGTATGCACGTAACGGACCATCATCAAAGGTCTTTGGCGGAGGTGGGCATCTTTGCCACATTGTCTCCTCCCCGGGTCTTCCTGCGTGAGGATGAAAAAAAGTGGGCTCAAGATCTTGTTTTTTCAAACGGATGGCGCGATAAAGAGATAATAGCGATTCACCCCGGGGCAGGGAGCCGAAAAAAGGTCTGGCCTCCCAGTCGCTTTGCAACCTTGGGAAGAATGCTGGCAGGGGACTCACGCAGGCTTCTTCTGATCCAGGGACCTGCAGATTATAAGACCGCGCCGGAGGCATTGACCGGTCTTCATGGTGTGCCTTGTGAGATTATCCACGGATTGCCCGTTACAAGACTTGCCGCAGTGTTAAGCCTTGCGAGTCTTTTTGTCGGCAATGACTCTGGTGTATCACACCTTGCTGCGGCCCTGGATGTTCCCACTGTTGCCATTTTCGGGCCTACCGATCCCATTGTCTGGGCGCCCAAGGGCAGACGCTCATCCTGGTTAAGGGCAGACGCCGGGTGCGGCCCCTGCGACAGGAAGACACAACACACTTGCCAGAGCCAACAGTGCATGGAAAAACTCAGCGTAGAGGACGTGCTGGCATTTATTGGGGCGAAGATCAGCTGTTAGCTATTGGCTTTTAGTCCCGCCATGGCGGGATTAGCTCAATGATGATAGAGAGTTATTAAAAACATCATTTTCATCCAATGGATGAAAATGAGCATTGCCATAATTTCATATAATCATTCAGCTAACAGCTAATCGCTCAATATGATAGGAAAGAGTGGGACGATAGACATATTTTTTCATATGAGCTAATGGAGGTACATTATGTGGGAATATACGGAAAAGGTAAGGGATCACTTCCTTAATCCGCGAAACTCAGGAGAAGTGGACGATGCAAACGGCATTGGAGAAGTCGGATCCATGGCATGCGGCGATGCATTGAAGCTGACCATGAAAATTGACGAGAACGGGGTCATAGAGGATGCGAAATTTCAGACGTTTGGCTGCGCGAGCGCTATTGCATCGGCATCGGCCCTGACAGAGATGTTAAAGGGAAAAAGCGTCAGTGAGGCGGAAAAAATCACAAACCAGGACATAGCGGATTCCCTGGGGGGTCTTCCCAAGGAAAAGATGCACTGCTCAGTCTTGGGCCGGCAGGCCCTGGAAAAGGCCCTCGCACACTACCGCGGCGAACCGCAAAAGGAGCAGGAAGGCGAGATTGTGTGCGAGTGCTTCGGTGTAACAGACATTGAGATCGAACGCGCTGTAAAGGAAAATAACCTTACTACGGTCGAGGAGGTGACCAACTATACAAAGGCAGGCGGCGGGTGCGAAAAATGCCACGACACCATTCGAGGGCTTATCTCACAGATCAGAGAGAAAGAAAGGCCCGTTATAAAACCTAAGCTTACCAATATCCAGAAGATAAGAAAGATTGAAGAAACGCTTGAAAGGGAGATCAGGCCGTCTTTGCAGAATGACGGCGGAGACATCGCCTTGATTGACGTCATAGGAAACCGCGTATTGGTGGCGACCAGGGGAACCTGCGCCGTATGCAAGGCGTCTCAGCAGACACTCAAAAATTTTGTTGAATGGAAGCTTCGTGAGCTTGTCTGGCCGGAGTTGGTAGTAGAGGAGGTGACTGAATGAAAACAATCTATCTTGACAACAATGCCACTACCCAGGTTGCGCCTGAGGTGCTTGAATACATGATGCCCTATTACTGCGAATTCTATGGAAATCCGTCCAGCGCACATAAATTCGGAGGCCAGGTGGCGGCCAGGATCCGGGAGGCCAGGGAAAATGTGGCGGCGCTGTTGGGCGCCATGCCTGAAGAGATCATATTCACCAGTTGCGGATCGGAAAGCGACAATACCGCCATCCTCTCAGCCCTGGATACAGCGAGGGGAAAATCCCACATTGTCACTTCCCGGGTTGAACACCCGGCCATCAGGGCGCTGTGCAATCATCTGAGCAGAAAAGGCATTAGAACAACTGAAATCCAGGTGGATCGGGAAGGCAATCTGGACATGGAACAGTACAAAGAAAGCCTCACACCTGACACCGCAATTGTCAGCCTTATGTGGGCAAATAATGAGACCGGTGTCATATTTCCCATAGAAGAGGCAGCCTACATTGCAAAGGAAAAGGGGATACTTTTTCACACAGATGCAGTCCAGGCCGTTGGAAAGATCCCAATAAACCTCTATAATCAAAATATTGACATGCTTTCCCTGTCCGGGCACAAACTCCATGCCCCAAAAGGAATAGGGGTCCTTTATGTAAGAAAAGGTACAAGATTTTCTCCCTTTCTCATTGGCGGGCATCAGGAAAACGGCAGGCGTGGGGGGACGGAAAACACCTCAAGCATCGTAGGCCTCGGCAAGGCCGCTGAACTCGCGGCCCGTCATATGGATGACGAAAACAGTCGCGTAAGGGGTCTCAGAGACAGGCTGGAAAAAGAGATCCTAAAGCGTATCCCCAACAGCAGGGTAAACGGCAATACAGTCAACCGGCTTCCAAACACCACGAATATCAGTTTTGAATTCGTCGAAGGAGAGGCCATTTTGCTGCTGATGGACGAGTTCGG
>DIKH01000320.1:8364-25702 GCA_002424495.1 Desulfobacteraceae bacterium UBA5623
CGGGCAATGGGGGTTCCGTTTACCATGTCACATGGTTCCATCCGCTTCAGTCTGAGCATATACAACACCGGAGAAGAAATAGACTTTGTTATAGAGAAGGTACCGCCTATTATTGAAAAGCTAAGGGCCCTTTCACCCTTCTGGAAACAGGCGGCTCAGGGTTGCTAACAGCTAATAGTTTTTAATAGGAATCCTGGAATTCACCGAGGGGACGCACAAAGGCATATCTTCCCGGCTCCAGTACAAAATACTTTGCAGCCCGTTTGATACGTTCCTCGGTCCAGACTGTAAAGGGGAGGGATGCAGCAAATAAAACGCAGCCTATGGTAGTGCTTACGATGCCAAGAGGCCGGATCACCACCAGGTCAACCGCCATGGCTTCGCCAGGAAAATCCTCGTAGAGATTTTGGTTGGCGTCCTGGGCATAGGCTGGCAGGGTTACGGTAGTTGAGGCAAAAACTATTACAAGTATTATGGCGTATGCCTTAATCTTGAACCATTTCATAATAATGTACCCCCAGGCCAAAAAGGTTGACATGCAGCATGATTTTATCCAATTGACAACAATTATGCAAACATTTTAATGCCATTCCAAATAAAACCTGGCCGCTTATTCATCTCCCTTATCTGGGCGGCAATGTGCGCCACCCAAGGCTGCACTGTTTACAAGGTGCCGCATCCGCATTCTATCCCCAAATCATCGCTGTGCGACCAGATTGCTGAGAGCGCACGAAAACTTATATGGGAACGACATTATATGCCGGCGCTCGATCTGCTAAATGAGGCCAATTGTCAGGCGGGCGGCTGCACTGAAGCAATGATGCTTCGAGGTGAGATCTTTTACACCCTTGAAAAATTGCAGGAGGCAAAGGCGGAATTTGAAAAGGTCCTCGGGTTTGATCCCAAAAACCCTCAGGCAGTGACCAGGCTCTGGTTTATTGCCGGCCTGGAGCACGGTTTTGATGAAAAGGCAAGGGAAGAGCTGAAGGACAAGGCCCTCGAATATCTTAATGCCCACCCTGGTGATCCGGAGGCAGTCTATGCAGCCGTCCTTGGACTTGATGGGGCTAAAGACATGTCTCAAAAGACCATGGTGATAGAGAGATATTCTCACATCATAAAAGATCCCTCCCGGCGCGGGGAGCTGGCCGAGCTATACTTCTATGACTCACTGGGGACAAAGGATGATGAACTGCTCAAAAGAATAGAATTTTTCATGAGGGAATTTCCCTCAAGCCGCCTGAGGTACGACATGGCCGGCATGGCCCTTTTGCGCCTGAGCAATAAGGGGCCAAAGGCCGTGGAGGCGAAAGCCGGGGAGATCCTGAAAGGGCAGTGCAGAAACAGGGTGATCAATTACTTGTGCGCCAGGGCCATATTAAATGTCAACGGCAATCTTGATGTGGCAGCCAAATACACCAAGAGGGCGATCAAGGGTGCAATGAATCCGGACCCAAAGGACAGATACCAGTTTGTGGATGACAAGACCTGGAAAAGACTCTTATCCGAGACCCTATCAGAATACTATGCAATTTATGGCAGAATAGAGACTCTTAGGGGGAACACCGACGGTGCGGTGAAATTATTTGATCAGGGTCTTGCACACGGCACACGCAACCAAAATCTGCACCTATGGTATGGCGAAATCCTTGAACAAAAAGGCCTGATTGCAGATGCCATGATGCACTATAGAAAGGCTGCTGAACTTGGAAGCTCTCAAAACGCCACTGACCGCATGAAACGGATTTTGAATTCCACGGGCGTTGATCTTGATCCGGCAGCCTATTTTGCAATGATTGAAGGGGTAGCGCGCTTTACGGATGTAACCGATGATGCGGGTCTAACCGGAGCAAAGGCAGGCCGCCTTTCATGGTCGGACATTGACGGCGATGGTTTACCGGATCTGGTGATGGATGGAAGATATGTGTTTTTAAACAAAGGTAACAGCGCCTTTGAGGATGTGACAGAGAATGCCGGCATAATCCATGAGTTTGCATCAGGGGGAATTCTAGCCGATTTTGACAATGACGGCCTCCCTGACCTGTTGGCTTTTACCAGCCGCAATGGTCCCAGGCTGTATATCAACAGGAGCAGGCATGGAAAAGGCATATTCTTTGAAGATGTGACTGAAACCGCCCTGCCTGCCTGGCCCCTTGATGATGCGCCTACTGAGGCTGCCGCTGCCGCTGATATTGATGGTGACGGGTTTGTTGACATTTATCTAGTCAATTTTGAAAGGCCCGGCCCTGAGAGGGCAAGGTGCGCCGCTGATATTCTATATCTCAACACAGGCAATGGGACATTTGCAGATGCAACCTCCATGATAAAACATTCAAGTGAGGAAGCCATGTGCGGCAGGGGGGCCTCCTTTGCAGATGTGAACAATGACGGAAGGCAGGATCTGTTTGTGGCCAATTACAGGCTTGACCCTGATTTTCTTTTAATAAACACAGGTGCAAAGGCAGATCAACAGGGGCTTTTGCTTGTAGATATGGCGGAGGAATTTAATGTCAGAGGACACAATGACATGGGGGCCTATGGCCATTCCATCGGCGGGGCATGGGGTTATCTGGACAAAGATAGACCAGCCCTGTTTGTCGCATCCCTTGCGCACCCAAGGCTGCTTGGGCTGTCTGACACCAGCGCCTTGTATTTGCCTTCCCCAGGAAAAAAAGGCTTTGAGCCCCATTTTGAAGACCTGGGCCTTTTCTATCAGGAGACCTATTCCGACCCGTCATTTGTAGACGTGGACCTTGACGGCGATCTTGATCTTTTTATCACATCCACATACAGGGGCTGCCCTTCGGTCCTTTATCTCAACCAGGGAGGAAAATTCCATGATGTTGCGTGGGTTTCAGGGGCAAGGGTGTTAAACGGCTGGGGGGCTGCGTGGGCGGACTATGACAGGGACGGCGACATGGATCTGATAGTGTCTTCTGAAAACGCACCCAGACTCTTAAGAAACGAGGCCCAAAGTCTTCACGGGAACTGGCTTGAGGTCAATGTAAACGGACAGGCCTCATGTGGCATAGGGGCAAAGGTGACAGTGGAGACAAAGGATGGGAATAAGGCCTGGGTGAGGGAAATAACCGCGGGAAGGGGCACAGGCAATCAGGATGAGGCCATCGCACATTTTGGCCTAGGAGATGACAATGGGCCTTTTAAGGTTACGGTAAGCTACACTTCCGGAGCCAAGGTGGTGCTGAAAGACATCCCCTGCCGCAAAATGATTGAAGTGGATGAGCAGTGATAATGTTGACTATTTCCGATCAGGCGGAAGAGGGCTCAAAATTGATTTCCCATTTTCTATTCTCTGAAAGCTGATGTCGCAGCTTGTCATAGCTATTCATTTAGGAGAGCTATTCAGCAACGCATAATACTTGGTCGGATCGGTTGGGCTTGTGGCTTTCTCGGCCACCAGGCCCTTTTCGACCATTAATTTGATATCCCTTTGAAGTGTGCGGCGGGTTACGCCTGGACAAAGGCGCTCGGACTGCTCAAGGGTCAACTGCGTGCCTTCGATATGGGTCGTATGATGGGCTTCCAGCACGAGAGCCCGGTTGCCCATTTCCCGAACCCAGTTTTCAGACAGAGTTGCAGCCTCCAGAAAGCCTCGGGCACGTTCTATGCGGGTGAGAGAGGAGGCTATTCTATTAGTAATCGTAAACCTAGGCCTGAAAAGGCTATTCATAAATACCCCTGTATGAGACGTCATCGTTTTCTACTTCACGGGGTCATAGGAAATTAGCATTCCGTCACTGTTCCATCAGGCATGATGGATGGTTGGTAATTTGCTGCTCTAGGCAATCGCGCATAAACTCTTTGACCGAGACCTTTCGTTACCAGATGTTGAAATTCCATATCGTTCATGAATTTGGCGAAAAGCTCTTCGTTCATTTCCATACGTTCAATGAACAAGGATTCAAGGACCTGTCTGAAAACAAGCTGGAATTTATCAATAGAATTAACTTGAGCCGCCTGTTGCAAAGAATCGTCCATAACCGCCTCTTCAACAACCTGATCAAAAAAAAGTTGGTCAGCTTCATTAAAATCCGTACCGAAGCGCTCGTTTAAAATATCAATGAGCCGTGAAAACGGTATACCTTCCTCTCTAACCATACCGCTGCCTACCTCTTTGGGGCCATCAAGGGGATAAGCTTTTCCCTCCTTCAGACTGATAGAACCTTCACTGATTTTTTGCAGCCGGTAATACTCCAGGCGCACATCGTCATCGAAGTGATAGCCAGGCCCGGTTGAGCGTTTCGGCAGTTTTGAGGCCAGGTGCCGCAGGTATGTGTATAGCCGCTCAAGATCGCTGTCTTGATATGGAATAATCTGAGAAAGAAAAGCATACAGGTTTCTAAATGCATATAGTTTGCCGCGCCATAGTTCTGCCGCGTCCTCATCATTGACTTGCAGGTCACGAAACCGGCTCACAGCAGGATCCAGGGCCGCATTCATTGCTTTGTGATCGGCCGCACTTTGCCGCTCTTTCGGCCTAAAATAAACATTGCAAAAATACACCACCTCTTCCATAAGATAAATCCCAGACGCATCTAATTCTGCCTTGATTTCATAAAGTCTTTCAGGCGCAACTTCTTCGCCCATGATTGCGCCCTCATAAAACTGCTTGAATGCCTCTTGTATTTCCTGGCGGTCATTGACGAAATCAAGAATAAACGTGTCCTCCTTAAGAGGATGGGTGCGATTAAGACGCGATAATGCCTGCACCGCCTGAATCCCTGCCAACCTCTTGTCCACATACATGGTGTGCAGCAACGGCTGGTCAAAACCGGTCTGGTATTTTTCGGCTACAAGCAGCACCTGATATTCAGCGGTGGCGAACTTTTCTGGCAATTGCTTTTCTCGAATTCCTTTGTTCATCCCCTCTTCGGTGTAAGTCTTGCCCGGCGCCTTGTCGTCAATTACCGTACCGGAAAAGGCCACCAGGGTCTTGATGGCATATCCCTTGTCCCGGATGTAGAGGTCGAAACTCTCCTTGTAACGAACCGCTTCCAGGCGCGAGCCGGTAAGCACCATGGCCTTGGCGCGCCCACCGATTTTATGGCGGGTCATGGTATTAAAATGCTCCACCATGATTTCGGTTTTCTGGGCGATGTTGTGCGGGTGAAGCCGCATGAAGCGCGCCAGCGCCTTGGCGGCCTTCTTACGTTCCACATGGGGGTCGTCCTCGCAAGCCTTTAGTAGCCGGTAGTAGCTCTTATAGGTTGTGTAATTGAGGAGCACATCCATGATGAACTCTTCTTCAATAGCCTGCCGCATGGTATAGCGGTGAAAAGGTTCCCCGTTGCGGCCGAAGACCGCCAGAGTCTTGTGCTTGGGTGTGGCGGTGAAGGCATAAAAGCTGATATTGGCCTGGCGGCCTCGCTTGGCCATACTGCGGTAAAGTTTCTCAAGGTGTGCCTCCCCCTCTTCATCGGCCTGCTGGCGGGCCTTTTCACGAAGGTCTTCACCGCCAAGAACCTCTTTCAGGTCCGTTGCAGTCTCACCGGACTGAGAGCTGTGTGCCTCATCAATAATCACGGCACACCGGCGAGTCGGCAAATGACCACTACCCGATTCGCCGCGTTCCTCTGCCAGCTTGAGCAACTGTCTTGACACAAATGGAAATTTTTGCAGCGTGGTGATGATAATAGGCACCGCGTTTTCCAAAGCCTCGGCCAACTGTTTGGAGTCCTCGTCAATCTTCTGCACCACGCCCTGTCTGTGCTCGAATTGATAGATGGTATCCTGGAGTTGTTTGTCCAGGACCAGCCGGTCGGTCACCACGATCACGCTGTCGAAAACACGCCCGTCGTTGACATCATGCAAAGAGGAAAGGCGATGGGCCAGCCAGGCAATGGTGTTGCTCTTGCCGCTGCCTGCCGAATGCTCGATCAAATAGTTGTGGCCGGGACCTTCCTCGGCCGAGGCGGAAACCAGTTTCCGCATGGCCTGAAGCTGATGGTAGCGCGGAAAGATCATGTTTTCTTTTCTTACGCGCTTGCCGTCGTCGGTGATCCGTTCATCAACCTGAACATGCAGAAACCGGGCAAGCAGATCAAGCAGACTATCTCGCTGGAGCACCTCCTCCCACAGGTAGGCCGTGCGGTAGTTTCGGCCTTTTGGGTCCGGCGGATTTCCCGCGCCGCCGTTATATCCAATATTAAACGGCAGAAAGTGTGTGGCGCTGCCCGCAAGTCGGGTGGTCATATGCACGGCTTCCGTATCCACCGCAAAATGCACCAAAGATCGTTTTTTGAACGCAAAAATCTTTTCCCTGGGGTCGCGATCACGCCGATACTGGCGCATGGCATGTTCCACGGTCTGCCCGGTAAGGGGGTTTTTCAACTCCAGGGTGGCAATGGGAATGCCATTGACGCTTAGAACCACATCCAAGGATTTTTCGTTTTTGAGGCTATAATGAAGTTGCCTGGTCACCCCCAGGCAGTTTTCCGAATACCGCGCCTCCAATTCCGGATTCAGTCCGTGAGCCGCTTTAAAAAAGGCCACTCGCAACGTGCGGCCATAGCTCTTGAAACCGTGGCGCAGCGTAGCGAGGGATCCGTAAGTATCCATCCACCTGCACAAGTCGGTAAGAACACGTTCACCAGTCCTATCACCGTGCAGTGTTTCCAGTTTTTCCCATGCTTTCGACTGAGTGGAACGAATGAACGTCAATACCTGTTGCGGAAAGATGGCCTGTTCACGGTCAAAGGTCTCCTTGGGAACGTTAATGTAATCATTTTCCCGCAGGTGGGATTCAATAACCGTTTCAAAACTCTTTTCGGATTTTATTGACATAAATAACCGCCTTAGCAACTTTTCCCCAGAGTGCGGAGGGCCTTTTGTGACATGGCGCTACATTGGCAACTTTCTGAAACTATTTGTTTATTTCAAGATTGCCGAACCAAGGGGCATCTTTGGATGACATAACTTTATGCCCAGAACGGCACATAGCAAGCATCCCTCCTGGTGCCGCTATGGAGCCGGATCAGTCCGGCATCAATCGTGTCGCTGATAATCCGTGAAGCCAGGGGATAGCTCGATTCCTTGATACCCAAACGCTTGCGCAGTGTTGCATTCACCATGCGCTTTCCGGAAACATAAAAAAGGCAGGCATGCTGATAACAGGCACGGATTCGTTCTTCGCGATCCATCTGTGCGAACTGTCGGGGACCGTATAGAACGGACAAGGTGCTGCTCCCGGTAATTCGAAAATCAGGCGCCGGGAGCTGAAAGACTTCAACATGAAAAATGACCTTATCAATACCGCTGCCGCGCTCCTCACAGATATTCATGCGTCGCATTAGCCCTGCCAAGGTCTCGTTTCTGGAGCGCGGCGGTTCATCAATGAAACGCAGGGTATCGATCAAAGGCAGCCCGGGGTTTGAGATTTCCAGGCGGTCGGTGAAGATTTCCACCATCGGCCCCGCGCCCGAGATATTGAAATCCTGATGGATAAGGGCGTTGACAACCAGCTCCCGGACTGCAATCTTTGGAACCATTTGAATTTCCGTGCGAAAAGCCTGCTCAATCTGTTCGTTTTGGGGCAGCTGATCGTTGACATAGGCGACTGCGCCTTCAAAACCGATGGCATACCCCTTACCGGCCATCTGTTCTTTGATGGTCTCCACCCGATTTTCACCACGGTAAACGATCACCCTCAGGGCTTTTCTGGCCAGCCGGTCGAAATCTTTTAAATTTCGTGCAAAAAGGACCGCACCGACATTGGTGATGGCATGTTTGTCAGGCCCTTTGGGAACGATAATCTTTTCAGAGGTCAACCGTTCAAGGATGGCCTGACGATTATCCGGCAAGGGCTGTTTCATCAACTGAAAGTAGTTCGGATAATCGATCAGCGACAAAACGTCATCGGACAAAACATCATCCATGGCCAACCCTTTTTCAAACGGCGTACTGTCAAAGGCCCTCCAAAGCGCCCTTTCCTTTTCGGGATGGTCCTAGACTTTCTTTTTATAGGTTCCGATCCGAATATAGGCCGTGCCCTTGAAACGGACCGGCCTGTTCTGAGCGGGTTGCACCTCGAAAATCACAAGCGGCAGGCTGTCCACCACGCCCTCATGGATGTTCACCAGCACACGCGGATCCAGTTGGGTCAAAAGCCAGTTTTCCAGTTCCTCATTGCCCACCTTTTGTTGATACGGCCTGAAAGTGGTGCCGACAATACGTCTGGAACCGTCCTCGACCCCCCACAAAATATAGGCCGAAGGCTTTCCGATCAGGGCCGCCGAGTTGGACAGGGCCGAAAGGTATTCGCCGATATCTTCGGGAACGGCTTTGTTGTGTTTGAATTCCACCCATTCCGTCTCGCGGGTCAGGGCCGTTAATTCACGGACCAGGGATTGAAATTGGTTGGCATCCATCATGCCGCTTCTCCGCTTATGTTGAGTTGCCCAGTTACCGCGGCAGTAATCAGGGCGCTACGGCGTTCTTTTAATAGACTTATGGATTTGTGTAATGCGGCTTCCATTTCGGCTGTTTGTTCGCGTTCTTCAGTAATAGCAGCAACAATTTGCTCCTGCTCGTTTCGTGGAGGTAAGGGCAAGAACATGCTGGAGAAATTAGAAAAACGTATGCGTGGCGCTCTTTCTCGAACAGCAGGACAAGCTGCGAGGATAAAGCCGCGAAGAGCCATAACACGAAGAAGTTTGGCGTAATATTCATTGACAACTTTTCTATCGATTGGATCGCATATGATATATTCCGGGGAACATTTTCCATCAGAGTCAGAAACCCCAATTGCACCTGCGAATGCGTCCATTGAATGCAAAACAAGCTGTCCAGAACGTATTCCTTGGTAACCAAGCTCCAGCACCGCGTTGGTGAACCCTTCCTCGCGGCGATTTTTTCGGAGTGTTACTTGTCCATCACGAAAACAAGTGACAATTTCATCACCCTCTTCAACGGGAAGTGAGACCTGTTTGAAAAGATATTTGCTTCTACGCACCTTCCAATGTGATGGTGTGTAACCTATCCATGGAATATCAGAACATTTAAGGGGAATGCCTGGATTAAGACCACGCGTAACGGAGCGAATGATGAATGCGGCCCGCTTTTCCGCCAAAAGCGATAGAATCTGTTCCTTTTGCTTTATTAAGGTGTCGATTTGGGCTGTTTCTTTGTCAAGATAGTCGGCGATTGTCTGCTGCTCGCCCATTGAAGTCACGGGAAGCAACATTTTCCCAATCTCTCCTTTTGGCAATCCAAACCGCGTAACTCCGGTTGAGGCCAACTCAAGCTGCAAGCGGATTGATTTTGATTGAAGGCAGCGAAACAAAAAGCGCCCATTCAGCATTTCGGGTTTCGGACGCAAAATAGCAAGGTGATATCCACAAAGAAGATCTTCTGCCGTCTCCACAACAAGAGAAGGAATTGCAATATCATCCCAAGACTCTGAATCTTTCGTAATTACCACGTCGTTTATAGAGAGATGAAACTTTTCAATTTCAGCACCTGTCGCTGTCGTATGCATCAACTCCATGTCAGGTGAGATAAATTCCTTATTATATACGTCTGTATAGTTACACAGTTTTACCTTGTGTTCATCAGCGGATGGCACTTTATCAACATTGCTGACAATAGCGGAATGTTTTCAAAGTCGCGAAGCGCAGGGTCAGGTTCATATTCCACAGCCTTGATTTTTTTACCATTCCTAACCGGATAAACCCCGCAAATGCTTTTCAGCGCTTCGGACTTAAGTTCGACAGGCAATTTTTGTCCGGGAAAGACCACCGGGCTGATTTTGTCTATGGATTTTAGCTGCTTGGCTATTACCGGCTGCGCTTCCGGGTCCACGAAGGTGAAGCACTGGCGGAAGAGTTTTTTATTGGCCACGGTCCATTTCACATCGGTTTCCTTGGCCATGCGCTGCACATCGGCCCAGATAACGTTCCAGTCATCATAATACTCGCTGCCCATCTCTATTTCCATTGCCTGCACAGCATCAAGAAACTCCGGGCAGGCATCAAGGAACGACTCCTTACCTTGATCGGTGATCTGAAAACGCAACCTTAGCGGACGTTCCACGGTAATGCGGCGAAACCCGAAGTGGGCGTTGTCGAAAATTTTGCTGGTTTCAGTGTCGGCAAACCGGCCGTGCTCACGGGTTAAGTCCTCAATGATCTCATCGGTGAGATAGCGGCGCTTGTCACCCAGGCTGCGCCGCATGGGGGCCCACCGCTCCCGTCCGTCAATGAGCTGAACTTTGGTCCTGCGCTTTTTCTCCTTGCGGTTGGTAACGACCCATATAAAGGTGCCGATGCCTGTGTTGTAAAACATCTGTTCGGGCAAGGCCACAATGGCCTCCAGCCAGTCGTTTTCAATGATCCAGCGGCGGATCTCACTTTCGCCGGAGCCCGCCCCGCCGGTAAACAGCGGTGAACCGTTAAAGACAATGGCGCAGCGTGAGCCGTGTTTTTTCTGTTTCGGATCAACGATCTGAAAATGGCCGATCATGTGCAATAAAAAAAGCAAGGCCCCGTCATTAACCCGCGGCAGTTTGCCGGTATATCCGCGAAAGCTGGAGAGCTTGTCGATGTCTTTTTTCTCCGCCTTCCAGTCCACGCCGAACGGCGGATTGGCCAGCAGGTAGTCGAACCGTTCCCCGGCAAACCTGTCTTCCGTTAATGTGTTGCCGAACTCGATGCGGCTGTCCTTGTGGCCCTTTATTAACAGGTCGGACGCAGCCACGGCATAGGAGCGTGGGTTATAATCCTGGCCGCGCACAATGACCCTGGCGCTCTCATTGTGCTCTCGAATCCAGTTTTGGGATTCGGACAGCATTCCCCCTGTGCCGCAGGCCGGGTCGCAAACCGTGGTGATCACCCCCGGTGTGGTCAGGATATGCGCATCCGGCTCCAGCAGCATGTTGACCATGAGTCGGATCACCTCCCGTGGCGTGAAGTGATCGCCCGCCGTCTCATTGGCTGCTTCATTGAAGCGCCGGATAAGGTCTTCGAAAATCAACCCCATGGCGATGTTGTCCACCCGTCCGGGGTGCAGGTCCATTTCAGCAAACTTGGAAACCACCAGATAGAGGCGGTTGGCCTCCTCCAGCTTTTCTATCTCCTTTTCAAATTCAAAATAATCAAAAATTTTACGGACATTCTCGGAAAAGCCGGTCATGTAATCTATAAGATGGCGGCCGATGTTGTCAGGATCGCCCTTAAGCTTGGGAAAGTCGAGATTGCTGTGATTATGAAACCCGAACTTATCACCGTTGCCGGCGGCTTTATTCAGGATGGGGTCAATATTTTTGACCTTACCGTCCTTGATCTGCTGGTAGCGTTTGACCACCGCTGCCTTGGTGGGCTCAAGCACACAATCAAAACGCCGCAGAACCGTCATGGGCAACATCACACGCTCATATTGCGGCGGCCGGTAAGGTCCTCGCAGCAAATCAGCCACAGACCAGATGAAGTTCGAAAGTTCTTGAAAGTTGGCGGACACTTAAATCCTCTCCTGAAACACTCAAACAATTCCCGTTGCGTCTCGCTTCGGCAACGCCAGAAAACCCTGCGCTTCCATTTTTCCGCAGAAAGCATCCAACTGCGCTCGGGCCAGCTTGGACGGCTTGGCCTGGCCGTTTTCCCAGCGGTTGACGGTGGCATAGCTCACGCCCAGCTCTCGAGCCAAGTCCTCTTGGCTCAGGGCGAGTTGCCTGCGGACCTCCTTAACCAATGAGGGGTAATCGGGATGGATGGGTTTCATAGGCCTTGGACCTTTCAAAAGGCTGAAAATCATTAATTACAATAGACTTTATTACGGATGTTATATCAACTGAAAATTATAAATCAAGAGAAAAGCAGTTGCATTGCCTATGCTCTTGCGTGCTTTTTGAGGACTGGAGGGCTTTGGGAGTAGATGCAGAAGGAGGGATTTGCTAAGCTGTTGATCAGTAATTCGACGCTTTTTTTAGCTCATCTATATCTATTTCCTCCAATCTGATATGATAAAGGATATCGTCAATCTCAACATTATCTTCCAACCATGACGACAATCGGCTGCTCATTGCCTGCGTAATGCTTTTATCAAGTATCATGATCTTCTTTACATTTTCGTTTTTATCATAAGCCAGAATCACCCGCGTTGAAATAGGCTTTGAAAGGTGCATTGCCTTACATATTGATAAGTCAAAGATACAATACAGATTGTCTACATTTCTTTTTGCCATAAAATTTCTCCTTACTTGATACTTAGAATTTAATTAAAACTGTTTTTCCATTGTTATTAAACCGGCAATCAAGTATACCAAGAACGTCATTCCGGCGAAGGCCGGAATCTAGGAATTCACTGGATGCCGGATCAAGTCCGGCATGACGAAACTTGCATCTTCAGCTGCTGGGTTAATACTGACCCACGCCGCTACTTTTCCCACATCTCTTGATCTATGTTGGAAAATAATTTTACTACCCGGTTGAAGATCATATAGAAAAACATTATCACAATCGCGGCTGCAATCCATTGGATCACCCAAGGATACTGATTCCCCTGCATAATAATTTCATTCATCTTCTTTTCTCCTAAAATTTGGAATTCAATTTATTTGTCTTTGTCCACCTTCATGCAGGCAAAAATTATCCATCCATCATTACAATAGCATTAGAGGGTTATTAGAAATTGGTTATTTTGTTTTATCACGGTCAGGTTCCCTGCCGTAAAGCCGACAGGGCAGAGTGTATAAAGAGAAAAATCTGAATTTAAAGCAGAGATTTTGAATGCCGGGGCAGAAAGGCGAGGACCGCACGGTCCGAACGAATGGAGAAAATCGCCTGGTCTTTTATTCCCATATCCTTAGCGAAAGGGCTGCCTTGTCGTGAAGAAGCCACCTTGTTAAAAGGCTATTTTATAAAAACTCGGAAAAGGGTTAGTCATGATTAGCCCTACACAGTGTTGGTGGGTTGTTCCCGGGCAGGCCAGAGTATTGAGGCAAGAATAGAGAGTAAGAGAACCGTGGCAATGGTTCCAAGGGAAATGACTATAGGGATTTTATAGATGTCTGTAAGAAGCATTTTTAATCCAACAAAAGAAAGTACTATTGACAGGCCATAGTGCAGGTAATGGAAAAGGCGCATGATGCCTGAAATGGCAAAAAACAGTGATCGCAGCCCTAGAATGGCAAAGACATTGGAAGTGTATACGATGAATGGATCTGTGCTGATAGCAAGCACTGCCGGTATGGAATCCACAGCAAAGATGACATCTGTTGTCTCCAAAACCAGAACAATGGCAAACAAGGGAGTTGCAAACCAGCGCCCCTGTTTTTTAAGAAAAAACCTGCCGCCGTCAAAACTGGGATCTACCGGCATGATCTTATGCAGAAGCTTCAGCACCGGGTTCTTTTCAGGCTGGATCTTCTTGTCTTTTTGGAAGGTTATCTTTATGGCTGTAATAATCAGAAGAGCGCCGAAGATATAGATTATCCAGTGAAATTTTGTAATCAAGGCCACTCCGGCTATTATAAAAACACCGCGCATGACCAGTGCCCCCAGAACACCCCAGAACAGTGCCTTGTGTTCATATTTGGCTGGGATGCCGAAATAATTAAAGATTAAAAGGAATACAAAAAGATTATCAATACTAAGGGATTCTTCGATCAAATAGGCCGTTAAAAATTCCAGCGCCTTTTCATAACCCTTGAGGTAATAGATGCCAAGGCAAAACAGCATGGACAGTGAGACCCAGAACAGGGTCCACAGCAACGCTTCCTTAACCTTGATTACATGCGCTTTTCGGTTGAATACTCCCAAGTCCAAAGCAAGCATGGTAAGAACAAAGACCATAAAAATAGTCCACCAAAGGGTCATATTACCTGCCATTCATCATCCCTTGTAACTCTTTTTGAAATGTTTCCGTGGAATCTGCCACAAAGTCTTTCCACCCCTGATCAGCCTCTAAATTCAGCATGACAGCAGAGCCCGATATACCCTTTTTATATAGCCTCTCCGTCATCAGCTGCGCGCGTCTGTATTTTTCATTATCCTTGTGCCCGTCAAATTCAGATACAAGTTTCTTGACGGGTGAGACATCCACACCAACAACGCCCTCCAATATCCTGTAAGGCAGGCTGTTATCTTTGTATGGCAAAATTCTTTCACGACATCCGTTTAATACGGCCTCTATTGCCATCTCGTGGTCTTTCTCATCAAACGAAGAGAGCTCCTTTTTAAAATCCTCTGGATTCATTAATTCATCCATACACCTTGAAAGCCACCCCTTGACCTTTCCCTCGATCTCTTTTTTTCTGAAACCCCTCTTTTCCTCTTCTGTGACAGTCATTCCCCTGGTCTTTTCCATGATGAGTTCAAGTGTGCTTTTAATCTCCGCCATCTCCTATAACATCCTCCATAACCGTATCGTGAAGTACAGGCCTAAAGGCCCTGATCTTGATATTGTCCCTGCTTGGATGGATGCGATTTGTTAGAAAGACAACAATCACATCTTTTTTCAGGTCCATCCATACAGATGTTCCGGTGAATCCCAGGTGCCCGACGCTGTCTTCTGAAAAATACTTGCCCGAACTGGATGCTCCGTGGGTGGGGGTATCCCATCCAAGGGCCCAAGAGCTATCCGGCGCAATCTTTTGTTGTGTAAAAAAGGCCTTGACCGTTTCCGGCCTCAGATAATCATCTCTTTGTCGCAAAAAATGAGCCCTTAACATGTCAATCAGTGTATACACATCATGGGCAGTGCCGAAGAGTCCGGCATGGCCCGAATACCCGCCAAGGGCAAAGGCGTTTTCATCGTGAACATAACCCCGGACAATCCTCTTGCGCCAGGGGCAGTCTTCTGTTGCAGCGAATTGATCCTCTCCAGGATACAGCGGCGGTAAAGCGTCAGAAAAAAATGTCCTTTTGAGTCCAAGGGGCGAATAGAAGCAGCGGCTTAGAAAAGTTGGAAGAACCATTGCTGTTGCCTGTTCTATCACCCATTCAAGGATCATGAAACCAAGATCGCTATAGAGCGCCTTTTCTCCCGGCCTGTAATCAAGAGGCATCTTAATAATCCATTGCCTTAACAACTCCTTCCTCTTTTCAGGTACGGCTTCAACAAGCCTGAGATAAAAAGGCTCCCAGTCCCGAAAACCCCCGGAGTGGGCAAGGATAAGCCTTGGGGTTATGAGGGCCTTGTCTGTCGGCAAGGCCATGGGCACCAGTTTTTCAAGCGGCTGATCAAGTTCAATCAGGCCGTCGTCAACGCATTTCATCAATGCCAGGGTTGTGGCCAGGGGCTTTGTCAGAGACGCCAGATCAAAGATGGTGTCTTTTGCGATGTAAGCCGCACCTGGGGCGAGGGAAACACGCCCTGTCTCCTCAAAAAATATGATCTTACTCCCTCTTGCAACCAGCAGCGCCGCGCCTGGATAAACCCCATCCATGACCCCCTTGGTCAATAAGTCCCTTATGCGGTTTGACGATGCCATATTCACAATTACCAACGACTTATAAAAAATACTGGATTCCGGCCTTCGCCGGAATGACGTTCACAAAACCGCATCACAACTTTCAAACCTGTTAACACGTTAAGACTTTGTTTCTTTTCAATTTAAAATTCACAATTAAGAATTCAAAATTGTGCCTGAATATTTTTTTCGTTCAGACACTATAATAGCCTGACGATTCCAACACAGAAATCATCACCGGCAGCAACGGTCTTTTTGATCTCTATCTCTATTTCGCCCTCCTTGAGATCCAGAAGGGCGCGAAAGATCTCTCTATCCATGGCCATAACAGCCTCACAGACCTGCCTGTAGGTATTTTTGAGGTTGAAAGGGCAGCGCTCCGCTGTCCATAATGCCTCATTTCCTTTTACTTCAACCCTGGAAGGGAGGCTGGCCTCGTTTGTCATCTTTTCAAATTGCTTTGAAGCCTCAAGCAGATCTTTAGGCGCCCACTTTTTCCTTAGCCCAAGGCCTACTTCATAACCGTACTGGCCGTATATTTGCCTTATCTCGGCAAGGCCCGCCTCACCTGCCTTCTCGTAAAGGGCCACACAGAGCTTTCCCTGGAGAGTCTGGAGATCTATCCTCTTTTCATTAATTTCATTTATTCTATTAAAATCCTTCAAGTTACCATCACCTAAGAAGTCATGTCACACAATATGATATGGACAATTGCGTGATAGAGAATTATCTTTAGCACTGCTTCATCATGGAAGAATAAACAACCGCTGAATATGCCTTTGATTGTATTCCTCTCCGGTGGACAAATATGACATAAGCAGGCAAGATCTTCTATAGCCTTTCACGGGAGACAGTTCAATTTAAATTGTGACTGCTCACACACGTTTTTTTTAATGGAGAACGAACAATGCCAATGACCGACAACACCAATATCCATCGTCTCACCTCTGATGACAGGGAAATCACCATTATCGGCACGGCCCATCTATCCAGGGAGAGCGTCAATCTGGTGGAATGTGTTATTGAAGAGGAACGCCCTGATACTGTATGCATCGAACTGTGCAATTCCAGATATCAGTCCATAACAAACAAGAATAAATGGCAGGATATGGATCTAATCAAGGTGATCAGGGAAAAAAAGACCTTCGTCCTCCTTTCCAATCTCCTTCTGGCACATTTTCAAAGAAAGCTCGGGGACAATCTGGGGATAAAGCCAGGCGAGGAGATGCTCCAGGCAGTTCAATCCGCAGAATCAGTCAATGCCCGGATACATCTGGCCGACAGGGATATCAGGACGACCCTTTCAAGGATATGGCGTCTTATGGGCCTGTGGTCCAAGATCAAACTGTCTGCTCAACTCCTTGCCTCTATTGGAGAGGCAGGTGAAATCAAAGAAGAAGATATCGAAAAAATGAAGGAAAAGGATATACTTGAAAATCTTCTTTCAGAGATAGGCAAGGCAATGCCCGAATTGCGCATGATCTTGATTGATGAAAGAGATCAATACCTTGCCCATAAGATACGAACCGCCCCAGGGAAAAAAATAGTCGCGGTGGTAGGCGCTGGCCATGTCCCAGGTATTAAAAATTACTGGCAGAGGACTGTGGATGTCGCCGGCCTGGAGGTGATACCCCCAAAGTCAAGGCTCTCCGGTATGCTAAAGTGGGGTATTCCCTCGGCCATTATCGCATTTGTTATTGCCGGTTTTTTTCTTGCCGGGCCCAAGGTCAGTCTTGATATGATAAAGTGGTGGGCGCTGGCCACAGCGATATTCGGCGGCATCGGCGCCGCTGTTGTACTTGCACATCCCTTCACCATAATGTCAGCGATCATTGCCTCGCCAATAACAACCTTGCACCCAATGATCGCAGCAGGCTGGATCTCAGGACTTGTGGAGGCCTATTTTAAGAGGCC
>DIKH01000059.1 GCA_002424495.1 Desulfobacteraceae bacterium UBA5623
AGCGCGGGGTGTTGCGCCCGGCGCCGGCGCCCAGTTCCAGCAGGTGGCGGCCTGAGGTGGGCAGCAGGCGCTTGAGCGCCACGGCCTCGCAGCCGTCTTCATAAGCGCGGCCACCTTTATCCCAGAAACTGGTCTGGTAGTCTGAGCCTTCGTAATTGCACACGGGGGGTGTTTGCATGGTTCTCCACTCGAAAAGGTGCGTCCGGACAGGTTTGCCGGCGGCGCCCAAAGTATCCTCCTTACCGCTGCTTCCTCTCGGACCTGGCGGGGTTCGCAGGGCTCTGCCGCGCCGGTCCCGTCCGGAGCGCGGGGTTAAGGATACCATATTTTATATTCCTCTCGCGAAAATAGTTTGTACTCTTCGCTTCACTCGAGTATGTATATTGCACGAGCCCATGGCGGGAGTACACCGCCAGGGTGCATAGATCGCGAGGTCGCCAATGTTGCGGAACGAATAAGAAACGAATATTGTTTTGTAAGGTAGCCCTCACCTGCTTTACCTCTCGCAGAATACGCTCGGGTGTGCACTCATGGCACAGAGTTCGCGCCAGGGTGCATAGATCGCGAGGACGCCAAAGTTGCGCGAATAATAAACAAATATCAAGCGGTAAGGCGTGAAGAAGTCTTTCCCTCACCTTTTGAATCCCTCTCCCGGCACGGGAGAGGGAAAACCCAATCGAGAGCGGTGAATTACAAATCACGAGAACTGTATCGATTCGCCCTTGTGGTAGCGGCATCCATGGAGGTGAGGAGTTCGGAGAGGGTCGAATCGCTGCTGGATAGGATGCGGACCTGGCAGTGGACCTGGAGGAGGCGGGCGAGGGCCATGCTGGCGAGGGAGAGGGCGCGAAGGGTTTCGGCGAGTACGGCGGAATCGCGGACTTCGAGATTGCAGTTGTAGAGGATGTACATGTAGTCTTTGAGCATGGCGGCTTCACTGAGAAGGTTGCGGTGCTCGGCTTCGTTGTATTTGCGGGGGGACGCGATGCCGAGGTTTTTGGCATAAAAACCGTGGCGGAGGGCATTGGTGTTGCCGGGCTGAGCGCCGGGTTTGCCTTTGGCTCTGACGATCTTGACATTGGGGTCTTTCATAGGGTCGATTACGGGTTGGTCTGACATGCTGGCTCCTTGAAGAGAATAGTAAAAGTGGTCCGTGATTAGTGAACAGGAAAAAAATAGAAACATTGTTCTATGTATTAATTATAAACCATGTGTCAAGGGGTAGGGGAACAAGATCAAAAACTTATCCCTAACCACACAAAAATATCGAAAAGACCTTGGGTTCTATTCCAGGGTTATGTGCTTTTTACCCCGGAATCTGCCCTAAACGTGGATAGGGCAGACGCCCGGAATAGCGAAACAGATTCCGGGAGAAAAGATAAAAAAACAGGATTTATTACCATGGTTGCCCCCTTATTTATACTTCCTGAAAATCTTCATCAATTCTGAAAAAGTATTGGGTTTATATCGCTCAAACTCCTCTTCCTCTACAAAAACAAAATCGAAATTTATCTTCTTTTGTGCAGCGTTGATATCCGCACACCACCGCATCAGACGAGCCATTTTCAAAGGCACATCCAGGTCTTCGAGCCCCTTGGTTTCTACAATGACAATTTCATTAGGGTTTGTTTTTACAAAGAAGTCCGGGTAGTAGCTGGAAATCTCTCCATCTGAATTGACATAGTCAATGTTGAAATGCACCAAAAAATAGTTTTTGGCATACGCGGTCACATCCGGGCATTTTTCCAGGAAGGAGGCAAATAAGAGTTCCAGGTGACTATCACCGACGATCTTGTTGAACAGACTTTTTTGCGGAACCAGGAAACCCTGATCCTTGACAATAAATGGACGGGTCTGCTTGAGTTTGATGGTATCCCTGATCTCGGCACTGCCTTTATCCTGGACAGTCAACTCGTTGATCTTTTTCTTGAAAGTTTCAATAATCGTTTTTGTAGCGTCAAGCTCTGAGAGATTGCGGAGGGTATTCAGGTCATCAATATCTACAGTCACATCAAACAGGTTCTCCGTGATAAAAGTTTTCACCTTGCCGTAAAGCACATCATAACCGCTTACCAGGCGCATGTCCTTCATTATGACCTGGGCAAAATAACCGATGACACTGCGGTAATCCGTTACAGTATCAGAATCGAGCAAGGTGGTGTGGTTGATCTCTCCTGTAGTGATATCTTTGAAGACAATCTCCCGTTTTTCGGCTTCAGAGAACTGTTTGAAAGGAATCTTTTGGGTGCCAAAAGAGGCTGGATTTAAGGCTTCAAGGTTCTTATATTCACGATAAATACGCGGCGTTAATACCGGTATTTCGATATCCAGTATATCCAAATTCTTTTTGGTATTCTCATTATCCACTTCAATTATGATGGGGGTTTTCGGTGCTGTTCCGGCACCCATTGGCTTATGCTCCAGCTCCACGCCTTCGCTCTGGATCGATGAAACAAAATTCATAAAGGCGTCGGTGCCCACCACGCTTACGTACTCGGTGGCATCTGCTCCCAGGTACATGCGGCGCAGCCCACGCCCCAGGGTTTGTTCAGGCAGGATATCACTCTTGGCGGCATAAGCCCGCAGCCCTACAATTGTGGTGACGTTACGCACATCCCAGCCTTCTTTCAGCATTAAGACCGACACGATCACCTTGTAGGGACTTTGCCAACTATCAATTTGATTGGACTCTTTGCGCAGCAGTTCGAGTTCCTCTTTGCTTTTTTTGCTATCCGATTCTGAGATCTCACCGTTATTGTTGGTATGGATGGTTAAAACTGCATCTTTGAATTCGGGGTAAGTCGTCACCAGATAATCAGACACGTCATCACAGTTCTTGGTGTCATCCGTCATAATGAAAAGCACGGCTTTTTTACCCAGCTTCTCATGCTCTGCATACACCTTGCGCCATTCTTCCACACCCAGGGCAAAGACACAAATTAGACGGACGGGCTGAAGCGACCTTAATTGCGACAGCTTGCGGCCAGGTTCCCGAAGGACACGAGCATTGGACTTTGCGTTTACTGGCAGGAAAGATGGTGGAACTAGAAGTGGTGGACTCGATCTAATATGAAACTATCCGCCGAACGCTAAAAAAACGAGATAAAGCCGTGGCAAAAAGAAATGTGGTGCATTCCGGAGGCCAGTGCGGAATATGTGGCTTGTATGGAAGACGTTCTCGATCAATACGAACGTCCCTATGATGCCCAATATCCCCAGGTTTGTTATGATGAAGGGCAGAAACAGTTGATTGAAGAAACTCGGAAGGGATACCCCTGTAAAGCAGGTCGCAAGCAACGCTATGATTATGAGTACAAGCGCAAGGGTGTCCGGAATTTGAATATGCTTTATGAACCCCTGGCAGGTAAAAGGTATGTTCGTATCACAGAGCAACATACGATGATTGATTTTGCAGAAAGCATGAAATGGTTGGTGGATGTGCTTTATCCGGATGCTGTTCTGATTATTCGTATTGTTCTCGATAATTTCGGCACGCATAAACCAGCTGCTTTGTACGAGGCATTTCCACCAGAAGAAGCTCGCCGAATTCTCAAAAAGCTGGAATTTCATTTCACACCTAAACATGGCAGTTGGCTGGATATGGCAGAAATTGAATTGAGCGCCTTCAGCAGATCGTTAAAATTGCACATACCCACCCCAGCCATTCTCGAAAATGAGGTGCGGGCGATTACCAATGAACGAAACGAGACTCATGCGATCATTCATTGGCAATTCCGAACCAGGGATGCTCGTATTAAATTACTTCACCTTTATCCATCCATTTCAGCATGACTGACTACTAGTTTCTTCATCCAAGGAATTAATCAAGTTATACGAGGAAAAAATCCGGGCGAGGATTGCTAAGGTATGGGGGGAGTAGATAATGGAAGGGTTGTTATTTTCTAATAAACTCGATAGATTTTAGACATGAACCTAAATCAATGGATGCCCAACAATGGTTTGCCAGCTCTGCGCCGGCAGGAGGAAAATGAGCATTGATTACATGAAAGCCTTTTCGGTTTAACATGTCTACTGCAGGAATGAAATCCTTATCAGAAGAAATAAGAATGGAATAATCCCATGAGTTTTCCCACGCAAGGCTGATCAGATCGGTAACAATAGCTGTATCCACTCCTTTTTCTACCGTGGCTTTCATAGTTTTTCCACAATGTGGACAAGCGATAATCTCCTGATGGCAATCTGGACATTTAAAAGGATTTCTTGGTTTTCTCTCCAACATAGTCACATCAATGCCCGGGAATTTATCGAGTACATTTTTTGCCCAATCCTTGAGGTGCTTGTCACTTGTTTTATTGTCATCAAAGGACATATAAACATTCATCCCTTCATATTCAAGTAATGACCCAATAATATCAGCAGACTTACCAATTAACAGACTTGATAATTTTGACCAATCCAATCGAAATTCTTTTCCATAATAGTTTATAATGTTTAATTGAAAATTCCAATAATCGATGAAAATACGTCCTTTAGCCATTTTTCCTCCGTTATATATTAATTATTATATATAATAATTCGAGGAGTGCATTTGCACTCCTCGGGGTTTTATTTTGCGAATAGCTTTTTTCCAAACATCCAACTGATGAAGGAACCATTCGCGGGCTATATTAATCATTATTATAGTGACATATTTTATTTTGTCAAGTCAGGAGTAATAAATGTCAACCAAACTTTAAAAGTGAACCGATAACACTTCAAAAGTGAACTGTTAGAAGTTTAAAAGTGAACACTTAAAAACTTCAAAAGTGAACACATAACACTTCAAAAGTGAACACATAACA
>DIKH01000376.1 GCA_002424495.1 Desulfobacteraceae bacterium UBA5623
CGTCCCCGGTCTCGTATAACCATTTAACTTAAAGGAGAAGGAATCATGAACAAAGGGGATTTGATCAATGAAGTGGCAAAGGTCGTTGGTACAAAAAAGGCTGCCCATGGGGCAGTTGACTGCGTTCTTTCATCTATTGCCAAGGCCTTGAAAAAGAAGGATTCCGTGACACTGATAGGATTCGGGACCTTTAAAGTTCAGACCAGAAAGGCCAGAAAAGGGAGAAACCCTAACACCGGGGAAGTGATTAAGATAAAGGCCAAGAAGATCCCCAAGTTTTTACCGGGAAAGTCTCTTAAGGATTCAGTTCAATAATGGTGTGAGCCCCAGATCCCAAGACCCTGAGTCGAGGGATCTTTTTTTTACCTCCGGGTAAGAAATTGATGAAAGTTAAAGAGAGCAGAAGACACGCCCGCGTAAAAACGGTCAATCTTCTATCCTATGTGTGTATAGATGAAAGCTCCAATCCTTTGGACCAGGGAATGGGGAAGACTCTGGACATTAGTAAAGGCGGTCTCCTTATGGAAACAGGGGTCCCAGTTGAGGCAAAATTCGTTCTCCTTATGTCCATGAACTTAAGAGAAGAACTAATCCAGATTAAAGGTAAAGTTATCTATTGCAGGCAAGAAGACCGAGGGGTCTTCCATACCGGTATCCGTTTTATTGAAACCAACGAAAAGATCAACGAAGTTGTAGCAGATATGATAAGGGTATTCGTCCAGACCAAAAAAGGGGGCCGTGAATGATATCGTTGAGACTAAAGGGCTGCACTTAATTGAGCAAAAAGCCGTGTCTTTAAACGGCTTCAAAATATGCATTAAAAACAACATGAGTGTTTTAAACCAATTTATAAAAAAAAATATTAAAATACCATCACCGCCTAATATTGCTATGCGCCTCTTACAGGCGGTTAAAAGCGATGATTCCACATACAAAGAGCTTGCCCAAATCATATCATCCGATCCGGCCCTGACCGCAAGGGCACTGAAAATAGCCAATTCCTCTTTCTACGGCCTTTCCAGAAAGGTTGACAGTATTGAAAGGGCCATTTCAGTCCTCGGGGTAACTGCACTAAAAAATATCGCACTATCTTTTACCATTTCTAAAGGCTTCAGTGGTAAGGACTCGGCAGGGTTTAATTTTAATTATTTCTGGAAACGTGCCGTTACAGCGGCAATTGCCGCAGACTTGACCGCCGCCTTAATCGGTAAGAGAAGTGACGATACTTTTGTTACAGGTCTTCTTCAAGATATCGGGATACTGATTCTGTACTATTGCCGGACGGAAGAGTATGTCAGATTGATTGAGCAGAAAAACCCCAGCGGAGGCCAAACAGCGGGCGGAGCATTTGGCAACTGATTTAAAGGAGGCCAACGACAAACTAAGGGAGCTGTCGGTAAAAGATGGACTAACAGGGCTCTATAACCATCGGCATTTTCAGGAACTGTTTGATACAGAACTGCTCCGGTCCAACAGATACAAGATTCCCCTGACATTGATGATGATTGACTTGGACTATTTTAAAAACATAAATGACTCCTTTGGCCACCCAAACGGCGATATGGTATTGCAGAAAATTGCAAAGGTGATGTCTGCGAGCGTAAGGGAGACCGACATCGTCGCCCGTTATGGGGGAGAGGAATTTGCGATAATCATGCCGCAAACAGACCTTAAAAATGCCGCAATCTCAGGAGAACACATTAGAAAAACCGCCGAGGAAATGGAGGTATTGGCCGATGATCTAATAATTAAGACAACCGTCAGCATAGGGGTCGTCACCTATATGCCTCAAGAAAATGAGTGTAAAAAGTTGAATATCCTTAATGCGGCGGATAAGGCATTGTATAACTCCAAGAAAGGTGGAAAGAATAAATTAAGTGTTGCCAAGATATAATATTTAATGACCTCAGGCACAAATATCTTTTGTGCTTGCAAACCCGGATTGTTTTTGCTATCTAGGGCCTGAACAGAACAGAAGGTATCGCTTTTCTCAATTTGTGGTCCCATCGTCTAGCGGTTTAGGATACTGGCCTCTCACGCCGGAGACACGGGTTCGATTCCCGTTGGGACTACCAAATCTCAGGTTAAGCTCTCAGGAAATATTGAAAATGAAGTTTTGGAATTTTTTGTCAAAATTTATTATCTTGATGCCCCTGGTTTTAATGGGGGGGTGCGCCACATCAACAGATTACAGAACCAGTACAGTCCAGTTTCTATACTCAGATAAAAAAAAGGCCTCCGAGACAGTGCAGATCCCGATCTTATCTCTGCCGATCAAGGTTGGCATCGCCTTTGTGCCTGAAACAGGGCAGTACCAGGCCAGTGATGGCCGAAGGCTCTTGCCGACACTATCGAGCCTGACAGAAAATGATAAGATGTCATTAATGGAAGAGATCGGCGGACAGCTCAGAAAATATGAATTCGTCAAGTCCGTCGTCCAAATCCCCTCTGACTACATGTTTACCGATGGAGGTTTTGATAATCTGGAGCGTGTCAGGACAACCTTCAATGTGGATGTCATCACATTAGTCTCATTCAATCAATCGCAATTCGTAGACAAGGATATTTCTGCAATAGCCTATCTGACGGTAATAGGCGCCTTTTTGGTCCCCGGAGAAAAAAATGAAACCCACACAGTGCTTGATGCTGTCTGCTACCATATCCCAAGCCGCAAAATGATCTTAGGCGCCACTGGCAGCAGTGACATAAAAAGCAGGGCCACCCCCCTTAACATACTGGATCAGGTCAGGGAGGATAGTCTTGAAGGGTTCAGGCAGGCGAATAAAAACCTTTCAGTAAATTTCGATCAGCAGCTTGCTTTACTTGGCTCAAAGATATGTAACTCAACGGGCGGTTTCGAGATAATGTGTGAGCCCGGATATGCAGGGATTGGGAGCCTTAAGAGGGGAGCCATCTGCTCCATTGAGCCACTTAAGGCGGACAAAGTCCTGGTAAAAAAATCGGAAAGGATACTTTATCTTAAGAAAGGCGAGAGGATACTTAAAGAATACAAGGTCTCACTTGGCAAAAATCCTGTTGGGGACAAAGAGCGCGAGGGTGACTGCCGCACACCGGAGGGCATATATATCCTTGACTGGCGAAAAAAGAATAGCCAGTTTTACAAGGCCATCCATATCTCCTATCCTAATAGGTACGATGTAAGGGCAGCAAGATCAAAAGGCGTTAGTCCGGGCGGCATGGTCATGATCCATGGGGTGCCCAACTATTTCAATTGGACAAAGTGGTATTTCCGGGACAGGGACTGGACCAATGGCTGCATTGCAGTCTCAAACGCCGAAATGGATGAGATCTGGGCATACGTGCCTGATGGAACCATAATAGAAATACAACCTTAGGATAATGCCCGGGAAAGCCATTTTTGAAACCAGCAAAGGTTTTACCGGGCCCCAAATCAAAAGTTTTCAGCGAAAGACTACTACCTCTGTTATATTGTCTGTATGCAACAGGTCGCCATCCAACAGACAACTGACCAGGGTGCAGCCCATGCCGTTTGGGGAGCTTGCGGTCAGGGGTTCCGTGGAAGGCGGCTACGTGCGTATAGACGTCAGCGATACAGGGATTAGATCATACCAAAGATTCCTGTACTTGATTGAATGCAGCGGGGATGGTGGTTACCGGCAGGGTGACGGTAAAGGTCGTTCCCTCGCCCTCTCTGCTGCTCACACGAATACGTCCCCCGTGTTTGGCTACAATACCCTGTGAAACGCTGAGGCCCAGACCAGTACCTTTGCCTTTGATCTTGGTGGTAAAGAAGGGATCAAAAATAGAAGGTAATACATGCCCCGGGATGCCGGTGCCGAAATCCATAATCTTTACTGAAAGGTAATTGGGCTCATCGGCCGGCAGGACAAGGACCTGAATCTTGCCTCCCTTTGGCGAGGCATCAATGGCGTTTAAGATAAGATTTA
>DIKH01000417.1:0-2142 GCA_002424495.1 Desulfobacteraceae bacterium UBA5623
GAGGTTAAAACGCGTGTTGTGCCTGTCAGCATGCCTACGATCTCTTTCATGTCCATCACATTGAAGTCATCATCCTGCCCCCGCGAGATACGGCGTCGCTCGCGCATCAGTCGTTCTATGTCCTCCTCGACCTTTTCCGTGGACACACCGTCCCTTGCGGAGACAAGAATGGCGGTAACATCCGTATTTCCCCCAATACGCCGGTGAAATGTCCTGATGGGAACCAGCACCAGGTCATCCTGATCGGTTCCAAAGCCTGACTGTCCCTTGGATTCGAGGATACCGATCACCTTAAATGAGATCTTCTGAAGACGGATGGTCGTAGCTACAGGGTCCTGACTGCCGAAGAGCTCTTTGCAAACCGTGGCGCCCAGGATACACACGGCCTTCCCGGCCCTGAGCTCTCCATCGGTAAAGGTCCTGCCTGATTCAATCGCCCAGTTCCTTGCCCGGACATATTCATTGGTGCATCCCATTATGGTGGTGGACCAGTTCTGGTTTCCGTAAATGGCCTGCATCATACGGCTTGCAATAGGCGCCACTGCCAAAAGGCCCCCGACCTCCCTTTCAATGGCCGCTGCATCATTAAGCTCAAACGGATTGGAGCTGGTGCGCGCCCCGCCCGGGCCGTGCATTCCCTGGCCCGGTCGTAGTTGCAAAAGGTTTGTCCCCAGTTTTGTGATATCAGATGTCACCTGTGCCGTGGCGCCGGAGCCTAAGGTAACCATGGTGATGACCGCACCCACTCCTATGACCACGCCGAGGATGGTCAGGGACGATCTCATCAGGTTGCGGCGGATTTCACGCAGGGCAAGCAGGACAGTCTGCCACCACATCAAGCAGTTCCTCCGTTTGATCCCTCGCTGACGATTAGCCCGTCCAGAAAATGGATGATCCTGTTCGCATAGGAGGCCATTTGCCGATCGTGGGTCACCATGACTATGGTGATGCCACTGTCCCGGTTTAACCCGGCCAACAGATCCATTATCTCACGGCTTCGCACGGAATCCAGATTCCCTGTGGGCTCATCTGCCAGGAGAACCTTCGGGTCTGCGACAATTGCCCGTGCAATGGCAACCCGTTGCTGTTGTCCTCCGGATAATTCCGAGGGGCTGTGCCTTTCCCAGCCGTTCAGGCCGACCGCTTTCAGGGCCTTATGTGCAAGTGCCCTGCGATCACGAAGATGCATGCCGCGATAAAACAGCGGCAGTTCCACATTTTCCAGCGCGGATGTGCGATTTAAAAGGTTAAAGCCCTGAAAGACAAAGCCGAGATAATTCCGGCGGATGAGAGCGCGCCCTTCCCTTGAAAGGCGCGAGACATCAGTCCCATGGAACAGATAGACCCCGGCGCTAGGCGTATCCAGACATCCAAGTATGTTCATGCACGTGGACTTACCTGAGCCGCTTGGCCCCATGGCAGCAACGAATTCGCCCTGTTCGATGACAAAACTGATCCCCCCCAGCGCATGCATGGCAGCGTGCCCTTCTCCGTATATCTTCGTTATGTCCCTAAACTCTATCAGGGCTTGATCACCTGGCCTGTTGGCATCGCTCACAGTCATCGGCCTTTACCAGCTATGGAGGTTATGAGCGCCATGCCGGGTTTAAGATCACCTCCCGTGACCTCTGTCACAACACCGTCTGTTGCTCCCGTGGTGATGGTAATGGCAACAGGTCTCCCCTTACTAAGGGTCCACACGCTTTTGCCGCCTTTGCCATCCCCTGTGTCTTTTTGGTTTCTCGATGCAGACCTGGGCGGATGCGGGAGGATTTTACCGAGAATGCCTCTTTGGTCTTTGGTGTCGTCCGGCTCCTTTACCGGCGGCGAAAAACGCAGGCATACATTGGGCACAAGTAATGCATTTTCGATATTCCTGACCGTAAGGTCAGCAGTGGCCGTCATGCCTGGCCGAAGAACCAGATCGCTATTACCCACCTCAAGCAGGGTCTCATAGGTGACAACACCTTCCACGGTCTCGGCGCCGTATCTTACCTGGGTAATCCGCGCTGGAAATATTCTGTCAGGATAGGCATCAACCGTAAAGTTCGCCTCCTGATCTTCCCGCACCAAGCCTACATCGGCTTCATTGACGTCCACGTGAAGTTCCATCTTGCTCAGGTCTTCCGCCAGGGTGAACAA
>DIKH01000417.1:2182-7265 GCA_002424495.1 Desulfobacteraceae bacterium UBA5623
CCGTTTATGGGGGAGCGGATAACCGACTTTGCCAGATCTGTTTCAATGGACTCTACGGTGGCCCTTGCCAGGGAGACCTGGGCATTTGCAGAGGCCTCTGCCGCCATAGCGCGCTTGAGGGCCGCATCTTTGGCGTCAAGGTCCTGCTTTGACGGCACCATGTTGTTGCTGAGCGCCTGGACATGCTGCATGCGTTCCATTTCGCTCCGGGCCTCCTTTACCGTCGCCTGCGCCTCCAGGACCTTTGCCCGTGCCGATTCGAGTGTGGCCTTTGATTGCATGACCTGGGCATCGAGCTTTGAGGTGTCAAGCCTTGCCAGGACCTGATTCATCTTAACACGGTCATTATAATCCACCTCAACGGTCTTTACGATGCCTGAGAGCTCACTTCCCACCTCAACCTTGTTGGTCGGCTCAAGTGTGCCTGTTGCGGTCACAGTGACCGTAAGGGACCCTAGCGTGACCTCTTTTGTCTCATAATCAATTGAACTTCCACTGCCGATTGCATTTAAGATAGCAAGCCCTATGACCGACAAAAGGATGAGAATTGACGCCACAGTGAATAGTTTTGAGTGCCTGGCAACTACTGATGATGTCTTGCCGATCTCATACATGGATTCTCTGTCGGGTATCATTTTTTCTCCACGGTATCTAAGCCCTCAATCGATGTGATTTTAGTCCACCCTCCCCCAAGGGCCTTATAGAGGGCTATAAGGTTGGCGGTCACATTCCGGCTGCTCTGGGTGAGTTGGTCCTCAAATGACAACAAAGATCTCTGAGCCTCGAGCACCTTCTGAAAATCAATAAGGCCCGAGGAATACTGGTCCTGGGAAAGCCCTGCGGCAGACCTTGCAGATTGGGCAGCTTGCCACAGCGCACTTCTTCTTTCCTGTTCCATGGCATAGGCTGTCATGGCGTTTTCCACCTCTTCAAGGGCATTGAGCACAGAGGCCTTGTACTGGATCATTTTTTGCTCCTGCAACGCGTTCTGCGCCTCGATATTTTCAAGTATCGCCCCCGCCCTGAATATCGGCCAGCTTATGCCAGGGCCTGCATTGTAATACCGGCTTTGGGCGTCAAAGAGATCCCGGGTTGACAGGGATTCAAGACCTATGGAGCCGGTGAGAGAAAATTTAGGATAAAGGTCTGCCTTGGCTACACCGATTCTTGCCGTCTGTGCAGCAAGTTCGCGCTCTGCCTTGCGCACATCGGGCCTGCGTCGCAGGACATCCGCCGGCACGCCCACGGCAATCTCGATGCCCGCAACCGGGATGTCCCCCGGCTCTTCCAGCTCCGGCCCCAGGGCCCCAGGCTGCTCGTCCAACAGGACAGCAAGTCTGTTTTTTGCCTGTTCAAGGCCGGTCTTAAGGGATGGGATTTCAGCCTTGGTCGCCTCCAGGTTATAGCTCGCCTGTTCCACATCAAGCCCGGTGGTCAGCCCTGCCTGATAACGCCATATGGTGATGTTGAATGTCTCTTTTTGGACTTTGAGATTGGACGTTGCCACCTTAAGCCTTGTCTGAAATGATCGGACATCGAGGTAGTTCAGCGCGACCTCGGCTGTGAGCGATACCACGACGTCGCCAAACGCCTCCTGGGTTGCCTGGTAATCCGCCTCTGCGGCCTCAACTGAGCGGCGCACACCGCCAAAAAGATCCAGTTCCCAACCCGCGTCAAAACCCACATCATAAAGATCCACTCTCCTGCCTGAGCCAATTTGCTTGCTGGTCATGCTCCTCTTGGCTGAACCTGTTGCATCAAGGGTCGGAAAGAGATCTGCCATGGCAATTCCCCTGCGGGCCCTTGCCTCCCTGATCCTTGCCCTTGCCTCCTTGATGCCCAAATTTTCCGAGACAGCCTTTTCAACAAGGCGAGAAAGAGTGGGGTCATTGAGGGTCGTCCACCATTTGGCCAGGGCCTCAAGGTCCGCCCGCCGGTGGCTTAGGCCGTCTGTATAACCGTTCTTCCATGTACCGGGAGTTATGGTTTGGGGAGGCCTATAGTCAGGTCCCACGGCAGCGCAAGCTGAAATCATCAGGGCTGATGACAGGAGCAAAAACCATTTAATAGAAGGTTTGACTTTTGACCTGAAAAGAGATTTCACCATATATCTTGTTGCCCTGGGTTTTTGTTTTTGATGTCGTCTAATATTGCCTGCTGGTTACATCTTTTTTCTAAAAACCATGTGTTCCAGTATCAGTGCGCTTAAGACGCCCACTACAAAACCATTTCCCAGTATCGGCCTTAAGACTTGCGGCAGGGTGCTGACCACCTGGCCGGGAAAAAAGGCGACTACAGTGCCCAGCAACAATGGTAGACCTATCACCAGGCCATTGTCAAACCGAATGCCTTCATCTTTTCTGTCTTTGAAAGCGATAGTCAGGCCGGCCGAAATCTGGTGTGTCATGACATAGGCAAGCACTGCACCGATCACTACGGATGGAATGTTTCCAATAACTCCTGTTGCAGCAGGGAAAAAGGCCAACAAGAGCATGATTGCAGCGGCAGGCACCAGGGTGAAACGGGATGCGCACCTGGTTGACAGTATCATGCCGGGGCTTAAGGAATAATTCACCGGGCCTATGACCCCGAAAAATCCCGAGGCTATATTGGCAAGGCCTGTAAAAAAAACCCCTCGTGTTACGCGGCCTTCCATGTCTGAAGGTGCAATGAGTTCCCTGACCGCCTGTATGGAGCCCAAGTCGTTAATGGAAAGGGCTATAAAGCAAAAGATAAAGGATATCAGCACACCCGGCTGAAAGGATAAGCCAAGGGTCATTTGCTCAAAGAAGCCGCTAAAGCCTGTGACACAACAAAACAGGCCATCGCCCTTGCCCCCGGGAAATATCAAGAGGTAAAAGAGGCTGCCCAATAGCATGGCCCATATTATCAAGGTTGATTTCCAGATACCAGTTAGGAGCCTGTAAAAAAGAAACATCAGGATGACCATGACCAGTGCGAAACTGATATTATTAAAGGGGGTTGTCCCGCTTTTTTCGGCGATTATCAGGTCCCGTATGGTCGGGGCAATGGTAAAGGCGATCAGGAGCAGGACTACTGTGACCACATTGACGGTAAACAGTCTTTGAAGATATCTGAAAAGTCCGCTCAAAGATAAAACCGAGATAAACAGACCCCCGATCACCACAGAGGTGTAGATGGCTGAGATGCCGGAGCCCTGGCTTGCTATGACGCCGATAAGAAGAACCGCTGAAGGCCCGGGGATCACCGGAAGCCTGTGACCCCAAAATACCTGACACAAGAGGGTGGCGGCGTTGAGGAACAGGAGCTTTTGCAGATAGATTATAAGCCCGACTGAATCACCGAAATGGAGTTCACCTATGACCTTACCCAGTATGATTATGGATGAGACTATGACAGCAGCCCATTGAGATCCGATGAGCCAGGATTTTATGAAAGGCACTCTCTGGTCAAGACCGTATTCAATCTGCATCGGAGGCCCCATCCCCTGGCAGGCTGGTGCGAATAAGGATTTCAAAACCCATTGATTCCAAGGCCCCTATCCACAACGCGACGTCGCCAATATGCTCGTACTGACCCACCAGGAGAAGGCACTGATCATCTTCGTCCCAGACCCAGTCGTATTGCAGAAATCGGATGCCATTTTCCTCAAGCCTCTTTCTGATTCCTTCGCGTATTTCTTCCCTGGCCTCGAAATCAAGACTGATGTAACTTTCCCCTCTTATCAGGACATGGTACATGTTGCTCTCAAAGGAATTTGCGGTCAATACCTACATTTTTTCAATGCCATTTTTGCGCTGAGATCTCGTCAGAAACTTTAGTTGCAAGTTCATATATCCTTTCCGTCCAATCCACAGACAGTAAGCCGGTGCCGCAGGCAGGGGTAATCATGCTCTGTCTGATAACAAGTTCAGGGTCTAATCCGTAGCCGGCCATTTGTGACAATAACTCTTTTAGACGATTTATAAGGGTATCAGAGTTTTCTCTGAAGGGGTCATCCAGTGTGGGGACTATTCCCCATGCCACAACTCCGCCACGACCCAGAAAATCCTTTACCTGCGGCAGGTAATAGCCAAGCGATGATCCAAAGCGATATGCATCAAGGCTCAGGATCTGCATATCGGTTTCAAGGAGTATTGACCAGTCAATGGCCTCGCAGGCATGAACCCCTGCCATGGCGTTTTCAAGAAAGACCAAATGGAAAATAGCATTGATGTCTTCAATGATCATCTCCTTTGTCATGGTCAGGTGATCCCTGGTGCCATAGGCGCTGACTGCCGGTTCATCTATAACAATGATGGCAGGCCTGCCGAATTGTGAAAGAACGCGGGCCTGGCTGCGGCCGTTCAATGCCAGGGTCCTGACTATAACATCCCGCAGCTCATCATGGTAATAGGAAAACCGGCCCTCTTCGTCCTTTAAATTCAACCCAACGGTCAGGGGACCAGCAATCTGCCCTTTAAGGAAATGGACATTGCCGGTGCCGGACTTCTCAAGATGAGTGATGAATGCATGGAATCCACTGGCGGCATGTGCAGGTGGAAGGAATTTGGCAAGGGCGACAGTGTCGCCTGATTCAGCGGCAAGGCAGATCGAGTAAAAGTCGGTTAGCCTCTCAGGCCAGCCTGCCTGACTGCAATCAAAAAAGTACTTATTATGTTCAACTTTCAGCAGGCCGGAATCCACAAGGGGTTGCAGGAACTGGAACACAAAATATTCTTCGGCCCCGCGACGCGGCATCTGGGGCCAGTGAGGCAGTCTGGGGAAGCGCCTGATTACGAATTCTACGGCCTGAACCGGATCAGTAAAAGGCAGGCTCCCAATGCCAGTTGCGATCCCGCGGGGAGAGAATCTCGACATTATTTTATCCAACCCCTGTCATCTTCAGCCTGAAGTCATAGTATCTCCTTACACCTTCAATCACCCTTGAAAGCCCCATTGGGTTTGCCGGATCTTTGGCGGAATAGAGGCTTTGATGCCCGTCACTCAAGGCGTTTTCAGGGTCAGGATGAGCCTCGATCATCAGACCGTGCGCCCCGTGTCCAACCGCGCCAAGAGATGTCTCAGGCACCAGCGCCCTTTTTCCACAGGCATGGCTCGG
>DIKH01000219.1 GCA_002424495.1 Desulfobacteraceae bacterium UBA5623
AGAAAACTGGCGAAGTTGGGTTAACCGGAAGTTACTGATTTTCAAAGTAGTTTCTCAAGTCCATTTGATATCTCCTTAGCACAAGATTTAGCCTGCATTATGGCCTAACCTCCTACTTCACGCCGTTTTTAATCGACGCTTTCACAGCGCTTTTACATCAGTTGTTATCCGAGAGTAGTTTATCTGCAACCTCAGGATAAAGACTTCTTATACATTCAGGACATATCGAATGGGTAAATTGCGCAAGGGAATTTTCACTTATATATTCCTCCAATGTCTTCCAGTCTATATCCTGTCTTATTTTTTTACAATTTGCACAAATTGGAATAAATCCTTCGAGTATCTTAATTTGTGCTTTCAATCTTGTGTTAAAAAAATAAAAGGAAAAACAAATAACACCAACATAAATAAGCAGTTCTATCATCAGTTCACCCTTGCGCTGGGCGAATGAAGTGGCTTGGTCGCCTAATAGATAATATGGCACATCCAACAGTTCACTTGAGATTGACAACAGCATGAAGCAACTCAACATAACCACGTATATTTTCCAAATTCGGCGATGTGCAGTTAAATGGATTTTGCTATGGACGGTTGGCATAATTTTTCCTCCCACTTCAATCATGATTTATTATTGTTCTGTCCTGCTGCTGGAAGACTGCCGCCAATCCTGGCTGCGAGAGACTCCAGGATTAGGTTCTGGCTCTCCTGCAGCTTGATAAAACGACCGATATCCTGTGTCCTAAGGGTGTCTATCTTCTCATGAAGCTGCATAATTTCAATCTCTGCCTTGAGATTGACCTCATAGTCATGAGCCGCCCGGATTCTGTCCTTTTCCTCCTGTCGGTTCTGACTCATTAGGATCAGAGGCGCCTGCACAGCTGCAAGGCACGACAGTAAAAGATTCAGAAGGATGTAAGGGTAAGGGTCATAGGGGTGAAATAGTGCGAAGCTGTTTAGGGCTATCCATGCAAAAAGAACAAAGAAGAATGAGCCTATAAATGTCCAACTCCCGCCAAAGTTCGCGATGCGATCCGCCATATGTTGCCCAAAAGTTAGACCTTCATCAATTTCCTTGTGCATTGGACGGGAGATGTGCAACCTTTTGGCAACAGCGTGCAAGACCAGTTTCTCTCCTTCAGTCAGACGTTCCCACGGTGTGCGCATGTGCTTATGTGCCAGATCCCGTATTTCTGTTTCCATGTTCACTCCTCGTTATCGAGTCATAGGTTTTGAATGTGCAATACGGCCAAGGGCGCCTGTTATAATTGTGTCGCCCAGTTTAGCGTAGTTGCCGTCAAAGTGGTGGCTGCCGGAGGTCTTTATTGTCTCTGCACCACTCATGACTGAATCTGTGCACAGGCTTCTATCTTTCTCTTCTTCACCATAGAAGCACTGCAAGGTGGATTTATCAATCTTTGCAACTTCCGGTTGCAGTGTTAATGAGTTTTTCGAATCACCTGAACCCAGCCAGTCTGAAACATAAAATTCAAAATCAGCGGTCCTGCCTGGCGCAAGAAGACTAATCTGCACTACCTTATTCTTCATGGAACCGGAAAGGATGTTATAGGCGGAAGGGAGGATATTCGCACCAAAGGAATAACCTATCAGCACCACATGCTCCATTTCCCAGTCATTCATGTACCGTTTCAGGAGCCACTCAAGATTCCGGCCTACCTCATCTGCCGTGCGTCTTTTCCAGAAATAGCTAAGGCAGTTAACCCCTGCAACCGCAATGTCATGGGAGGCAAGATAATTTCCCAGCTCGCGGTCTATGTCGCTCCAGCCTCCGTCTCCGGAGAAAATTACGGCAAGAATTCTGCGCGTGCTTGTGCGCGAGACCTCAACAACAGCACCGGCAATGGCCGCATTTTCTTCATTGGGCTTGATTTCCAGGACCGGACCAAAGACATCGGATACAAGCAATGGCAATGTCTTTGGGTCTGATATTGTGGGGCCTACATCGCTGTTTTCCGCAGAAACCAGGCCGACAAACTCCATGGTGTCCCTGCCGGGTGGTTCAGTGAAAGCAGCGCACCACCACCCGCACAATCGCGTTGAGCCTGGAAGCATCTGTCCCTTAGCTGTTTGGGACACGGGCGGGTGATCGCACAGGGGATGCTGTAGAGCAATATTCGATGAGAAGTCAACACTCATGCCTCCGGCAAATGATTCCGAAGATCCCTGCGCGAGCAGCGCAAAGACAATGCCCGCACCGGCAGCCCGGCCAAGCAGCAAGGGCTTTCGGTACCTGGAAAGCCCCAGCCTCTGTTGCAGATAATGACTTGTCCATTCCACCGGGCCGGGGAGATACAGACACTCTTTCGGATCGGCGGACTGGTCAATACGCGAGAGATAGACGTCGGTATTGACCAGCGCAACTGCCGCGCCAAGCCTTGTAAGTGCGCTTGCCGCATCTCTGTCAATGGGTTTAAATCCTCCCTTGTCGGAGAAAAAAAAGACAAGGTCCTTTACAGCGCCCGCAGGCTCCCAGAGTTCATAGCGCCCCCACTCGCCGCTGTCATGCAGGCTGACCCTAGCCTCGTCTCTGTAGCTGCAAGAAAACAGGATGAAAGCTGCAATGATCAGTGAGACTGAGCCGACAGCATGTTGCGGAGCTGATATCTTCATTTTGCTATCACTCCCTTGATGCCGCCTGATACAAGGGCCGAGATGTCTTTCAGGACAATCGGAAGGGACAGACGGCTGGGGGCTGCAAGATATTTGGGCGTCCAGACAGGATCATACTTTTCCTTGTACCGGCGCAGGCCCCGGAAGTTATAAAAATGTTCACCGTGCCTGAAAAGAAAGGAGCCGATCTTGGTCCATACCGGTGAGAGAGATCGGTCTTCAAAACCGGAAAAAGGCGCCATTCCCAGGCTGAACCAGCGGTAGCCGGCCTCGCGGCCCCACTCCATCAGGTTGACAAACAGATAGTCCATCACACCGATGGGTGCGGAAGGTAAGTAGCGCATCAAATCTATTGAAAGCTCCCCTCCGACCGCGCCCGGCCAGATGTTGGAAAATGCCGTGATTTGGCCATCTTTTTTTACCACGGCAACGGGAAATTGCCTAACATACTCCGGGCTGAAAAAGCCCAGAGAAAAGCGCTTTTCGCGGGTATTTTTTTCCGTAAGCCAGGCATCTGAAATCTCCTGCAAACGGGGCATAATAGCGGCAAGCTCATCAGGCATCAGGATTTCAAAATTGCAGCCTTCCCTTTCAAGTTTGTTTTTTGTGTGTCGAAGCGATTTTTTTGAACTGCCATTCATATTGAATAGGCTCAGATCAACACGTCCTTCTTCGCCCAGTTTAAGAAGCGTCATGCCCAGGTCAATATACAGTGACAGGTTTTCCTGCTCCACCTCGTAAAAAACTGGTCGTCCATTGTGCTTGTCACAGATCTCCATAAAATCCCAAAGCAGTTCAGCAGCAGCCTCGCGGGGGCCCACCGGATCACCCATTGCAACCCAACTGGTGCCCTGGACCCCATACATGATAAAGGCGTCTTCCTGCCTGTTGAACAGAAAGGATTTGTCCCCAAGCAGCGCAAGTTGTGCGTAGGAACTGGTGGAACTGGTCACGATGCTGCGCACCTTCTCCAAGGCATCCGGGCTTGACATCACTTCGCGTGGCCGGACGCCGCGAAAGAGTCTTAATAGGCCAAATATAAGCAGCACGGCGACACCTGCAACGCAGGAGCGCATGAAGCGCGATGCATGGCCGTAAAAGCTGAATTGCCACCACAGGTCATGCGAATAGTCATTATGCCTGTAGGAAAGCATCCCCACCCAGAGGGAGGACAAAAGCACCAGGCCTATTGCCATGGCCCAGCCTGGTGAAAAGCTCTCACGCATTAAGGAGGTTTTACGGTAGAATTGCCTGTGGCAGGGCAGGAACAAGACAAGCATCACTGCGATGATAATCGCCTCCTCATAATCAGCGCCTTTGACCAGAGACAGGACAATACCGGCGCAGAACAGATACAACACCAGATGATAGGCTGCATCAAGGCGCCGGTATATGCCCCAGGAAAGGATAAGCAGCAGCACGCCCACAATGCTCCCCAGCAGGTGCGAAATCTCCATCACCGGCAGGGGCATAAAAAGCATGAGCCATTGCAGGCGTGATTCAATCGCAGGAGTTGCTCCTGATAACTGCAAAACAATGCCTGCCAGAAAGGTGAGAAAGGCTGCAACATGGGGCATAACCGCCGCACTTGCCTGCCGCAGCGCCAGCGCGAGGCCTGTGATTTGTTTTTTCCGTTGCAGGATCTCATGGCTGCCGAACAGCAGCGCAGCAAGTGAGAGCGGCATAAGATAGTAAACGGCCCGAAATACTATGAGGGTTCCAATAGCCTTTGATGTTTCAAGATCCGGCATGAGCAGGATTATGGCGGTTTCAAAGACGCCGAGTCCGCCGGGCACATGGCTGACCATACCGGCCAATTGGGCTACCAGCACGACGCTTAAGAATACCATGAAAGAAATCTCGTGGTTCACCGGCAGCAGCACGTATAGGGCAGCACCATACAGGACCCAGTCAATGCAGGCGGTAACAAGCAGCGGCAGGGAAAGCCTTACGCTGGGGATTTCAAACTCCCAGCCTTTTATGACAACAGGATTTTTGCGCGTGCCGGTCCAGACAAGATAGGCAAGCAGCGCAGCGGCAAAGATAAATCCGACAAAGCGTATGGATGAAAACGGGAGGTTGAAGGACTGAGGAACCGGCACCGGTTCGATCATAAAGACGACCGCGCAGATGGCGACCAGCCCCAGCCAGAAGGTCAGGATGCTGCTGAAGATAACAAGTTTGGTAATTTCCAGGGTCGAAAGCCCCCATGTCGAGTAAAGTCTGAAACGTATGGCGCTGCCGGAGAGTGACATGAAGCCAATATTGTTGCTGAAGGAGTAGGCGATAAATGAGGTAAGCGCTATGCGCGCTCTGCTCAGGGTCTTACCGATATAGCTGAACCCAAGCATGTCATAGAATGTAAGGACGGCATAGTTGAGTATGGTCAGCAGCACGGCCAAGGCGATCCGTGAGGCCGGGATCTCGCGCATATCGCGGATAATATCATGGAGATGAAACTGGCTTAGCTTATGTTCAAGCACCCACAGGGCTACGGAAAAAACCGCCACCCCTGCAATAGGGCCGATGAATGAAAAAAATCTTTTTTTCATAATCATCATTCAGCTATTTGCTCAGCTCATTTTTTGTTATTTGCTTGAGCCGGTTTCAAAACATTCAATTTTGCCCAATGTTAAGGAAGCCGAAAATTTTAACCGCCGGAATATCTTGAATATTTCGAGGATTAAAATTTGAGGCTGACGCAGATATTGGGCAAAAGCGGGAGTTTTGAAACCGGCTCGTTTGTCTGTCCTGGTTTTTTCTCAGACGGTAGATTGCTTTAAGTGTGCGACCGGCTGTCCAATGGCCCCAATCGTTTAGCAGCCTCCTGTATCCAACTCCTGTCGGAGCGCCAGTGGGGGTGGACTCATCGCCGTGAGATCCTATGACGATCTTTTGATTGACAGAAACCACAATGACGGCATGACCTGCTCGATAGTGCCCGGTCTGCTCCTCCTCCCTGATCAGCTCTTCGTCTGGATACTCATATACCAGAGTGTCACCAACACGAATTTCATCAGAAGGCCTTAACTTCATCAGATAGGGAGAATAGACTCCCCTGTCGTAGGCCAGTTCCTTTGTCTCGATATGGAAATTACCCAGATCCAGACCCGCGGAGGAATAGACCAGCCAGATGAATTCAGTACAGGACAGGCTATCTGGAGGGCTGCCTATAAACGCCCGCGTCAGAGGGTTATCCCTCTTGTCCGTGCGATATCCGATCCTGGAGAGGGCAAGGGTATCCGCCTGCTCCAGGATTTTATGAGTCTCATTGTCTTGTATAAATTCGGTATTTACAAGGTCAGTAAGGTTGACCTCCCCGGGTGTCACGTAAGCAACGACACTCGCAGCTTCCCTCTGTGCTTCCAATGCCTCTGATGAGAGATTAAGACCCTGGCTTGTGGCACAGCCGGTGATCAATCCCATGATTATAAAGGGTACTCCAAACAATAGGGCTTGGGAAAAAAATCTCTTCATCTTTTTTTCTCTGAATGATCTTTACAATATCCTGGCAAATAATATGTAAAGGGCTGATATGTCGTGAGCTACCCCCACGAGGTCTTGCCCGTCCATCTACCCTATTTTTTGCAAGTGGCGATGCATTCAATCTCTATCAATGCATTGAGGGGAAGGCGGGCTGCTTCCACGGTGGATCTGGCCGGTTTGTGACTGCCGAATTCCATCCCATAGATATCATTCACAACGGGAAAATCATCCATACTTTTCAGAAAGATTGTTGTCTTGGCGATGTCTTTCAAATTCAGGTCTGCGGCATTTAAGACCGCTCTGATATTCCTGAATACCTGCACAGTCTGGGTCTTGATATTGTCTCCTGCAAGTTTTTTCGTATGCGGATCAATGCCGATCTGTCCTGAACAGAACAGAAGATCACCTGCCCTTACGGCCTGTGAGTATGGTCCCATGGCAGCGGGCGCATTGTCGGAAGTGATAATATCCATTTATGTCCTCATGTTATAGGCAAGTTCTTTCATCGTATCCTAAAAGACGCGGGTAAAGACCTCCTTGTAAGTTTTGGTCACCTCCTGACCAAAGCAGACAAAAACCACTGTCTCTATGGTGTCATTTTTCTCCAGAAATTTCTTTGTCTCTTTCATGGCGATCTCTGTCGCCCTTTCCAGGGGAAAGCGGTAGACCCCTGTGCTGATCGAGGGAAAGGCTATGGTCTTCACGCCCAGTCGTTCGGCCTCCTTGAGGCTGTTCCTGTAACAGCTGGCAAGGAGGTTGTCTTCATTCTTGCGTCCCCCTCCCCAGACAGGACCTACTGTGTGGATCACCCACTTTGCCGGCAGGTGATAACCCTTGCTGACCCTAGCCTCGCCTGTGGGGCAGCCCCCGATCTTGCGCGTCTCTTCAAGAAGCTCCGGCCCTGCTGCCCTGTGGATTGCCCCATCCACCCCGCCTCCCCCCAGAAGAGAGGTGTTGGCTGCGTTTACTATCGCATCCACATCCTGCTTTGTGATATCACCTTCAACGATTTTTATCCGGTCTTTCATGACATACCTCCTTTTTTGTCAATCCCTCAATCCCCTGGCAATATCCAGGTAGACACCCTGTATCCATTCCTCAAACTGCGGCCTCGCCTGACCCTTGCTCCACCAGCCGATCTCGTTCAGGTGATCGGCCTCGATCTTTCTGATGAAATATTCCTCCTTCCACATGGCGGACCTTAACGACACAAGGCCGTCGTTTTCACCCTCCTGCTCAAGAATGATTTTCGCTGGACGCTTTAATGGAAAGAAGATCCGATCAATGGTCTGGACCCCTGCGATGGTCTGGTAGACAACGCCGTTTGTCTCCTCAAAATCCAGTGTCTTTTTGTTAAACTCTTCGCAGGCTTTGCGGGTAAGGTCCCTGAAGCCCCTGATATTAAACCCTGCCCATCCCAGGCCGTCAATAAGCCACTTGGCGCTTTTGACGCCATGGTCTGCATATGATGAGCCCATGTGGGGCGTGCCGATAGTGGTCAGGGATGCGACGCGGCCTTCCATTCGATAATGGTAGATCATCCAACGGCTGTCAAGCCCCCCCATGCTGTGGGCGATGATATGGACCTTGGGCCATCTGG
>DIKH01000154.1:0-2178 GCA_002424495.1 Desulfobacteraceae bacterium UBA5623
GCCATCCGTCTTTTTCCCTTCTTTCAACCCTCCGCCAAGATCAATGACATATAAGTCAAGGGGGAGGTTTGCCCTGAGTTTGACTGAAATCTTTGCATTATCGGTCGTATAATCACTCAGCTGAAAGATCTCGCCATAGGCGCATTCATGGATGAAGCGCATAATGTCATGAACGGTCTTACAGTTTGCCGGCGTAAATCTGGCGGATTTGGGGTTTGTCAGATTCAGTGGAACAATATATTGAGAGAGCTTTTTCAATGTCTCATATACCGGGGTGCCCTTCATAAATGAGCCCTTCTTGACCTGCATTTCCAGCAGTTCCGGAACATTTCCCTTGTAGATCCGGCCGGAATGGGCATCAACGGTGATCACCGCGCCCTCTTCGATACACGATGTAGCTTTGCCCAGGTTTAATATTGTCGGAACCCTGAACTCCCTTGCCAGGGATGCCATGTGCCCTGTAATACTTCCGGAATCAGTGACAATGGCGGAGGCCTTTTGCATGACGATCACATACTGGGGCGACGAATGGGCGGCCACCAGCACGCCTCCTTCAGGGAAAGAGGCAAGATCGCTTTCAGAATAGACATGGTGCGCAGGGCCGGAGCCCACGCCGGGAAAGGCGATGCTCCCGCCCTCAAGGAGCATGGTGTATCCTGTCAACTTGTCCCTGATTGTCGGAACCTCTGTCTGACTTTCAACGCGAAGGGGTCGAGCCTGCAGGATCAGCAGATTATCCTCCTGATCCATTGCCCATTCAATGTCCTGTGGGTAGCGGTAATGATCTTCAAGCCTACTGGCATATTTAGCAAGTAGCTTTGCCTGCTCTTCTTTCAGGCAGGGGATGGCCTGCATTTGGGGATCAACAGGGTATTCAGTCAGATATCCATCGGGGCTTGTTCCCATCCGCCTTGGCTTATTGGCTATTTTCGCCCCCAAAAGGAGCGGATCAGTGCCCCTTGACAAGGTGTAGGAATCCGGGGTGATCACACCGTCAACCACATATGTGCCAAGACCCCAGAGCGCGTTTATGGTAATATTTTCATCAAGCGGGTTAAACGGGTGACGGGTGTATATGACGCCACTTGCCTTTGCATCAACCATGGCAATACAGGCCACCCCCATCGCAGCCTCTTCAACAGGGATGCCCATGTGCAGCCTGTAGGATATGGCCCTTGGCGTGAACAGGCTCGATATGACCTTAAGATATCCTTCCATGAGCTTATCCGCTGGGAGATTGAGGACGCTGACATACTGGCCTGCAAAGGAAAGGTCACTGTCTTCTCCTATGGCGCTGCTTCGCATTGCCACCTTTACACTGGCGGCGGATGGTCCATCAGGGTCAATAAACCGGGCATAGGCATTTACAATCGCCTCTCTGACAGCATCCGGGACCTTCGCCTGTAAAAAGAGGTCTTGAATGTTCCGGCTGACACGGACCATGGATTCAGGATTATCCGGATCGAGTTCCATCTTTTGCTTGTAGATCTCATCCATAAGGTCATTGGCATTCATGAATTCATCAAAGGCAGTGGTAGTGATGGCAAAGCCCTTTGGAACGGGGAGCCCGACATAAGATGCGATCTCACCCAGGTTGGCGCTCTTTCCACCGGTGACACCCGCCATCTCTTTGATAATCTGAGAATAAGGCAGCACATAGGCCGAGGCCTGACGCGGGGTCTTTTGAGACAGTTCCTCGGAAATCACCTGGTGGATCTGGTTGAGCGTTTCAGAAAGCGATGGGTATCCGTGCCCTGATAATTCCTCGAAACCTTTGATCATCCTTGCAGTGTGGAATACCACGCGGGCCGTCTGAGAACGGACATAGGAAATGCCGAATACATGCTCTCCGCTTAGCTTGCCTTCAAGATCAGAGATGAAGTTCAAGAGCTCGGAATTGGATTCCAGTATGGTCTTGAAGCTGATATACTTATTCCGGAAAATATTGGTAGTATTGCCCTCTGTAGGATGCTGTTTGCGGTCCTTTTTGAAAAAAGAGAGCAATCGTTCAAGCATGTGACAACCCCTTTTAAAGGGTATGATTACCTCACTTATGACGAAAAGGCAAGGAGTAAAAGGGTTACGTCAGTCCAACAGATGCCTGATCAGGGTCAGACGAACAGTCGCACATGGAATTACTGTATTCCGGCCTGCGCCGGAATGACTAAGCCAAACCCC
>DIKH01000154.1:2227-3327 GCA_002424495.1 Desulfobacteraceae bacterium UBA5623
CGGAGTCGTCTTACACTAAACCAGGCAATCACCAGAGTGGGGATGCACATCAGGAAAAAGCTCTTCATAAATATGGAACTCAACAGTTCAGGGGTTGTCTTGCTTGCCATATACATGCTGATGCACAGCTCCAGGATCAGCAGGATATCAGTTACAATCACCACCATTTTTTGATGCAAGTTCATAATGTAGCCCCCATTGCGTAGCCTATACAAGGTCAGGATTAAGTACCATCCTGAGGTTTTTCTTTTGTAGGGGCGACCCGCGAATCGCCCCTACGAGGGGGGTCTGCTGACCCCACCGGTGCATCAACTGTTTTCTACTTCTTGAAGATATCAGTCTGAGTGACGTTCATCAGCCTGAGGGATTTTCCTTTCTCTTTATAATAGATCCGGACCTCATCCCCAAATGCCCATGCATCCGAAGGAAGGGCAAGGTATTGTTCCGGGACGGAAAATGTCAGAAGGGTCTTAAGCTTCCCCAAGTAAGTCGTTATTGTCTTTTTCTGTAGGTCAATAACTGGAAAGGGCCTGGGCTTATTTGCCGCCTTGTCAAAGACCAGGGGATCGCTTGCTGGGGCGTTTTTCTGTTCAACAACTGTAAAAGCGATGGCCAGGATATCTTTCTGCTCCAGGCTGTAGACTACTGCTTCCTTCTTTTCAAGGTCAAGCTTCATCAGCCTGCCAGATTTTGGCTCAGGCCCCATTTCAGCGGGATCATCCGGCAGCTTATATTCCACCGCAGGCAATAGGGTGTAGTCAGGTTTTTTGCGATCCGCGCTCTTGTCCAGGATGATGGTTATTGTCTTATTGGCCTTGTCACAGGCGATCACCCTTCCCTGGTCCACCTTGCCATACTCGCCGCAACCTATGGTCATAAAGGCAAACACGAGGATGAATGAAACTGAATATTTTTTGAGCATATGTCTTACCTCCTTAATCTCTATTATTTCTAATGGATCAGGCCTGTTTCACCTTCTTGTCAGCAAGTTCCTTTTTTGCGCCCTTGATCATCTGGACAAAGATGTATATGGACATTGCACCCACCAGGCCCAGGATGAGCACGGTGGCGGTGTTATCAAACAGGGCCTGATAAGCGGG
>DIKH01000154.1:3480-4319 GCA_002424495.1 Desulfobacteraceae bacterium UBA5623
CCCTTGAAGGTGTAAGTAGCCGCTCCATACAGACCGGAGATCATCACCTCAAAGAGGTCAGTGCCCACTGCCACGTGGGTCGGACAGCCTACCAGGTAGATAAGGGCAGGCATCCGGATCAGGCCTCCGCCGATTCCCAGTATTCCTGCGAGCCATCCGGTAAAAAAGCTTATTAAAATCGGCAGCCATGCAGAACAAGTAATCCCCGCCTCCTTGAAAGTGATCATCGGGGGGATCTTGATCTTGTGTAACGTCTTATGCCATTCAATTCCGGTTGCAAGCTTGTCATCTTCCACACCGGCCTTTTTGGCCTCCAGCTCTTTTCGTCTCTTCTTGGCGACATCCGTAAACACCAAAAGGGCAATGGCCGCCAGGAGAATGAGATAAAGATAACGTACGACTACATCGACATTGCCCAGCCGCTCCAGCCACATGATCATTTGTGCGCCCACCTCAAAGCCCACGATGGTTCCTATCAGCATTATCAGGCCGAGCTTATAGTCCACGTTGCCGAATTTTCCGTGTCGCATGGTTGCGATAAGGGATTTTCCCGCCATATGGGCTATGTCGGTACCAATGGCAAAGGCCATGGGGAATCCAAGGATATTCAACCCAGGTGTTACCATCCAGGCGCCGCCCATCCCAAAAAATCCGCCGATAATTCCAACGCCGATTCCCAGGATAATCAGTCCGGGCCAGAATATTTCCACCCCTGCGATCGGCATGAGTACATACAACCAATCCATAAATTACCTCCTTATAAGCTGCAACAGAGCCAATCCTGTTGAAGATAGATTAATGTTCAGCCAGTTCCCGTGACTTGAGATCAATGCCTATAT
>DIKH01000154.1:4368-12230 GCA_002424495.1 Desulfobacteraceae bacterium UBA5623
CTGCGAACCATGCGTGGCTGTCATTATAAAGACTCCCCCAAAATTTCATCAGCCCTGTCAGGCCACGGGTGTCCGCTACGATTACGATCGCCGCGGCCTTTTCACCGGCAGCCAGGAGGAGCCCCGGCCAAAAGGCTGCAAACATCCCGATGAGCGCTCCAAGAAATCCCTGTTTCTTAAACAACATATAATTCCTCCTCATATTATCTACATGTTATAACTATATTCAGGCGCACAGACATTATGCCTGCCCTCATTCCATGACCCTGCACCTTGTTCACTTGACTACCATCACCGAGCAGGGTGCATGGGAAATCACCCTGAACGCGACACTGCCCAGGAAGAATCTTTCCATCTTCGCATTCATCCCCCTATGGCCCATGACTATGAGCTTGACCTGATACTCTTCTGCGCAGGTGATGATGTTATCCGCAGGGGCTACACCTTCTTCCAGTATCTCTGTTGTCTTTATCCCCTCGTCTTCCGCCTTTTTTGAAGCCTCTTTGAGGATCTTTGCCCCGGCTTTTTTAAGCTTTTCGACAAAACCAAGGGGAAGTTCATCAATAACACCCATATGGGGTATGACCGTCATGATGACAAGCTCTGATGATTCATACTTTGCCAGTTTGATCGCCTCATTAAGCGCCTGTCTTGCAAAGTCGGAATCATCCATTGCAACCAGTATTTTCATAAGCACCTCCATTGATGTGTTGTAACTGTGACGAAATTTACCTGCCATGATGTCAGCTTTTTCAGCTAATAAAGCATCATTTGTGCCACAGTTGAACATGGCTAAATAGATTCGATATTTCAGTTTGTTATATTGATAGTATGCAGGCTTGGATATCTAAGCGGGGCTGGTTTTAGAAAAACTTCTAAGCCCTGTTTAGAAGTTTTTCTAAAAAAACCGGCAACCGAACCATTCCCCCTGATTCGAACCTGGGGGCCTTTGGCAGGGTTAAGTGTTGGCATTGCCGTTTCTAAATTCTGCGAACGATTTTTTGAAATTCTTCAATACAAGGTTGCCTGACAAATTCTTGGGCTATATTGTAACCTTTTGAATTTAAACATTACTTGGTTGCATTCACAGGCTGGCATGTTTAATGCTTGTTCGTGAAGTTAAGAAAACATGATCAAGCATATAGTTTTCTGTAACAAGCGGAGAGCCAGAAGGTTCACCCTGTGTCTTACGAAATGAATAGGCGTCTTGATGGATCTGTTTGTTCAACTAAGAAAGATGAAGATATTGCTGATTGATGATGACGAGTGGATCAGGGACTCTCTGACACTGTTCTTTGAATCCGAGCAATGTCAATTAACGGCGCTTGAGACAGCAGAAGATGGCCTGAATGCCCTCCGGCATCAAAGATATGATATTATAATATCAGACTACTGGCTGCCAGGCATGAATGGTCTGGATTTCTTTAAATTCATCAAAAGTTCCAACAAAAATGCCATCAAGATACTGATTACCGCCTATGGAAGCCAAGGCGTTGTTGATGAGGCAAGAAAAGCGGGCGTTCATTCCCTGATCGCAAAACCATTCACCTCCGACACTGTCGAGGCAGTCCTTTCCCGGCTGATAAATGATCGAAAAGGGCAAGGGAGTAACCCTGATGGAGAGGAGATGGAATGAATATCTATTTCCATAGATGCATCATATGTCCGGTGGGTTAGATCAATCTATGTTGTCAGACAAAAAATACATATCAGTAAAGATAAGCGAGACCAATCTTCAGGAAAGGAATAGGGAATTGTCGTTTCTGCTTGAAATCGGCAATTTTCTCTCCGCTGCCCCGGATCTAAAAACGCTTACAAAGGGCGCATTGTCCAAGGTCTTGGAATACTTTGATCTTGATGCGGGAAGGATATATCTTTTGGATGACGAGGAATCATCCTTTTACCTTGCCGCCCATCAAGGCATGGAACCCATGGGTCTTGAAAGGCTGTCCTTTCATGAAGGATTTTCAGGAAAGGCCGCCAGAACAAGGTCCTTTATTGCACAGTATGTATCTGAACTCGAAGACAGTCAGAGGGCGGAAATGCTGTCAAAAAAGGGCCTCAAGGCGATCATATGTGTGCCGTTGATTGTAATGGACAAGGTGCTGGGAGTCTTGAATCTGGCAAGCGGGAGCATGATCAGCCTGGATCAGGATAAAATTGACTTGTGCATTGCAGTTGGCAATCAGATTGCCATTGCCCTTAATAATGCCAGGATCAACCAAGACCTTAAGCATAAGATCAAGGCCTTAAATGAAAAGAAAGATACCATAAAATTCTTTGCCTATTCCATTTCTCATGATCTCAAAAGCCCTGCAATCGGTATCTGTGGACTGGCAAGACGCCTGAGTCAAAGGAGTTGCCTGGATAGCACCGCAAAGGCATACTGCGAACAGATCTATAAGGCGACTGAACAGATGCTGGCCCTTGTGGAAAAGCTAAGCACCTATATTGTGGCAAAGGAATCGCCCCTAAACATCGAAAGGGTCAAAGTCAAAGAGATTACAGACGAGATCAGGGATGAATTTTCAGCAAAACTCAATGAAATGAAGATAAGCTGGTCAGTGCCTGACAGGCTGCCGGAGATCTTTGCAGACAGGGTGTCGCTTTTGAGGGTTTTCAGGAACCTTGTAGATAATTCCTTGAAATACGGGGGAGAAGATCTCTTGAAAATCAAAATAGGCTACCAGGAAAGCGGAGGATATCATATTTTTTCCTTTAGTGATGACGGCATCGGGATAAAAGGCGCGGACAGGGACAAGGTCTTTGAGCTGTTTCACAGGGCGCATACTTCCAGGGGCACAGCCGGTTCGGGTCTGGGCCTTGCCATTGTAAAGGAGATTGTAGAAAGGCATCGGGGCAGGGCCTGGTTGTCCGAAGAGTCAGACAAAGGCACCACCTTTTACATGTCATTTGCCAAGCTGTTGCCATAAAAAATCACGGCCATTGGCTGATATCTTGTGTTGTTCGTTGCCTGACATGATGAACAGCAACACCCGTCTATCTGTAAAATCTTAGGACAACATCCTTGTTGTCTCTTCTGTAAGTGTTAGCCTGTTAAATTTTGGGAGGAGGCCAGAGTTTTTCAGAGCATAGCAGGCTGGTGCACCGGCGAAATCCGATGTTGACCGGAAGATAGAAGAATGACCTTATACGGGGCCTTGTCATAATTCTTTGCCAGATGCCACGCCATGAATAAATCTTCCTCCATGCGGATCTCATTCCCCGATGGAGTTCGGCCGGGGTCATGTTCTTGGGGAAAAAAGTTACTGAGCCATGATCATAATCGTTCCAGTTGCGGCTGAAAATCCGGCCCTGAGAGTCCATCTGAGCATGAAGCGGGGTGTCAGGAAGGGGAGTGAGGGTCAGGATAAAGGCGGTCTCCAGTTGGGTTTGAATAACGAATTCTGCGAGCTGGTCGAAAACCGCGGGAGTATCCTCATCAAAGCCGACTATGAATGTGCCCATAACACCGATTTCGCGTTCATGAAGGCGGCGAATAGAATCTGCATATTCATCTGTCCTGTTTGGGAATTTATGCATGGAATCAATTGCTTCTTGAGATAAAGATTCGAAACCGATGTTAATGCCGATGCAGCCTGATTCGGCCATAAGGTCCAGCATGGAATCATTCCTTGTGAGGTTAAAGCTTGCATGGCCGTACCACCTGATATCGCAGTCCTTAAATACCTGTAATACGGCACGGGCATTATTCAGATCTGAAATAAAATTGGAGTCCATCACATAGAGCAGGCGTCTTTCAATAAAATAGGGGATGTCAGGGTGCCAGTGCTGCGCCAGCCAGGTTTTCCACCCTGCCTGGGGAGGCCTTTGGCCGAAGAGCGCCATCAACTCTTTTCTAATGGCTTCAGGAGGCCGCGCCCTGAACCTTCTGCCGAAAAAATTCTGAACGCCGCAAAATAGGCATCCGACTGCACAGCCTCTGGTGGTTTCAATGATTTCCCCCGGATGGTAGAATTTCTTGTTAAACAGGTCACGCCTTATTACCGGAAGACGGGCGATGTCTGTCTCCCTGCCGAGATATTTTTGCTTTAAAATTCCTCTGGAAAAATCCTCAAGAATCTCTTCCCATATGGCTTCCGCCTCTCCAAGGATCGCAGAATCAGCATGCTCCAGGGCTTCGTCAGGCAGAGCTGTTACATGAAATCCGCCTAATATCACCTTTGTCCCTTCCGACCTCAGACGATCGGCAATAAGATAAGCATTCGGCATATGGTGGGTAAGCCCGACAATCAGGGCCAAATGGCAGTTTTCTCCATAAGGAACAGGTTCATTTGTCTCGTCTACAAGACGGATATTGAACCTATCCGGGGTCAGGGCGGCAATCATGGCCAGGCTGATTGCCGGATATCCAAGAAGCGGCAATCGGATGCCGAATGCCTTATTTCGTGCCTTGGAGCCTGTTGAGGCTGAGATGAGAAATAGATTGGGGCGATCCAAATGATTGTCAGAAAAGGTTGCCGGTTTATTCTGATGGCCGCAATTTTTATGGTGACGGTTTTTCAAATAACCTCAAAAGGATAAAAAGTTGTGACTGTTGTGCGGTGAAAATTAATCAGCCGTTATCAGGGATTTTGTCTTCGGGGGCATCTTCTATGACATTTTCCGGGACATCCTTGGGCAGGGGGTTATCTACATAATCCTGAAGGATTTCTATCTTGTCTGCTGCGGATTTTCGCCTGTCAATAAACAGATGATACTCCCCCTTTATCTTACAGAGCCCGCCTTTGAGCTTCAGGCCTGCCGCCTCCATGAGATCATAATGGACCTCAATGCCTTGGCTTAAGGCCCTTTGTTCCAGCTCTGATATCTTATTTAGAAGTGTTGGAGATATTGTTGTCTTTCTTTTCGATGATTTCATGAAATCTTAGAGCACTACTTATTCTCTTCAATCAGCGTCACCCCTTCAGGCACACTAAAACTGAAATAGTCTTCTTCAAAATCCTTTTTGGCGCTTACATCATTGAGTGTAAACATGGTTACGCCACCTAACTGGTAGTGAATACCCACCAGCCTGATCTTATTGTCATCCGACACAGTGAGTATTATGCGATCAATGCTCTCCCAGGGCGGGTTTGGCGTCAGCCCTATCTGATTTTCTCCTTTTTGATTGCGATCAAGCATCTTAACCTCAAAACGTTCCTCCACCTTTATAAGGCCACGGAAAATATCACACAGCAGCCTCATCTCCTTGCCGAATTCCTTGGCAGGGTATTTATATACGCATTTTTTGTCTGGCTGATACCACCAGAGCGTTTCCTCGTTGGATATGACTGTCTCAGGCCTTGGTGTCTCTTGTTCGAGCCTTAAAAGATTAGGCGGTTTAAAATACATACGGCCCGAGGCAAGATCCCCTTTGATCTGCCCTCCCATCATGCTCATGGACTTTGTGATTACTTCACGCTGATATGAAAGTGTGAGGCCTGGTAGATCGCCATAGTTTTTTTGGATGCCACCAAGGATGGAGTCCAGATCGCCCTCTGCTAACACTGCCCCTGCATTCAAACAACAAATAAGACAAAGTAAAATTATTTTTATCATCTTAAGCTCCCCTTCTGCCATAAACATCCCTTGGCCGGACACCGTCTGAGGGGCCGACAATCCCTTCATTCTCCATCACCTCTATCATCCTGGCCGCCCTGTTGTATCCCACCCTGAGTTTGCGTTGCAACATTGAAATTGAGGCCTGGCCGGTTTTTAGCACAACCTCCACCGCCTCTTCGTATTTTTCATCATGATCCAGGCCCCCTTCCCCTGAATCGTCATCCTTGTCAGCAACGGAAAGGATTGTAGTGTCGTAATCCGGTTTTTTCTGCTTTCTCAGAAAACCGGTTACGTCCTTCACCTCTTCTTCTGAAACAAAGGCGCCATGGATCCTGGTTAACCTCCCCACGCCAGGCGGCAGAAACAACATATCTCCATCTCCCAACAGATGCTCCGCCCCGATGCCGTCTATGATAGTCCTGGAATCCACCTTGGATGAAACCTGAAAAGATATCCTGGTTGGGAAATTTGCCTTAATGATGCCTGTCAGGACATCCACCGAGGGCCGCTGCGTCGCCAGGATCAGGTGTATTCCTGCTGCGCGCGCCATCTGGGCCAGCCTGGTAATGGATTCCTCCACCTCCTTTGACGAGACCATCATCAGGTCTGCAAGCTCATCTATCAGGATTACAATATAGGGCAGGTGCTTATCAATCCCCCCTGAGTCATCTCCTTTTGGCGCCTTGACTGTTTTTTTGTTGTAGGTATCAATATTTCTAACCCCCCTGTCTGAAAGGAGCATATAACGCCTTTCCATTTCCTGCACCGCCCACTTGAGCACTTTTGTAGCGTCCTTTGGTTGTGTGACCACGGGATGGAGAAGGTGAGGGATATCCTGGTATACGGTCAGCTCGATCCTTTTGGGGTCAACCATCAGGAGTTTGGTCATTTCAGGGGAAGATTTGAACAGTATGCTGTTTATTATGGTGTTGATGCAGACGCTTTTTCCTGTTCCAGTAGCGCCCGCCAGCAGGAGATGGGGCATTCTGGTCAGGTCTGTCACTACAGGGGATCCGGTGATGTCCTTTCCAAGGGCAATGGGGATCTTCAGATCAGACGAGGTAAAGGCATCGTCCGACAGGACCTCTTTTAAATAAACGATGTCCCTCTGGTTGTTGGGGATTTCAATACCGATTGCCGCCTTTCCCGGTATGGGGGCGACGATCCTTATGCTTGGCGCCCGCAAGGTGAGTGCAAGATCATCTGCAAGCCCTGCAACCTTGCTTATCTTCACCCCTGGGGCAGGCTTAAATTCATACATGGTTATCACAGGCCCGGGGAGAATCTCCTTGACCTCACCATGCACACCAAAGTCTTCCAGCTTTTTTTCAAGACGTCTGGCGTTCATCTCAAGGCTTTCACGCTGTATGGCGAGATTCTTTTTTTCAGGCGGGTCCTGCAACAGATCAAGGGGCGGAAGTTTGAATTCACCGGCATTGTTCATAAAAGAAAATTGTTGCTGCTGGGGTTTTTTGACAGTTTCGATCCTAGGTTCGATTATTCGAACCTTTGGCCTTGATTTATTCTTTTCCTTGGCCGCCATTGTCTTTATGGCCCTGTTCTTACGCTCCTTCCTTTTCTTGAATACCTCACTGATACTCCGGGACAGCAACAAGAACCATATCCCTATTCTGGAAAAAAACAGGCCGATGGAGATATGGGATATCAACATAAGGGAGATGACAAAAACCGCCACGAGAAAGACAGATGCGCCAAACTGGTTTAAGAAATCACCGGTCCATCTGGCCGTGTAATAACCGACAAGACCTCCTGCCTGCATAAAATGGCCCTTGTAGCTGACAACGTTCAAAAATTGTAGATTGAGTATCCCGGAAAAGGAAACAGGCAGTGCAACAGCGGCTGTCATACTCCTGACAGAGGACGACAGGGCTTGGCCCCTGAAGGAAAGGATGGCCAGGACCACCAACACGATCACCAGCCAAAAGGAGGAAAACCCCAGGAGGGCAAAAAAGCCACCGGCCAGATGCGCGCCGACGGCGCCGAAAAGGTTATGCGCCTTTGCCAATGAGCCCGCCTTGTTCCACAACAGCGGGTCCTGAGGGTTATATGACAGAAGGCTGCCGCATAAGACGATAGCAATGACCAGGAACACCAGCCCCTTGATCTCTCTCCTGATCGGATGGGCAGAACTCTTGGGCTCTTCTTTTTTGTTTGATTTACTGGCCAAAGCTACACCTTAATTGTTAATTGCGGATTAAAGTCATTAAGTTAAGAGCATGTCGAATTCTTCAGGATTTTCATTGCTGCATGGTTAAGTGAACACCAATATCGAATAT
>DIKH01000154.1:12372-13654 GCA_002424495.1 Desulfobacteraceae bacterium UBA5623
TAATGACATTGAGTTACGGGTTGCTGTTATGACACCGGTATTATAATCGGCAGTATCAGGGGATTTTTCTCTATGGCGTTATACAGAAACCTCTTGAGCCTCCGCCTGATATCCGCTTCCACATCCGCCCACTCGATGGGCGTGGATCGCTCAAATTCCTCAAAGGCCTCAAGCACAACAGACTTGGCGTCTTCAAGACTGAGTCCTGCCTGGTCTTCAAAGACAACACCCCTTGGTATAATATCCGGACCGTAGACAATAAACCCTGTTTGTTCATCCACTACAACCAGGACAATGACCACCCCATGTCCGCTCAGTTTTCTGCGGTCCTTGAGGACAATATCCCCCTCATCTGCGATCCCTTTTCCGTCCACAATTGTCCTTCCTGTATGAACCGGGGATTCCAGCAGGACCGTCTGGTTTTCAAAGAATATTACATCACCATCTTCGGCAATTAATACGTTATCTTCGGACATTCCCATGTCAAGGGCCAATTGGCTGTGTTTTACGAGGTGTCTGTATTCACCATGAATCGGTATGAAAAACCTTGGCCTTACCAGGCGCAGCATCAGTTTGAGCTCTTCCCTCTTTGCATGACCGGATGTGTGTATATCAGAGACCTTTTCATAGACCACGTCCGCACCCATACGGTAAAGGCTGTTAATGATGGAGGTAATGGTCTTCTCATTACCGGGAATAAATCTCGATGAGAGTATAATAGTGTCATTGCGTTTGATCTTTATGCCTTTGTGCTGACCCCTGGCCATCCTGGCCAGTGCTGACATCGGCTCGCCCTGGCTTCCCGTGGTGATCACGGTGATGGACTCGTCCGGATACTGGTTGAGCTGGCGTATGCTGATCTCGATGTCTTCGGGTAGCCTTATAAATCCCTCCTGTCTTGCTATGTTCACATTGGTGATCATGCTCTTTCCGTTAAGGACCACCTTGCGGCCAAACTTGACGGCAAGATCAATTACCTGCTGGATGCGGGATATGTTGGATGCAAAGCTGGCGACAATTATCCTGCCCTTGCAAACCTGGAACAGGTCTTCCAGGGTCTTTCTGACAGCGCTCTCACTCAGGGTAAAACCCTCTTTCTCTGCATTGGTGGAATCGGAGAAAAATGCCAGTACACCCCTCTCACCGTAATGGGCAAAGCGGATTAAATCCGTTAATTGGGTGTCCACCGGAGTGGAATCAATCCTGAAATCACCTGAATGGACAAGGATGCCCTCGGGCGTTTCAATGGCAAGACCAACACCATCAACAATACTATGATTGA
>DIKH01000367.1 GCA_002424495.1 Desulfobacteraceae bacterium UBA5623
CATTTCTGGATGGGCACTATTTAACAGGAAACTGTCTGAAACACTTAGAGAAGGGGGGCTGTCAAAGATAATAATATCATATGTCTTGGAGAGATTTTCAATCACCCTGCTGAACTTGCTCGAACCGAGCAGCTCGGAGGGGTTTGGCGGAACAGGGCCCGCGGGAATAATGTCCAGGTTGTCCAATGGCCCCCTGCGCACTATTTTCAGGTCAGAGGAACCGGAAAGAGCGGTGCTGACCCCTTTTGAGTTGTCCAGATTGAATATCTTATGTATTCTGGGTTTTCTTAAATCGCAGTCTATGAGAAGAACCTTTTTCTCACCACGGGCCATTGCGGCGGCAATATTTACCGCGGTAGTGGTCTTTCCTTCCCCGGGAAGAATGCTTGTTACGACCAGTCGTCTATGTGTTGAATTGACAGAGGAAAGCTCCACGGCGGTCCGTACAGACCTGTAGCTTTCCGCTACCAGCGAGTTGGGTTCTTTCACTACGACGTTCTCAATGTCCTTGTCCTTATCTTTCCATAAAGAAATCACTCCGAGAACCGGAACGCCAAACTCTTCTTCCACGTCATCAGGCGATTTGATGGTGTTGTCCAGATACTCAATGAAGAACGCAAGACCAATGCCTCCAAATAGTCCCAAGATAATCCCCAGCATGATATTTCGTTTCTTGTTCGGCTTTGATGGGAATGCCGGTTCCTTTGCCCCATCCAACACAGAGACGTCAATTGTCTGAACCTGTTCTGTTACGCCTTTTTCCTTAATTCGCTTGATCAGGGAATCATAAAGCACCTGGTTGGCCTCGACTTCTCTTTTGAGCATTCCATATTGAATGAGTTTTTCATTCAAGCCAACGGTCTGATCCTTCATCCTTTCGAGTTGTTCTTTTAATTCGGTCTCTTTTTCCAGGGCCAGATCATATTCGTTCTGGACCGAACGAACAATCCGTTTGACGATTTGCGCCCGCTGTTGCTGCAAGCCATCCAGCTCCGTGACGGCCCGGATTATTTTGGGGTGCTTGTAACCATATTTTTTTGAAAGATCTCTGACATTTTGATCCGCCTGCTGGATCTGCTGCCTGATGTTGATCATATCCGAGTTTGAGGAAACCTTCATGACTGAATCCGCATCTTCAAGAAATTCCCGCGTGTTTGTGACCTTTTTGGCCAGTGACTCCAGATCTTTCCTTCTGGCCTCGGCCAGGGTCAGCTGACTGTTTAAATCGGTGAGCTTCTCGGGAACAATGGCGACCCTGTTTTCAATGGTCACAATATCCTTGGATTTCATATAATCCTGTAAGGCGATTTCAGCCTTTTCAAGTTTTGCCCGTTCCTCATTGGCCTTTTCCGTCATCCACTTGATACTGTATTCCGTAGATTTCATATCCATTTCAATGGTCTGCTCCACATAGGCGCGGATGACTGCATTGACAATCATGCGGGCAAAGACCGGATTCTCGGATGTGAAGCTGATTTCCAGAACCTTCGTGTCCCGTACAGGGGAAATCCGGACGCCCTCACTGATATCCTGGGCGATTTCTTCCTCAAGAGTTATCTCCTTCACACTCTTTCCATCATCCTCGGCAGGGGTTGCTTTCTCCCGTGAAAAAAAGGTTTTTTCAGATGTACGATCCTTGAAAAAAGAATCGTAGGTCTCCTCCAGGTTCAGTTGCTTTACAACCTTGAGCGCCACGGAACTGCTCTTAATGATCTCCGCCTGGGTCTTATAAAATTCCGGTTCAAAATGCGCATAACCGTAACCCTGAACCAGAGGTTCGGCCCCCTTTTTTTCGATCACAATCCTGGAAGAGGCCTCGTACAGCGGGACCGATAAAAATGTCACCATCAGGACCATTGCAAGTATGATCAAAAAAGTGGTCATCACAATGTGCCTTCGTCTGCTGATAATCCGCAGATAATCTCTGATATGGATTTCCTTTTCATAGACGGGAAACGAATCTTCCTGGTTCATGCTGCTCATCCTTTAGGGAATCATGAATTTTGAGTTTTGAATTCTAAATTGAAAAGAGAAATAGAAAATTTTGAATTTTAAATTTTGAATTTTGAGTTAAAGGGTGTTTAATTCAAAAGTCAGAATTCATAATTAAAAATAACTTTCCGGCACCACGATAATATCGTCCGGCATGAGCGATTTATCCATCTTTACATCGCAAATCACTTCCTCTTTGCCGCTCGCTTTTCGGATGATCTTGACCCGGGTCGGTGCGGCCTTTTCGGACAAGCCGCCCGCAATGGTTATGGCTTTGATAACGGTAATCCCTTCTTCATATTTATAGGCTCCGGCAGAGCGGACCTGTCCGTTTACGTAAACCAATTCCGCTTTTTTGATGTTAACGATATCCCCATCCTGGATCTCTGTGTTTAAGGCCATGTCACCTTTTTCAATGAGCTTTTTGAGGTCAATGCGGATAATATCTTTTCTATTGTCGGCATCATTTTTTTTCCGCTTGATGGTCGCCTCGTTGCCGGCGTCCTTTGAAAGTCCTCCGGCCTTTGAGATAAGTTCCAGGATAGATGTGTGCTGCCTGAGTTCGTACAGACCCGGGGACATGACCTGTCCCAGAACCGTCACCTTTTTGCTCCTGAATTCCTCCACGAACACGGTTACGTGCGGGTTAATGATGTAACCATCAGCCAGCAGTTTCGTTATGGAATCGGCCACCTGCGATGCCTTCATCCCGGCCACACGAACCTGGCCGATCAAAGGAAAGTCGATGGTGTCGTCTCCGCTCACCCTTACGGTGGTCGTCAGATCTTCATGATCATAAACTGTAATTTTGAGCATGTCTCCCTCTCCCACATGATAATCCTGGGCCGGGGCAGAGGGAGTGATTCCGAATAACATCACCACAAATAATAGAGTTGCTGATCTAAATCTCATCTTCGTCCTTCATCCTTTAGTTAATTTTGAATTTTGAGTTTTGAATGTTGAATTAGATGAAAAAACCATTTCATCCACGATATCAATAGAAGTCAAGGCAATGAGCAGCAATCAAAAAGACCGCCATTCACTGCTTACTCATTCAAAATTCATAAGTTAGAATTCAAAATTACAGTGTCGCCTTCATCATCAACGAAATCGTGTTGGTGCTGTAGGAAAAATCGCTGAAATTAGATTCCCTTTCTTCATAAACATAATAAAGGCCTGTAGATAACCACCTTTTGATCTGGTAGTTTAAGGACGGTGCGGCGGAAAAATAATCGTCCTTTCGTTCTTTTTTCCCAGGCCCATAGATCAAGTCCCCTTTGAATTTTTCATTCGTATATCCACATTCCAGACTGCCGCTGATCTTGTGCGTGATCCGGTGGGTTAAAACCGATCCAGCCTGATATTTCAGGCTGTAGGCGGCCTGGTTAATGGTACTCTCAGAGGGCCTTCTGTATGCATTCAGGACCAATGATGTCCTGGGTGTGAACTGGTGGGATAATTGGAGTTCAAAGAGATACTCCCTGTCCTTATCCATCGATGAATCATCAAAGGTCTTGATGCTTGTCCCAGACTTGAGCCTTCCTCTGGATTTTGCAGTGATCTGCCAGTCCAGGCCCGCGTAATAGCGCTGTTCCCGGCCATCAGAAATAGGGCTGTCAATCCTCGTCTCTTCCTCATAATTGATATTGGTCAGTTCACAACCGATAAGGGCGGCAGTCTTTGGAAATAAATGAAAAAAAATATAAGACGAAAACGTGTCGTCATACCTGTTTCTTCCGGCATTCCGATCAGCATCATATTTCAAATAAAAATGGGAATAATCCCCGGTGATCCTAAGCCGTTCGCTGATCATAAGATTCAGGAAGACCTTGGCCAGATTATCTCTGTATCGATCCAGTTCAGTTGACACGCCTGTCCCCGGGGTATCATAGGATCGCATAAACGTGTTGGAAACGCCCAGGGAGTGCCCGCTCTTAAGATTTAACTGAAACCGTGCATCCAGATTGTGGCTGTCTACGTTTTCACCGGAATTTTCGGCATAGATTTCCGACTCGAAATTATACAGCACGTAGGTCAGCATTCTGCCTGTAAATTCTGAACCGAGGCTGCTCAATTCCTCTCCCCCGGGGATGGATGTTGATATGACGGCAGGTGAGATCTTCTCGTCCCGCCCTGGCAGACAAAACCACAGGGTCGGCGATATTTTTGTAATATAGTCGCTTTCCTTGTCAGAGCGGGTATTGAGGATGTTATTGGAGTATTCCTCCGATAACGACAATTCAGGATGAAACCATCTGCTTTTTTTCCCGAAGATGTCCCCGGTGATCTCTTCAGTATCCGGAATGCCATCTTTATCCCGGCCCGGATAAATATCCTCCTGCGCCAAATGGCCTGACAAGGGTTCCTCCGCATAAATCGGGTGACAAAACGCCAAATAGATGAGTGCAGGGTATACCACTCGAATCAGTTTGTTGAATACACACATCATGTTAAACCATCCATTTCACGGTAGATAGCCGGTTTCAAAACGTTTAATTCTGCTCAAGCTCAAGCCAGGGAGACCTTTGAAAAATGCTCAATTTTGTGCCAAATCAAGAAAGACGAAAATTTTAACCACAGAAATACATTGAGTATTTCGAGGAT
>DIKH01000032.1:0-12935 GCA_002424495.1 Desulfobacteraceae bacterium UBA5623
CAGAAGCCGGCGGCACGATTTATCTATCTGCGGACACTATAGAGAAGATAAGACAGGGACAGATCCAAAAGGGGGACCCGTTTCTTGTGGCGGAAGTTGCAGCGATGAATGCATCAAAGCAGACACATTTGCTCATTCCTCACTGTCATCAGATACCTCTTGACATGGTGCGGGTGGTCTTCGATGTCTCAGATAATTCCATCGAGGCAAGGTGCAGCGTGCGCACTCATGCCCGCACCGGTGTTGAGATGGAGGCCCTCGTTGGTGTAACCATTGCCCTCAATACCATATGGGATATGGTAAAGTACCTTGAAAAAGATGAAAATGGGCAGTATCCATCTACAAAGATCGGAGATATCAGGGTGATAAGCAAGAAAAAAGGTTAATTGTGCCGATCGGCCTTTTATGCACAGACACAATTACTGACTGACCGCTCAGTTGATTATATCTTCTCGATTTTTATGGACTTTTTTATAGAAAACTTGACAAAGAGGATGAAACCCCATAAATTCCACCCCCAAAAGTAAAACATTGCCCTCTCGTCCCTTTTATCATCAGAACCTTCATTGAGGGAAGTTGGAGAAATGGAAGCATCGGAATATTATCGTGCATTGACCAGAAGGATGGTGATTTCTGTTATGCTTGTTTCATTTCTTCCCCTTATACTCTTCGGCGGAATCGTCGGCTACCATTTCCAAACCTCTTACAGGGAAAAAGCAATTGATCACCTGAGGGAACTGGTCCAGAAACACGAACAGAATATTGATGCGTTTTTATATGAAAAGCTGTCCTATATCCGTGTGATGGCCCAGCATAACAGCCTTGAAGACTTAAGTAATGAGAAGTTTGTGCAAAAAAGGCTGTCGACCCTTCAGGACGTATATGGCGGAGTCTTTGTAGATTTGGGGGTGGTTGATTTTGATGGACGCCAGATCGCTTATGCCGGACCTTTTCAACTGCTCAAGGCCAACTACGCCGACGCTGACTGGTTCAAGAAGGCCATCAACAGCGATTATTTTATCAGTGATGTCTTCATGGGGTTGAGAAACCAACCCCATTTTATCGTGACGGCAAAACGTGAGAGCGACGGCAGACAATGGGTTCTACGGGCTACAATTGATTTTGTCGCATTTAATTCCCTGGTGGAAAATATCCGAATAGGTGAGACAGGTTCTGCCTTCATCATGAACCGGCATGGGGAGTTTCAGACCACGCCCAGGGTTAAGCCATCAAGAGGAAATGAGTTTTTTCTACGGTTCCTTACGGAATCACCCGTAAAGATCTACTCGACGCCGCCGGTTGTTGGAGGATTGTCTGACCCAGGCGCCGCGGCTACTGGTGGAGTCCCTCTTAGCAGTGTTACGGTAACGGAAGATGTGGATTTTTTCGGCCGAGGTTTTATTTATGTAATGTCACCGCTTAAAAACAGCGATTGGATACTGGTCTTTCAGCAAAACAGTGAAGATGCCTTCAAAGACCTTTACCAGGCCCGTCGTTTGGCGGTTCTGATCCTTTTTGGCGGGTGCTTTGCCATTTTCGTCCAGATCGTCGTAATGACGCGCAGGATGGTCAAGCGGATCAAATGGGGTGACAGGGAACGGGACAAAATGAACGAGCAGGTGATCGAGGCCGGAAAACTGGCGTCAGTGGGAGAACTTGCTGCCGGGATCGCCCATGAGATCAATAACCCTGTGGCAGTTATGGTTGAAGAGGCTGGCTGGATAGATGATATACTTGCCGAACCTGATTTCCCCACAGATGAAAACCTGGAGGAACTGAAGCGTGCCCTGCGACAGATCAGGACCCAGGGGGCTCGCTGCAAGGAGATTACCCATAAGCTGCTGAGTTTTGCCAGAAAGACCGACCCTCATGAACATCATGTGGATATGAATGAACTCCTGGAAGAGATCATCAGTCTTTGCGAACAGAGGGCAAGATACAGCAACGTTAAGATCAACAAAAATTTTGCCGGGGATTTGCCCCCTGTATTGGCCTCGCCCTCTGAATTGCAGCAGGTATTTCTAAACCTGATCAATAACGGCGTTGACGCCATAGGGGCCAGTGGCGGCACAGTCGAGGTCACCACCAGGACGGAGGGCAAATATGTGGTGGTGGATGTGGCGGACACAGGAGCAGGGATTCCCAAGGTAAACCTGGGCAGGATTTTCGACCCCTTTTTCACCACCAAGCCGGTCGGTAAGGGCACGGGACTGGGTTTATCAATATGTTATGGAATCATAAAAAAACTTGACGGTGAAATCAGTGTAAATAGCGCCGTGGGCATGGGAACCACCTTCCATGTGCGCCTTCCATTCAGGGCGAAGAAAGAGGATTAATATTTGAGCATAACCCAGATATTGGGTAAAGATAGACCGTTATGGATAGAAGATAAGGAGGGAAAAAATGAGTTCAGCAGTCGTGCTGTTGGTGGATGATGAAGTCCCCTTTGTTGAGGCCCTGACCAAACGCCTGAGCAAAAGGGATCTTACCGTAATGTCCGCCTTCGGCGGAAACGAGGCACTGGAAGTTCTGGCAAAGGAACCCAAGATTGATATAGTGATTTTGGATGTGAAGATGCCCGGCATGGATGGCATTGACACCTTAAGAGAGATCAAAAAAGGATATCCCCTGGTTGAGGTGATCATGCTCACCGGTCATGCCACTGTAGAGACGGCCATTGACGGCATGAAACTGGGCGCCTTTGATTATCTGATGAAACCTTGTGAAATTGACAAGCTTATGGAAAAGGTCAAAGTGGCAAAGGTCAAAAAAGGCAGCCATGAAGAAAAGATCCGGCAGGCGCGCATTTCTGAAATCGTCACGCGCGGCCGCGGATAGGTGTAAGGCTGATGGTTAATGGTGAGCAAATTCAGCCCGCACCCATCAGGCTCCTCCTGGTGGATGACGAGGAAGGATATGTCAGTGTCCTTTCCAAGAGGATGACCAAGAGGGGTATGCTTGTGACGTTTGCCCTGAGCGGGGGCGAGGCCATACGGACCTTGCGCAAGCAGGACTTTGATGTTGTCATCCTGGATCTTAAAATGGAAGACATGGACGGGATAGAGGTCCTGAAGATTATTAAAAAGATGATCCCGGAGCTGCCTGTGGTTATGCTCACCGGTCATGGTTCGGAAAAGGCGGCTCGGGAAGGATTGACACATGGGGCATATGACTATCTCACCAAACCATGCGAGCTGGAGGATCTTCTTAAAAAGATCCGAGAGGCCTGCGGAAGATGAGTGCTTTTAAACCATTTTTAGGCTTTATCTAAGCTAAAGGTTTTTTCGGAAACTAAGGTTGATGGTTCCGTAAAAAGTCGAAAAACACCATCTTTCGTCATTCCTGCGAAGGCCGGAATCCAGTCATTTCAATAAGTTCTGGATCCAGGATCAAGTCCGGCATGACGGTTGGAGGACTTTTTACGGGTTTGTCAAGGTTCACACAGGTCAGGGGGAAGCCCTTTTTTTGTTCAGGAGGTTTATATGCAGGATATAAAGGTGAAGGAACGGATGGTTCCTTTGAATGATTATGCAACGGTTCAGGAAGATGCCACTCTTTACGACGCGGTGATTGCTCTTGAGTCCGCCAGGCAGGGTATTGAACCTGACCGGGAAAAACACGCAGCCATTTTGGTGTGCGACAAAAACGGCAAGGTCATTGGAAAGCTCACCCGATGGTCCATACTGAGGGGCATCGAGCCTCAGTACAAGCACATCGGAGACTTAAAGGAGACTTCCCGCTTCGGTTTCAGCCCGGATTTTATCAAGTCCATGCTGACCAACTACGGCCTTTTCAGGACAGCCTTAGAAGACCTGTGCAAAAAGGCGGCGGAGGTGAATGTCAGGGATCTGATGCAGACCCTTTCTGATGCTGAATATATTGATGAAAACGCAACCCTTGATCAAGCCATTCATCAGCTTGTCATGGGGCACCTGGCATCCTTGCTGGTCACCCGTGGCGGGGATATCATCGGTATCTTGAGGTTGAGTGATGTCTTTAATGAGGTCTGCGCGCAGGTCAAGGCTTGTAAGCTATAGAAAAACCTGGCCGGAACGGACCAGAGTTGCAGGAGGAAATCAGTAATGTCGGCAGCAACTGAAAAAAAACTGGATTGGAAACGTGTATTTTTTATCTTGTTAGGACTTTCACTTTTTTTAATCATATATTTCATGCCGCCATGGAAAGAGGCGGTTGATCCCACAGGCAAGGCATTTCAGCTCACTCGTGAGGGTAAGGCCGCTATCGCCCTCTTTCTGATGGCAGGCATCTGGTGGGTATTTGAAGTGCTCCCGATCGGCGTAACCAGTATCGCAATAGGCGTGATGCAGGCACTCTTTGCCATAAGAACCGCCAAGGACGCATTTCGGGATTTCATGGATCCATCGGTGATGTTTATTTTCGGGTCAGTGGTAGTCGGGCTGGCGTTTACCAAGTCCGGATTGACCAAGCGTCTTGCCTACAAGATGCTTTCGGTCGTGGGCGACCGGACGACCTTGATCCTTCTGGGTTGTCTCGTCGTGACGGCGGGCCTTGCCCACTTTATGGCTCACACCGCGGCGGCGGCCACGGTCTTTCCCATACTTATAGCCATCAACGATCTATACGGAGAGGGGGACAAACAGACTAAGTTCGGAAAATCATTGTTTATCGGGATGGCCTATGCGGCAGGGGCAGGCAGTATCATAACCATGCTCGGGGCCGCACGCGGCCCGGCTGCCGCAGGAATGTTCAAGGAGTTCACAGGCCGTGATGTGGGGTTCTTTGATCTCACCATGTATATGTTCATTGTGGGCTGGGTCATGGTCTTTCTGATCTGGGTTTATCTGCGCATCTTCCTCAAACCGGAAAAGGATCGTATTGAAGGACTGAAGGAAAAGGTAAAAGAACTTTCCTCAGGCCTCGGACCAATAACCAGAAATGAGATCTTTGTTGTTATCTGTGTCATTCTGGTCGTGCTGGTCATGGGACTTCAATCATTCATACCAGCCTTGAAGCCCCTGGACAGGGCCGCCATTATGCTGGTCTCAACGCTTTTTTTCTTCATCTTCAAAGTCTTAACTGTAAATGAGCTGGAAGACATCCCCTGGAATATTATCCTGCTCTTCAGCGGCGCAATGAGCATCGGATTCTGTCTCTGGCAGACAGGAGCTGCCCAGTGGATGGCCGTAAACTGGCTGATCATGTTTCAGAAGGCCCCCTGGATGGTCTTTGTCATGGGCATCGCCTTATTTGTACTGGTGATGACCAATTTTATCATGAATGTTGCCGCCATCGCCATATCACTTCCGGTCTCCCTGGTCATAGCAAAGTATCTGGGAGTTGCCCCGGACGTAATTCTCTACGCATCGCTGGTGACTGCCGGCATGCCTTTTTTGCTCCTGATCGGCGCTGCTCCCAATGCAATCGCCTATGAGTCTCACCAGTTCACCACTGGTGAGTTTTTTAAGCATGGCATTATAATGAGCATTGCTTTGTTGATTATACTGGCCATTGCCATTGTGACCATCTGGCCCTGGTTTGGCATGCCCATCCTGGCTAAATAAAATCTTGATATCTTCTATGTGAAATCGGCCCCCGGTTTGGGGGCCGGTAACACCTTTTCTCAGGGGTAAGGCTCATATCAAAAGTCCCACTTCCAATTTTTTGATCCAGACCTCTTGACTCAAACAAGGATATGGGTTAATAAGCGTCCCAGAGAAAACTGGCACAGAGTAATATGTGTCCGGTCTTTAACTATTGCCAGAAACAGGCCGATCCATTCGAAGACATAGATAACTACACTAAGGAGCAAGAAAGATAAGATGAAAAAGAGCATAATGTTATTGATGTTATTCTTAACTATAATCTGGGGCAGCGCATTAAGTGCAACCGCCGAAGAAAAGCTTACTGATGCAGGACCTACAGATCTGCTGATTGTATCCGGGACCATTACCAACGCACAGGGAAAACCCATCAAAGAGGTAAAAATTCATTTCAGCATTAATGGGAAGGCAGTGGAACTGACTGAGGAGGTTTCCACTTCCAAGGCCGGCCGTTATGAGGCGGAAATCCGTGTTCAATCAGGTCTCTTACCTGGGGCCAGGGTCGAAATGAGCTGTGAAAAACCGTGCTATAAGACCGTTGAAAATATTGTTCTTGATAATATTGTTCGTGAAAGGGATTGCGAAGAAGGCGGAATCAATTTCCTTGCCCATCATAGTCTCACACTCTCTCGCAGCATCACACCTGCATTTTGGATAGCAACATTCATACTTGCCGGTGTCTATGCCCTGATAGCATTTGAGTTTATGCACAGGACACTGGCTGCATTGCTGGGAGCGGCCCTTATCCTGACCCTCACTTACACTGCCGGCACATTCAACTCGGATTATGAGATCCTCACATTTGAAGACGCCATTCACGCCATTGACATGAATGTGATTTTTCTACTGATGGCGATGATGATCATAGTGGGCGTACTGAAGAAGACTGGCGTCTTCCAGTGGATGGCCTATAAAAGCTATCAGCTGGCCAGGGGAAACGTGTTCGCCCTGGCTTCAATCCTGATGGTGGTTACCGCTGTGACATCTGCCTTTCTTGATAATGTGACCACCATGCTCCTGATCATTCCTGTAACCATAGAAATAGCCATGACACTCAAGATCAACCCAGTGGCCTTTCTGCTCCCCGAGGTCTTCGCTTCCAACGTGGGCGGCACTGCAACCCTGATAGGCGATCCGCCCAATATCATGATAGGATCATATGCCAAGTTGAGCTTTATCCAATTTGTCCAGAATCTTACCGTGATCTGCGCCGTATGTCTGGTATTCACCGTTATCTTCTTCTGCTTATATTACAAAAAGGAATACTTAAAGGCCCAGGTCGGAGATATCTCCAAGATGATCTCCCATCTTAGGGAAGAATACAAAATCACCAACGCGAAATTACTGACCCAGGGCTGCGTCCTGCTGGGGATCACCATCTTCCTTTTCATCATCCACGGGGCGCTTCACATGGAGCCCAGCATTGCCGCCATGTTCGGGGCGACCATCCTGCTTGTAATCAGCAAGGTGGATATTGTGGAGATGCTTGAGCATGAAATCGAGTGGCCCACCCTGATATTTTTCATGATGCTGTTTATCGTCGTGGCAGGGGCAGAGGAGACCGGACTTATCCAGGTTATTGCCGACTGGGTCAAGGACCTTTCCCAGGGGTCGCTGGTTGCGGCCATCCTGATGATCCTCTGGGTTTCAGCAATTGCATCCGCCATCATAGATAATATCCCTTTTACAGCAACAATGCTTCCAATAGTGGCCTATCTCAATACCGTTATTCCCGGCGCTGAATCAGGAATTTTGTGGTGGTCTCTGGCCCTTGGTGCATGTCTGGGTGGGAATGGAACCATGATCGGGGCAAGCGCAAATGTGGTCACCGTCGGCATGGCGGAAAGGGCAGGGCACCCGATTTCATTCATGTACTACATCAAGGTGGCCTTTGTTCCAATGCTTGTTACAATAATATTCTGTTCTGCGTGGCTTTTGCTGGTGGAAATGTAGAAAAGACGGTCAAAGGAGGAAATGATATGAATTACCAATGTATCGTATGCGGCGTAACCGGTTCCGCCCACGCCCAGGGTGCGGCCCTTGAGGCCGCGAAATTGGCAAAGCAGCAAAGTGCGCGTCTTGTATATGTCTATGCCGCCGACACCTCGTTTTTAAAAGGGGGTTTAGCAAAACAAAAAGGGGTGGAAGACTCTCTGGTGCATCTGGGAGAACACATTGTTGATATGGCCGGGGAACTGGCCGTGTCCCAGGGTGTAAGCCCCAAAAAGGTCGTCAAAAAGGGGCCGGTTATGGAAGTCCTGAAGGCGGTTGTCCTTGAGGAGAAGGCAGATCTATTGATGCTGGGCCACGAGACGAGGACGATTTTCGAAAAGGCGATGTTCCGTGGTGAAGTGGAGGACCACGTAAAGGAACTGGAGTCCAAGACCGGGGTGGCGGTAAAGATTGTTGTGTGATCCTTACACGCAGGCTATTATCCGTACCTGATTGTTTGTCAAAAAGCACTTGACAGACTGAAGGAGTTTATGTTAAAAAAGTAACGATTGATTTTAAAAACTATACAATTTTCGGGTCTAGAGTATATCAGTATCTCTAGAGGATATTTTTCCTGGAGCGTTGTTTAATTTCCATGAAAAATTGGTTGTCGGGCCGCAATCTGAGCAGTCAGATTGCGGCTTTTTTTTGCCCAAAAAAGGTGTCTTTAAAAAGCCGGAAGATCAGGCAACAACTTAGCAACTTATATTTTTTTGGAGGCTTAGTCATGGTTGAAAATTTGTTGGGAATTGTTAAGAGTAACCCGTTGGTCTTTGGAATATTTATAGCAGTGATTTGCATTGTGGCAATTATCAGCATAGTAAATGCGAGGAAAGAAAAAAAGGCACAACAAAAAACGTTGCCCGCAGGAGATGCAAAAAAAATCTAGAGGGCACATGGAGAGGGTATTTCAGCCCATCACGGGTTTACGGGTTGCGAGTTGAGGGGGGGGTACGTCATTACGGCGCATGACGCATCAGTGTCAGGCCAACAGTCCTTCGTAAGATGCACATTCCGGCCTGCACCGGAATGACGCAGCCAAACCCCCACCAAGCTACTTCACAACCCGTAACTCTTTTGCAACCCGTGAACCGTTAGTCAAAATGCAGGATCTTGTATGCGGAATGAAGTGCGCTGGCCGTGGGCAGGGGAATGACATGAATCCTTGAATCCGTGATCCCGGGAATTTTTTTGATCATCTCCCCGATCCTGTCTGCCAACGCCTGTTCCTGGGCCTGGTCCGCCTTGAGGTCAATAAACGCAACCCCGTCTTTAACCGTAATATTTACAACTTCAAACTGATTCACAAGCATAGAGTGGACCTGGCTGGTTAAGACAAGGTTGTCAAGGATCTGTTGTGATTCGGGGGTGGTCTTAAAACATGAAAGCCTCACAGCATTCACTAATATATCCACCACATCTTCCACCTTCATTGTCCTGACATGCAGAACTATATCGTACAGGCTGGAGTCCCATGTGTCAGCGCCATACAGATGCATCCCCCATCTGCGGCGTTCATCGTCATCCTTTTTTATGACATAACGCGCCTCTTCTTCATTGATGCCTTCCCGTTTCATCTCTTCTTTCACCCTGTCTTCCAGGTCGGAAATGATCCTGACCTTGAGCACATGCGGAATCTGTTGCAGGAAGAAATGACCGGCCAATCCGTGGTAAACCACATTGTCATCCTTTACCTGTTGCAGGAGGACATCGCGGATAAAGGCGACATACATCTCTTTTCCGTGGGTAAACCGGTCCAGGATTGATGGCGCGTCGTGAATGGCCCGAACGAGCTTGATCTCAGGGATATGGAATTTATCCGAGACCTCGAGCAGAATCTCCCGTGAGATACATTTGTAGCCCAATCTTCGGGCCAATTCTTCGGCCACTTCCTTGCCCCTGCTGTAGCTGCCCCTGGATATGGTGATAATAGACATGATGCTTTCCTCTCTTTTCGCCCTGTCTTACGCCCCTCTGGACACTAAAATTTCCCTAACCCTGGCCTCACGGATGCGCTCTTCGTGCTCGGCCTTTTTCTTGTGGGCTTTGTTGATGTTGGAGACCAGTTGCTCGGTATCACATGGTTTCATGACATAATCATAGGCGCCCAGTTTCATGCCATCAATGGCCGTCTCTACTGTTGCGCGGCCGGTTAACATGATGACCTCGGTTAATGGCTTTATGGCCTTAATCTCGCGCAGGGCGGTAATGCCGTCCATGCCCGGCATGGCCACATCCAGTATCACGACGTCAAAATTGTGGTCCTTAATTTTTACAAGGGCATCTTCACCGCTGAGCGATGTGGAAACATCATAATCACGTATTTTTAAACGCTCGGACAATGCCTGCACAAATTCTTCTTCATCATCAACCAGCAGTAGACGTGTCTTCATGATAATACCTCCTTAAAAAGTTTAATGTTTAGCTTCTATCGGCAGCGTGAGCACTATTTCCCCCCTGTCAGGATGGGCAGACAATTCACCAGAGAGTATACCCGCCAGAACCTCCTCCCTCTTTCCTGGAAATATACGTCCTGATTCTCCGGTTAGGCCGTCTGGCATGGCCAACCTGATCAAAATGGCATTACTGGCCCTTTCGGCTCTGACCACAACCCTTTTGCCACGACCGGCTGCATCCATCGCGTAATCCAGACACAGCCATACGATATTCTCAAGAAAAAACTGATTTGCTGTAATTCTTATGGGATCGTGGGAAGGAGCCAGTTCCAGCGCTACTCCGCGCATAGAGGCAAACCTTTTTGAAAGGGAGATTACAAGGCCCAAGGTATCGCCCAGGTCAATGCGTTTTTGGGACTCATCAACACTGTGGGCGAATGTGTTCATGTTTAAGATAATGCCGTCCGCCCTTTGAATCTGTGACATAATCTTTCCGGCAAGGGTTGCTAACCGCTCGGGATCCAGAGGCTTTCCTTTATTTGACATAAGTGCAAGGTCTTCCATCAGCCCTGCATTCTCGTTTATAATGGCAAGGACATTTTTGATCTCATGAGAGATAGATGCCGTCATCTTTCCGAAATATTGGAGACCCGACTCAAAGACTTCGTTTAGATCAATGCTCATATTGAACCTCCAGCGGAATTTAGAGCAGTATTCATTTTTTCTATCAGTGTCCTGATATCCACCGGCTTAACAAGATAGAATTCAGACCCTGCCTCTTCAGTACCGGCAATATAGTCATCTTCCGAGCCGTGGCCGGTCATGAATATAAACTTCATGTGAGGATTCTTTTTCTCCAGTTCTTTTTTCAGATTGATCCCGCTGATTCTGGGGATTTTTACGTCAAGCACTGACAGGTCATAGTGTTGGGTCTCGGCCTTGCTCAATGCGTCTTCCCCGCTCGTCACCCAGTCTGCGTCAATCCCCCTGATGGCCAGTCTCTCCGCCAGGGTAACGACCAGTTCCTCCTCATCATCCACCAGTAATACGCGCATCTGACTCCCCCTCCATTTTTTCACTTGTAAGGGGCAAGGTAATGATAAAGGTCGTTCCTTTGCCCACCTCACTTTGCACGCTGATGCCCCCGCCTATTTCATGTACAAGACTGTAAGTAATGGAAAGCCCCAGGCCTGTGCCGCCCTGTCCGGTCTTGGTAGAGAAAAACGGCTCAAAGATGTGTTGCAGGTCTGCCTCTGGTATGCCGCAGCCATCGTCGGTGACGGCAATCGAAACGGAGTCCCGGCCCTTCATTTCAGCGGTTATATCCAGATGTCCGCCATCGCTCATAGCAGCAAATGCGTTGTTTATAATATTCAAAAATATCTGCTGCAACTTGCCCCTGTCGCTTTCAAATGCAGGGATATCGTTTTGGACCACAACCGAAACCGCAATTGATCTATATTCCGCCTCCTTATTCAAAAAATCAAGGACTTCGTGTATTACCTCCTCCAGATTGATGGCCTGAATACTGAAGTTCATGTGTCTTGCGAATCTCAAAAGACGTTTGGTTATTCTTCCGCATCTGGCGACTGAGTCGATGATGGAGTCTATAATCCCTATGAGTTTCTGGTCCTTGCCATAATCGTCCTTCAGTGTGAAAAGGTCTTTTATCAGTCCTGCCTTTTCGTTGATGATGGCCAGGGGATTGTTGATCTCGTGCGCAACACCGGCTGCCAGGCGGCCTATGGAGGCCATTTTGTTTGCATATTCCATCTCATGGAGGATCATAATCCTTTTTTCATCGGCAAGGTACATCTTGTTTATAAGGTAAGTGGATATGCCGACTATTACAGCCATTATAAGCACGACACTGCCGATCAGAAAACCTATAAGTTCAAGACGGGTCTTTTGCCATGACTCCACCAGCGCCTGTTTTTTTTTGACGAGCATCAATATAAAGGGCGTTTTATCTATGTACCTGTAGCCAATAACAATATCCTGCCCCTTGGTGTTCTTCCCCTCGATAACTTCGGTCTGCGAAGAGTATGCCGGTACGGGCAGGGGCGCTTTTTCGAGGACATTGCCATTCTCTCTGGACGATGTCTGGAGAATTCCCTCATGGTTTATAATGAAGGCATCACCCAAACGATCCAGTTCAAGGTTTGAAAGAACACTTTGGAAAGGGCCGATATCCAGGGTGGCCCGAAGAACAAAGAAGATCCCCCCCGGCAGATCGCGCCTGACTGCAATGACCATATGAGGCACTTTGCGGTAGCCCATGAAGACATCGCTTATATACAACCCGCTTTTCACCGCCTGCATGTACCAATCCTGATCGCTGTAATCTTTGTTTAAAAGGCCGTATGGCCCTACGTAAGTAGTTTGTCTGCCGAAGGAATCTATAACGCCGAGATCGGTAAATTCACCGAAGCCCTCTCGCAGATTTTGTAAAATCGAGTTAAGCCTGCCAGGATTGCTCAGCTCTTCCAGCTCATTGTCGCGTGCAATAAAATCCAGCGACAACCTGCGCTCTTCAAGAAAAAAGGAGACAGATCGTCCGGTGTTGGATCCGGTCCTGGCCGTGCGCAAAAGAATTTCTGACTCAATGGAACGTTTGGTAACATTGTAATCTACAATCGTAATGAATATAAGGGGGCCTAGCGAGACAGCGGCTGTTACAAGGATGGACACCTTCCACATGAGGGGAAAGTTGACCAGCCGCTTTGCAGGGCCGCCGGGCACATGCTGATAATCCCAGAATTTCGGTTTAATTTTTTCAAGCAGGGACATATGATAACACAAGATAAGCGGTTAGCTGCCGGCTTTTAGTCCCGCCATGGCGGGATTAGCTCAATGAAGATAGAAAGTTATTGGAATTCTCGTTTTTATATGATAGGTGATAATTCCTTTTTAATGAAAACGCTTACACACAAAATCTACAAGCTAATCGCTCAACCCCCTCTTT
>DIKH01000032.1:13041-13163 GCA_002424495.1 Desulfobacteraceae bacterium UBA5623
ATCTCCGGTTGGGTCTCTTTTACCCTTCTCAGGACCTCTATACCATCAATGCCAGGCATCTTGAGGTCCAGAATCATTACGTCCGGCTCATCATCCTTTACAAGGTCAAGGGCCGACTGCCC
>DIKH01000032.1:13199-13693 GCA_002424495.1 Desulfobacteraceae bacterium UBA5623
TCCCGTTCATCATCCACCAGCAGGATCTTTGACGGCATCTCGAAATCATACCTCCTGTAAATGTCTGTTTTGTGAAAGTCAGGACCAACCTTGGTTTCTATGGACCTGACACCGGATATTTTTTCCGCAATGGANNTTGAGTTCTTCCTCAAGTCTGCCGAGCATCAGGACATGTTTGTTAATGGTGATAGTGACCCTTGCATCCTTAGCCGTCACCCCCACGTTATGACCTTCAAGGACCAGGGCCACCTCTACACGGGAGGCAAGAAGAAAGTCCCCCACCGCCTTTTTGGAATCGTCTGTGGGCTGAACCGCATCCTTAACCAGGTTTTCTTTGATGATATCCGCTGCCTCTTTTGCAGTCATCTTGTCAGAGGGCATGATAATATCATACATTGAAGGGTCCCAGGGATCGTTGAGATTGTGGCTGATAAGCGCCCACGAGGCGCAATCTTCATCCTGTTTGCGCAGCAGTTTTATCGCCTCATTTTCAG
>DIKH01000032.1:13765-14147 GCA_002424495.1 Desulfobacteraceae bacterium UBA5623
AAAAGCCGGAGATGACCAATTGATCCACGGATAGGATCTGAGCCAGGGCGAGCCTAAGGTAGGCAATTGAATGTTCCCTTTCATGGGTGAATTTATTGAACACAGATGTCCTTGCGGTAAATGCCCGCTCGATTTTGGTCTCTGCGATGCCGGAAAGCCTGCTTGCATCGGAGACGACCTCCTTGTCGCTAATGAGCTTGTATCCCGTGTCTTCGACCANNNNCAAAAGCTGCCGCTGAATATTGTAATAACAGACATATTACCCCCTCATATTTTATGCGCTATCCGGCAGCACGGCAGACAGTGACTAAAGGGCAGTATTCTTCGGTCACGTCTCTGTGCGTTTTTGAATGAACGTCGGTTATTGCCTTTTCCATGGTCG
>DIKH01000178.1 GCA_002424495.1 Desulfobacteraceae bacterium UBA5623
AACAGACACCCACCCCTGCCCGCTCACACACAAATTTTTTGAGAAGTTACTATCCAAGAAGATAAGGGTGGTGATATCTCTATGTTTCTTTGCCGCCATCTCCATGGTCTTTCTCGACTTAACTGGCTTAATCCCCTCCCCCATTTTAAGCGGAGCCCTGTTTTTTCAGTTCATCCCGTCCCTTATTAAATTCATCAATATCTACAGTGTGGCGTTCAGCGGATTCATTATCGTTTTCATCCTGCTGTTGATATTCGGCAGGGTGTACTGCTCATTTCTCTGCCCCTTGGGCGGCCTTATGGACATTATTTCATTTGTAAAGAGAAAGATCCGAAAAAATTTCAGGTACAGCAGGCCTCACAATTTTTTGAGGTATTCGATCCTGTTTATCGCTGCCCTAAGCCTTGTCGCAACAGGTATAACCGTTATCACCATACTGGATCCATTCAGCAATTTCGGGAGGATTATGACATGTCTCGCAAGGCCGGTCTTCATTGGTCTAAATAACCTGTCCGCCCTGACCCTGGAGCATTTCGACAACTACTCGATCGCGCCCCATACAATCAAGCCTATCCAGCTTTCCGTCCTGCTGTACACGGCATTCTTTCTTGCGGTTGTAACAACGCTTTCATTGACTGGGGGCAGGCTCTATTGCAATACCATCTGTCCGGTTGGTTCGTTGTTCGGGTTGGTATCATATTTGTCGGCATTCAAATTTTACGTGGATAAAAGGCGTTGCACCGGCTGCGGTCTTTGCGAAAGGGTCTGTAAGTCATGCTGTATTGACTCTTCGAATAATGACATTGACTTCAGCAGGTGTGTCTGCTGTTTTAACTGCCTTGATGCCTGCCCCAGTGGTGCAATAGTGTATGGAAATCAAAGGGTAATTGACCGCGGTGAAATAACCGCGGACAAAAGGCTAAAAGAAAACAGGAGGATCTTTCTGGCCCTGATTTTTGTTGTCGCAGCAAAGACCGTCAGACATGCCCTGGCACAGGACAAGATTGTTGTTTACAAGAAAAATCTCATACCTGTTGAAAGAAAGGTTCCTGTTACTCCCCCTGGTTCAAGAGGAATAGGCCATTTTACCGGCAGTTGCACTGCCTGTTATCTATGCGTAGGCGCATGTCCCGGTCAGGTGATACAGCCCTCCATGCTTGAATACTGGGGCATCTTGAAGCCGAGTGGTATCTTGATGCCGGTGATGGACAACCGAAAAGGATTTTGTAATTATGGGTGTAAAAAATGCAGCGAGGTATGCCCGAGCGGGGCGATCCTGCCGATGAGTTTAGCGGAAAAAAGGCTTGTCCAGATCGGCAGGGCGAAATTCATAAAGGATAACTGCATAGTTATAACCCAAAAGACAGAGTGCTGCGCATGCTCGGAACACTGTCCTGCAAAGGCGGTCTATACGGTCATTGAAAACAACCTGAGGCTCCCGCAGGTAAACGAGGAAATATGCGTTGGCTGTGGGGCATGTGAACATGTCTGTCCTGCCTTGCCCCACAAGGCCATATATGTGGAAGGAAACTATACCCATAAGCTCGCAAAGCCGCCGGTTGAGGCAATACCAAAGGCGGTTGAAGCTGAAAAAGACTTTCCATTTTAACGGACTGTTGTCGAATTCAGCGCTAAGGGTGTGGTTTTCTGTACTACGTATTTCATTATTTTCATGCAGGCTGCCGGATAATCAGGCATTCCATGATCATGAGAAATATTTTTCCGTTATAACTTTTGTTGATATTTCCGGGTAATATTTGGCTAAGGTCTGAAAACTTTTTGGGATGGTTTCCTTTTCCCATTTGACCTCAATGGCTTCAATCGCATTCTCTTTGGTCACAATAAAATCAATCTCTGTCTGGTTGGTGGTGCGCCAGAAATTTATTTTGTTTTGCGATAGGGGATCATTGCATAACATTTCCAGAAGAAAAAAGTTTTCAAAAAGATTTCCCTGATCATTTCTCATATCAAGGTCGTTATAATTGTTGACCGCATAGTTCCGCAAACCCATATCCATAAAATAGACTTTCGGGGTTTTGGTGATTTCTTTCTTGTAATTTTTGTAAAAGGGATGAATCCGTTTAATAATGAATGTCTGTTCCAGAATGCTTATGTATTTTTCGGTCTCATTTCTTGAAATTTTCAGCGATGTTGCCAGATTATCAATATTCAAAAGATGGCCTGACTGGTTTGCCAGCAGCCCCGCCATACGGTTGAATGCCTGCACGTTTTCAACCCGCAAAAAATCGGTAATATCCTTTTCAATATAACTTTGATAAATATCCTTGAGGATCAATTTTTTTTCAATCTTTTGCGTCTCCAGTGCCACGGCCGGATAGGCGCCAAAAATAAGCATATCCGCCAAGGCCTGTTTTTTTGTAACAGGCGCTGCGAAGTTCAGATATTCGCTGAAAGACAGGCGGTGAATCTCAAACTGTCTGGCCCTGCCGACCAGGTGCTCTTTTAGTTTTGATTTGATTTCAAGCTGAGATGACCCGGAAAAAATGATTTTGATATTCAGGCCAAGGTCATACAGCTCTTTTAAAAACAGCCCCGGATTTTGGAGGCGCTGAATTTCATCTATAAAGACAAATTTCCTGGAATCGTCTTTGCCTATAAATTGAATGAATTCAGGGAGATCATAAAAAAGCTCCTGAAGTTTCAGATCATCAAGATTGAAATAAAACAGGGATTGAGTGGGGATATTTTCCCGGATCAGATGCTGAATCATTAAAAAAATAATCGAACTCTTCCCAACCTGCCGGCTTCCGATGAGTCCGATGATTTTATTATTATTCAAGTTTCCTATAATATAGGATAAAATATCTCTATTTTTAAGGTTGAATGAAAAGTCCATCTTAAAACGCCACGGGTTTTGCAGTTCAAAAATCTCTTTTATCATAATTTTACCTAGTTTAATTTTAATGAAAGCTTATATTAAACTAGTTTAAATGTCAATTGTTCATAATGAGTGAGTGAAACGAACGGGCGGTGAAAGTGGTTGGCAAACTTTTACCCACAAGTGGAAATAGTTTATCCATTAAAGTGGCATTTTATTGCCCACCTATCTTTTTTCTTTTCCTAGCCTCGGATAACATGTTGATATTTGGAGACTAAACTGGCAAGGCAATTCAAGTGAAAAACGGCACAATATTTGCTGTTTGCAGAACTGGGTTGTAGGCTTTTTAGTTTATGCCCGGCCTCATAATTTCCATCCTTGAGACTGTATAGCCCCTTAATTTAATAAACATAAAAAGAGCCGTTAGCTGTTAGCGGTTAGCTATTGGCTGTTATGAACTAATTTGGGCAAGTTGAAAATCATAAAACTTATATAAAATATAAAATGACAAATAAATGTAATCCTTAGATTGAAGGCTGATAACTGACATCTAATGGCTTAAACATGCGGAGAAAACCCAAGATGGATTACAGAGTTAAGGACAAACTTTCTCGACTATTGTTATTTTCCTTCCATAATTCAAAATTAAAAATTCACAATTCAAAATTATTCCTATCTATCTATCTATCTATCTATCTATCTATCTATCATCCTCACCCTTCCAGGAATTTTTAGTCCGGCCCTCGCCAAGGAACAAATCCTCCCCGACACCGGTTAGAGCGGGTGTTACATCACCAATTCCGAATTCAGATTTTTTTTGAACCGCGAAGGCGCGAAGTACGCAAAGGGGGTTTTTGTTGGGCTTTTCCTGATCCTGAAAGGAAAACGCAGGATCAGAAAAACACCAAGCCCTGACGGGCGGGGGTCATCATTTTTTTGAAGATGAATGGAATGGTCAATAGACTGCAACTGGCTAATAATGCCGCAAGGCCTTTGGTTATTGTTTTTCTTTGATCTAAAGGAAAACAATTAAAGAATAACCTTGGTGTGTGAACTTGGCGCCTTAGCGGTGAAAAATTTTTAAATTAACAAGGAGGAAAACAAAGTGCAAAAGACAAAACAAATTTTATTGATGCTGGTGTTGCTGTGTGTAACATGGCCGCTTTTGGTGTTTGCAGGCGAGGTTGATTTGCCTAAGACAGGCCAGACCACCTGTTATGATGAAAACGGCAATGTGATTGACTGTGCCAATACAGGGCAGGACGGAGACATTCAGTCTGGGGTTGACTGGCCGGAACCAAGGTTTGTAGATAACGGCGACGGCACGGTCACGGACCACCTTACGGGGCTTGTGTGGCTGAAGAACGCAGGTTGCGTAGGAGGTATGCCTTGGGAGAATGCCGTAGCATTTTGCAATAATCTCGCAAGCGGGACATGTGGACTAACGGACGGTTCTGCTGCGGGAGACTGGCGGCTACCCAACGTCGTTGAGCTTGAAAGCCTGATCAATGCTGAAAGTTCAAACTCTGCTACTTGGCTCAACGGTCAGGGGTTTGCAAATGTGCAGTCGTCCTGGTACTGGTCGGCTACTACCAGCGCTTACAGTACCTACAACGCGTGGATCGTCGGCATGGGCTACGGCTACGTGGACTACAACTATACGACGGCCTCAACTACGTTTGGCCGGTTCGTGGCGGACAGTTTAATGATTAGATAATTTGACAATTTGATTATTTCTTATGGCGCAATACGAACACCTGCCCATATATCGCAAGGCCTTTGATTTGTCGGTTTATCTTGAGAACATTGCAAGAAATTTTTCAAGGTACCACAAATATACCCTGGGCTCTGATCTGCGGAACATATCCAGAATGATCGTGCGCCTTATCATCCGGGCGAATTCCGAAAGGGATAAGGTAGCCACCCTTGAAAAACTAAGGGTGGGGATAGAGGAACTGAAGGTCACCGCCAGGATCTGCAAGGAAGTAAAGGCTTTCAAAAATTTTGATTCGTTCAAATATGCAATGGGCGAGGCTATTTCGTTGAGCAGGCAGTGTGAAGGCTGGATTAAAAGCATGAGGGGGCGTTGAGAATGCCGGAACTGTCCTTTTGTATCCGCTTTGCGGATCAAACCGGCGGGCGGGCATATTTTTCACTGTGCGCCTGTCCCGCCCATGAGCGGCATTATTATACAGCCGGCCATACCGCATTAGGATTGACCGGCGGTGGATGATTAAGTGGACAGGCAAATGTGCAGTCGTCCTGGTACTGGTCGGCTACTACCAACGCAAACAATACCAACAACGCGTGGATCGTCAACATGAACAACGGCAACGTGAACAACAACAATAAGACGAACAACAACAACTACGTTTGGCCGGTTCGTGGCGGAGAGTGGAAACCCGGTGATACCGGGAAAAAAGCGCTCCCTCATGCCAAAGATCGCGACATCAGCCGCAACAACTTATGTCATTCCCGCGGAGGCGGGAATCCAAAAAAATACTGGATTCCGGGTCAAGCCCGGAATGACGAAGAGGAGAAGGCATCCGCCGGGATTTTTAATTTTGAAAACCTTTACGCCTGTTACCGCAAGTGCAGGAAGCACAAGCGCGGGACGATCAACGCCCTGAAGTTCGAGATCAACGCCGAGGAAAACCTTTTTAAGATGGCGGAAGAACTCTTAACCAGGACCTACAGCCCTTCGCGTTCTGTCTGCTTTGTGGTTGACAGGCCGAAGATGCGGGAGATAGTGGCCGCTGATTTCAGGGACAGGGTTGTGCACCATTTGCTCGTTGAAAGGCTTGAGGCCGTATTTGAGCCTGTCTTTGTTCATGACTCCTATGCCTGCCGGAAAGATAAAGGCCTGCACAAGGCCGTGACCAGGGCGCGGGAGTTTATCCGAAGAGGCAGCCGCAATAGCAGAAAGAGGCTCTATTTTACCCATCTGGATATCAGCAATTTTTTTATGTCCGTTGACAAGGATATCCTGTTCGATCTAATAAAGAAAAAGGTGAAGGATGAAACTCTCCTGTGGCTTGCGCGGGTCATTATTTTTCACGATCCCGTGGCGGACTGCATTATAAAGGGAAACAGGGAGTTGATCAAACATCTTCCTGCACATAAGAGTCTGTTCCACAGCCCTGAAGGCAGGGGGCTTCCCGTAGGTAATCTGACCAGTCAGTTTTTCGCAAATGTTTATCTTAACGAGCTTGACCAGTTCGTGAAGCACACCCTGAAGCGCAGTTACTATGTGCGTTACTGTGATGATTTCCTTTTATTCGGCGATTCCGTTCAAGGGCTTACCGCGGCAAAAGATGAAATAGCCAAATTCCTGGCCGCACGGCTTAAACTCGTGCTCAATGAAAAATATTCACGGATCATGCATGTGCAGAGCGGGATTGATTTTCTAGGTTGTGTCCATCCAGAAAGGCTTAAT
>DIKH01000047.1 GCA_002424495.1 Desulfobacteraceae bacterium UBA5623
CTGGTGCTGATTATAATCATCGGCATGACCTTGTTCCTCGGTTATCACATCAGATATTTCAGGCTGTTAAATGATCCTGATACATTTTCTCCGCCCGACCATCCCAACATTGTCTTTAACCGGTGGGCGGAGAAAAATTTTGGCATGGGAAATGTCGCCATCATTGCCATTAAGCTAAAAAAGGACGGGGAAATTAAGTCTGTCTACAATCCGGTCACCTTGAAAAAACTCTGGGATCTGGTAAAGGCCTATGAAGAGCTTCCCAATGCATGGAAGAGCAATTTCATGTCTCTTGCCACCAAAAAGATGAGGCATGTGAAAGGGGAAGATGGGTGGTTGAAGGTGACTTTGATGGTGAAAGATCCGGAAAACTATCCTATTGAAGAACAGGTTGATCATGTAAAAGAGGGAGTGAAGAACAATAAAATATATCAGAATTTTTTGGCCTCAGACGATGAAACAACCCTTTTTATTTACCTGGATTTTCATGATTCCGTAAAAACCGACTACCTTGACACCTGGCATAAGATTTACGGTCTTGCCCAGGAGATCGTCACCGATGACAACCACGAAGTCCTTTTTGGCGGCGAGGTCCCGGCGTGCTCATGGATGATTGATCAGGTCTACAAGAATGGTCCGCTTATTATACCCTGCTTTGCGATAATATTTATCATTCTCTGGCTGGAATTCGGGAGCCCCGTTGTTGCCATCACCCCTTTTCTGGGCGCCTCTTTTAGTTTTGTCTGGACATTGGGTTTTATGGGACTTTCCGGCTTTGCACTCAGTTCCACCGCCCCTGCCATTTTATTACTTGTCCTGGCTGTGGGGCTTAATCACTGTATGCAATTGACCAGATGTTTCTGTGAACAGGTGAGTATGGGTAAGAGCCGTGAACAGGCGGCAGAGCAGGTAATTCTGCTGCTGGCGCCAGCCTCGCTGTCATCTATCTCTGCTGGTGTTATCGGGTTTGCACTTCTGTCGCTTTTTCCGGTTCTGATCTACTTCGAGTACTCTATCTTCGGATCTTTCGGCATGTTCAGCTATCTTATCGTATGTTACCTTTTCGTGCCTGTCTGCCTGAGTATCTTTATCTCAGAAAAGCAGGCCGTCAAAATCACGGAAAGGGAGAAAAAGGAAGGAATTTTTGATTCCCTGGCTCGTTTTCTGTCTTCCTTTGTGATGGGCCGTGGGAGATGGATTATCCTTGTATGTACTGCCGTATTTGTTGTGGCCTGTTTTATGTTGATACCCCATATGATCACAGGCGCCAACCTTACAAAACTTGCGGCAAAACCTTCATCAGAATATGCCAGATGGGATGATGAGATCAGAAAGACCATAGGGACAATACCCTTCAGCATGTGCATAGAGAGTAAGGAAAACAAAAACGACACCCTAAAGAATCCGGAAGTCCTTAATGCCATGAGTCAGTTTGAGGATTGGTTCAGGAATGAACCTAATGGAACCTATGTTATTTCCATTGCGGATTTTCTTAAAAACCTTAATTACCATATATGGGAAATGGAAAAGGACAAATATTGCATCCCCGACACAAAGGGACAGGTTGCAGATCTTTTTTTCGGTTACCGTTGCGGCGGGGACCCCTCTGATTTTGATTCAGTGGTAAGCCTTAATAACGAGAAAGGGCTTATTCTGGGCTTTTATAATGAGGGTGATCCAAGGGTATTGAGTGAGTTCAGGATCAGGTTTGAAGCAAAGATATATGAGCTGTTTAATCCATTAGTGGAAAAATATGGCATCAATGTCAGGTACACGGGAAGTTTCATGGGTACCATCCTATCCCTGGATGATATCACTCATGAACATAAGTGGACATTCTGGGTGCCGTTTATCGTTGCGATTTTTATTACCATGGCGGTGATATTGAGAAGTATCGTGGCAAGCGTAATTATCCTGGTTGCGCTTCTGCCTTATGCTTACACCATTGGCGAACCTTTTTTCAACGTCTCTGATCCCTGATCCCCGACTTCATCATTGCCTTCTCGGGCTCGGTATTTTTTGTGCCGGCGATCATGGTCATTTTCAGGCCACGTGCCCTTTGGCTTAATGGACCAAGAAAGGTAGGATAAAAACAACATTTTCTGGACCAAATGCTGCTATGTAATCGCTTCCATAAACATTTGGCCCGGTTGTCTAACAGGAACAAATTAAGCTGTTACTTTAACGTAATAATATGTCTGATAACATATGAAAACAGGAGGTTCAATCATGCAAAGGATATTCAAATTGGCATCTATGGTAATGGCGTCTGTTTTTTTGGGCTGGCTTCTAACTCCCGCATCAATCATAAGCGCCGAGCAGCAGTTAAGGTATAGTTGCTCGGAGCAAATAGACGAGGCATATATGAATGCAACAGACTCCTTTTCCGGTAAAACAGGGATCAAGATAAACAAGTATTCAACTTCATCCAGGGCGGCTGTTTACCGGCTGGTGAACGGATTATCCGACCTGGCGGGCACCGCTCAACCCCTAAGCTTTGAGCAAAAAGACATGGGGTATGCTGAGATTGCATTCTGTAAAGATCCATTGTCTATTATCGTGAATTCAAAAAATAGCGTACAGGATATCTTTGAAAGTCAGTTGCAGGATATCTTTATTGGAAGAATAGCAAACTGGAAGGAGTTGGGAGGGCCTGATCGTCCCATTGTTGTAATTATCCCGGCAAAAGATACTGGAGTATTCAAGGCTTTTGATTATGCCGTTATGAAAGGAAAGGCCGTCAAATATGATGTCATAGCGAAGACATCTTCCATGGTTGTTGAGCTGGTAAAAAATATGGATTGGGCCATATCCGTTGTTTCTCATGGCGCTTCAATAGGAGATAACGGTATGCACACAATAAAAATAGGTGGTCTGACACCGGAAAATGACTGTTATCCCTATTATCAGGTGTTTTTATTTGTTACAAAAGGCAGGCCTGTGGGCGCTGCCAAGGCATTTATTGATTTTGCATATTCCGAAGCAGGAAAAGAAATAATTAAAAACCGCGGAATGATACCTGTATCAAATGAGGCATATTTGGAAACCCTGAAGACTTGTTCGGAAGTGAGCTTCGGACATTAACCTCCCAGGTCAGTTAATGGAGCTTGCTCACTTGGAAGAACAGGATTTTGCCCTTGACAATATATTCCGTCAGCACTATTATACTGTCCATGCTTACAAGAGATACGAATAACATGTTAATATTACAAGTTAACTGGTGGTGCAGCTCTTCTTAGGAGATGCTCCCGCCGCAGATAAATCATAGCACTCAACAGACCGCGGGCATGTCCTTAACAGAAACCCGCGGTTTTTTTATCCTGTCAAAAAAAGGCCTCGGGTGAGAATCCGAGGCCTTTTTTTATGGAGTTCAATCTTGAAAATAAGACCGACTTTATCCGAGTTTAAACATCTGGCGCATCAGGGAGATCTCATCCCTGTCCATGAGAGCTTCCTTGCTGACGTTGAAACGCCCGTCTCTGCCTATCTCAAGATCAAGGACAAGGGTTTTTCCTATCTCCTTGAAAGCGCAGAAGGCGGCCAAAGATGGGGCCGCTACAGTTTTATCGGCTATAAACCCCATGTGGTAGTCCTCTCAAAGGGCAAGGACATCGAGATACTCAAGGGTCAGGAAAAGACATTAATAAAAAATGTAGATAATCCCCTTGAGGCCTTAAGGGCTTTGAGCAGTAAGTTTACGCCCGTCACAACGGATGAACTTGCCCCGTTTCAGGGGGGGCTTGTCGGGTTTTTCAATTTTGACCTTATAAGGAAATGGGAATGTCTCCCCGCGCTTGCGCCCGACGATGACGAAACGCCTGAGAGTATATTTGCAGCCGCCAGCCGCCTGATCATCTTTGATCATTTCAAGCACAGGATGACAGTGGCGGCCTTTGCCCATTTGCAGGAAGGCGATGATGCGGAAGAGGCATACTTACGCGCCTGCCAGGAGATAGCCTCTATGAAAGAGGAACTTGGGGGACCTCTTCCTGCCTATTCTGAAAGCCCTGACATCGCCCTGTCGGAGCTTGGTCCCAATTTCAGGAGAGAGGAATTCAAAGAGGCGGTCAAAAAGGCAAAAGAATACATCATCGCGGGCGATATCATCCAGGTGGTACTGTCTCAGCGGTTTTCAGGTGAATTTTCAGGCGAGGATTTTCTGCTCTATCGTAACTTGAGAAGTGTAAACCCGTCTCCTTATATGTTCTATCTCAATTTCGGCGAGATAAAGCTGATCGGCGCATCTCCTGAAATCCTGGTCCGCCTGACCAATGGAAAGATTGAGCTTAGGCCAATTGCAGGCACGCGACCCAGGGGCGCGGACAAAAAGGAGGATTTTGCCCTTGAACAGGAACTGCTTTCCGACCCTAAGGAGCGGGCGGAACACATCATGCTGGTGGATCTGGGTAGAAATGACGTGGGAAAGGTCGCGGTCGCAGGCTCCGTGTCAGTGCCTGATCTGATGGTTGTGGAACGGTACTCCCATGTGATGCACATCGTCTCCTCTGTTGAAGGGACATTAAAACCAGGCATGGATGCCTTTGACCTTTTTATGTCCGCATTTCCAGCCGGTACGGTCTCAGGGGCGCCCAAGATAAGGGCAATGGAGATCATAGGGGAGCTTGAGCCTACCTCCAGGGGGCCATATGCAGGGGCGGTCGGCTATTTTGCATTTAACGGCAACATGGATTTCTGTATCACTATCCGCACCATCGCCATTATCAAAAATCAACTCTCCATCCAGGTGGGTGCAGGCATTGTGGCTGACTCCTCGCCTGAAGGGGAATATCAGGAGACTCTTAGAAAGGGTGGCGCCATGTTCAGGGCCATTGAGAGGGCGAAAGAATTATGATCGTACTTATTGACAACTACGACTCCTTTACCTACAACCTGGTCCAGATGATAGAAACAATCGGTTACGAGGTCATGGTCTTTCGCAATGACAAGATTGATCTGGCAGGGATTGAAAGGCTTAACCCCTCAGAGTTGATCATATCTCCCGG
>DIKH01000303.1 GCA_002424495.1 Desulfobacteraceae bacterium UBA5623
GGAGCCGCCGTGCGCTCATGAACATCCTGGAGCGCGGCGGTCTTGCCCGCACCGGCCGGGGCGACCAGCATGACAAGCCGGTGGTACAGCTCGGCAGCCTGGTCAATTCTTCGTATGACTTTTTCATCAAGTGGCTCTGCCATTAATGTTCCTTTCGGTAAAAATGCTCTAAGAGGTTGCAAGGTTTTAATCCAATTAGTGGAGCAGGTCTTCGGGCTGCTTCAAACTTGGTAGTTCTGCTTTCTTACGACCGTTCTCCATCTGGTGGATGATCGCAAAGACCATACCGAGTTTGACTCAAATTTTTCTTGGTGAGCATTTCATTGCCGGAGACCATGAACTGGTTGGGGGGATATTAAACAATAACACAAGGTTATGTCAAAGCCAATTTCCGGGTATCATCAGGGTGAAGGAGGTATTGAAAAATGCTATAAAATGGCTTTCAATCGCCAATCATCATTTTTCAATCATCAACAATTATCGCCTTTGCCCGATCTGAAAGGGGGCCTTTTTCCCCGTTTTTCCCTGTCAGGCAAACCTTGAAAAAATGGATTCCTTTCTTTTTTTTCATAGAGATATCACAGGAAAATTCCTTCTCAGCTACAACAGTACCCTCAATTTCCCTGAGTACGGCGAAATCAATGGGACAGCCCTCACAGGGGGGGCTGTTTTGGGCATAAAATGCATAATATACGCGGCAACCGGAAATAGGAGGCATCTTTTCCTTCCCGCCCTCTGGAAATAAAACCATACCTTTTAGATGAAAGACTCCATTTTCCCAGACCGCATCAAGATGTTCAACCCTGATTGGAATCTCCTTCTTGGGTAAAAACGGCGGCTTTTTTCTTCCGCATCCTGCCGTGATAAAGACAATGGCCAGGATAAGGATCAGGACGATATATTGTCTCTGTCTCAAGATGAAAGCTCCTCTCTAGCCTTTATTAGGCTCTGTTTTACCATGTCAGGCCCTGTACCCCCGGGGATATTTCTACGGTTTACGGTCTTGAATGGGTCGAGCCAGGCCTCTACATCCTTGTCAATCCTTTTGGCAAAGAGCCTCATATCTGTCAGGCTGAGATTATGCATCTCCTTTCCCTGATCAATAGCAAAAAGCACCATTTTCCCCACGATCTCATGGGCCTCTCTGAAGGTAATGCCCTTGCGGACAAGATAGTCGGCCAGATCAGTCGCAGCCATAAAGCCCTTTTCAACCGCGGCCTTAAGGTTTTTATCATTGAATGTAATCTCAGGAAGGAGACGACTGATTACCTCAAGACAGACCTCCACTGTGTCTGCCGCATCAAACAAGGCCTCTTTGTCTTCCTGCATGTCTTTATTGTAGGCAAGTGGAAGACCCTTCATGGTGGTCAGAAGAGACATCAAGTGGCCGTAGACCCTGCCTGTCTTTCCCCTGATCAGCTCCGGCAGGTCAGGATTTTTCTTCTGGGGCATTATGCTGCTTCCAGTGCAAAAGGAATCGGATATGGTGATAAAACCAAATTCCTGTGATGACCATATGACCAGCTCTTCACAAAGCCTGCTAAGATGCATCATCAAGAGCGATGAGTCGTAGAGAAAATCCAGGACAAAATCCCGGTCGCTCACCGCATCCATGCTGTTTGCGCTTATCCCGTCAAAGCCAAGGGCCGTGGCCACCATATGCCTGTCCAGATCAAATGTGGAGCCCGCAAGGGCGGCGCTTCCCAATGGAAGGATGTTCACCCGTTTGAGCCCCTCTTCAAAACGCTGCCGGTCTCTTTTTAACATCTCATAATAAGCGAGCATATGATGGGCGACCAGCACCGGTTGAGCCCTCTGGAGATGTGTGTAGCCCGGCATTATCAGATCAATGTTTTTTTCCGCCAGATCTACAATCGCGTCCTGTGTGTCTTTTATCAGGTCTATCACACGTCGTATGGCATCTCTGACATACATTCGGACGTCGAGGGCTACCTGATCGTTCCTGCTCCTTCCTGTATGGAGTTTTTCACCCAGTGCCCCCACTCTTTCGATCAGGGTTTTTTCAACAAGGCTGTGTATGTCTTCGTAGTCAGGGGCAAACTCGATCTCTCCCCTGTCCAGTTCCCTCATGATCTTTGCAAGGGCCTCAAGGATTGATGATTCATCTTCAACAGTAATTATTCCCTGCTTTGCCAGCATCCTGCAATGGGCCATGCTGCCCTCGATATCCTGGACATAAAGGCGGCTGTCAAAACTGATGGATGCGTTGAACCTGTTTGTAAGGGCGTCTGTTTCCTTTCTGAAGCGGCCGCCCCAGACCTTTTGCGCCATAACTTTTACCTTATATAATACTTGTCAACCTTAAAAATTCACAATTCACAATTTAAAATTTTTTATCCAGCATCCTGGCGATCTTAAGCCGCAGGCCGCTTAGCCGTATGAACCCGCCTGCATCCTTCTGGTTGTAGACCTCATCGCCTTCAAAGGTGGCAAAATCAGGATGGTATAATGACGTTTCGGATTTTCTGCCTGTAACTATGCAGTTACCCTTGTAGAGTTTTACCCTCACTGTTCCGTTTACCACCTTCTGTGCCTCATCAATCAACTTCTGGAGCATCTCGCGTTCGGGAGAAAACCAGTAGCCGTAATAGATCATCTCCGCATACCTCGGGATCAATCCGTCCCTGATATGCATGACCTCCCTGTCCAGGGTTATGGTCTCCATTGCTATGTGGGCCTTTCGCAGGATCGTTCCCCCTGGGGTCTCATACACACCCCTTGACTTCATGCCGACATAGCGGTTTTCCACCATGTCTTCGCGGCCTATGCCGTTTTTTCCTCCAAGCTCATTCAGGTGTGCAAGTATAGAGGCAGGCGACATGGGCACGCCGTCAATGGCCACGGGGTTACCTTCCCTGAAATCAATTTCAACATAGGTTGCCCTGTCCGGCGAATTTTCAGGCGAGACTGAAAGGACAAACATGTCCTCCGGGGGCTCGGCCCATGTGTCTTCCAGTATCCCGCCCTCAAAGCTGATATGGAGCAGGTTCCTGTCGCTTGAATAGGGTCTTTTTTTTGTAACCGGCACCTTGATGTTTTTTGAAAGGGCATAGCTGATGAGATCTTCTCTGCCTTTAAAGTCCCAGATCCTCCATGGCGCGATGATCTTAAGCCCTGGTTCCATCGCCATGTAGGCCAGTTCAAATCTTACCTGGTCATTTCCCTTGCCTGTCGCCCCGTGGCTGACCGCGTTTGAGCCGGTCTTTCTTGCGGTTTCCACCTGGCCCTTGGCGATCAGGGGCCTGGCAAGGGACGTGCCTAACAGGTATGACGACTCATATACTGCATTGGCCCTCATTGCAGGAAAGACGTAATCGCGGACAAACTCCTCTTTCAGATCCTCAATAACGACCTCATCCGCCCCTGTATTTATTGCCTTTTCTTTGATGCCGGCAAGTTCTTCTCCCTGTCCAAGGTCAGCGGCATAGGCAACCACGGGGCAGTCATAGGTCTCTTTTAGCCAGCATAAGATTACAGAGGTGTCAAGTCCCCCTGAATATGCAAGAACGATTTTTTTGATGTCTTTACTCAACTTAACCACTCCCTACTTTGATTGATCAAAAATTTTGTCGAGGGCCGCAAGCAAGACATCAATCTCCTGCCTTGTGACAATCAGCGGCGGCAGAAAGCGCAGCACCGTGTCATGAGCGCAATTGATCAGGATGCCTTCATGCATGCAAGCATCAACAATCTGGGCGCAGGGCCGGTCAAGCTCCATGCCTATGATCAGGCCCAGTCCTCTGATGTCTTTTATAAAACCATATTTTTTCGCCAGCTTTTTAAACCCTTGTTTCATGTATTCGCCCATGTCCCTGCAGTTGTCCAGCCATCCGTCTTCAAGGATGCTCTTTAGCACGGCCAGGGATACGGCGCTTACAAGTGGCGTGCCCCCAAATGTGCTCGCATGGCTTCCGGGGCCAAATACCTGGGCGAGCTCCTCTGTGGCAAGCATCGCCCCAATGGGCAGGCCGTTAGCCAATGCCTTTGCCAGTGTCATGATATCGGGCGTCACACCAAAGTGCTCGTGGGCAAAAAGCCTCCCCGTCCTTCCCACTCCCACCTGCACCTCGTCAAAGATCAGCAGCACCTTTCGCTGATCACACAGTCTCCTTACCCCCTTAAGGTAATCCTGATCAGGGCACACTACACCCCCCTCTCCCTGTATGGGCTCGACAATCACCGCGCAGGCCGAGTCGTCAAGTGCCTTGTCCAGCGCTTCAAGATCATTGAACATTGCGAACTTGAAGCCCTTGAGCAATGGGTCATAGCCTATCTGAATCTTGCTCTGGCCCGTGGCGGAAAGGGTGGCCATGGTGCGGCCGTGAAAGGAATTGACCATTGATATAATGGTGTTTTTCTTTTCCCCGAATTTTTCATTTGCATAACGGCGGGCAAGCTTGATGGCTGCCTCATTGGCCTCAGCGCCGCTGTTACAGAAAAACACCCTGTCAGCGAAAGAGTTTTCCACCAGCATCTGGGCAAGATCTGTCTGCGGTTTTGTATAATAGAGATTTGAGACATGGACCAGGGTCTCGGACTGCTCTTTAAGTGTGCGGGTGACAACTTCCGCGCTGTGTCCAAGTGCGCAGACCGCAATGCCGCCAACGAAGTCAAGATATTGCTTGCCTTCTTCATCCCAGACATTGCACCCTTTTCCCCGAACCAGGGTCATGGGGAAGCGGGCATAGGTCCTGAAAATATATTTGTTTGCCCTGTCTATGGTTGTAGCCATTTCATCACTCAAAATAAACTCTCCACTAGTTAATGATTTCTGTCCCAACTCCTCCCTTTGTAAGGATCTCTAGCAGCATGGCATGGGGTTGTCTGCCGTCAATGATGTGGGCCTTTTTTACCCCTGCCTCTAAAGCGGTTATACAGCAATTCACCTTTGGGATCATTCCGCCCTTAATGGTTCCGTTAGTGATCAATTGATGGACTTCTCCCGTCTTCAGAGTTGAAAGAAGATCCTTTTCCTTATCGAGCACCCCTTCCGTATCTGTAAGCAGGATCAATTTTCTCGCCTTCAGGGCAGCGGCTACATGTGCCGCGACCCAGTCAGCATTGATATTATAGGATTCTCCTTCTTCACCTGAGCCAACAGGGGCGATTATGGGGATAAAGTCGTTTTCAATCAGGCCTTCCAGTATTCTGGTGTCTACGGTTACAACCTCACCGACCATGCCCATGTCAATGATTTCAGAGGGCTGGTTTTCCCCGCTGTTTTTGAGATACTTGAGCTTCCTGGCCGTCAGCAGCTTTCCGTCCTTGCCGGACAGTCCTGCCGCGCGTCCGCCGTTTCTATTTATCAGTGTGACGATCTCCTTGTTGACCTTTCCCACAAGGACCATTTCAACCACATCCATGGTCTGTTTATCGGTCACACGCATGCCGTCCACGAATTCCGATTTTATGGAAAGTCTTTTAAGAAAATCCCCGATCTGGGGACCACCGCCGTGGACTACAACCGGATTCATGCCGACATATTTCATCAGGATAATATCCAGGGCAAAGCCCTGCTTGAGATCATCGTCAACCATTGCATGCCCGCCGTATTTGACGACTACCGTCGCCCTGTTGAAGCGCTGTATGTAAGGGAGCGCCTCAATAAGCACCTTGGCCCTGTCAGTATGTGTAATCATAGTATGTACCTGCTCAGATCCTTGTCCTCCAGGATCTCATCCAGCTTATCTGCTACATATTCCTTTGTAATTACCACTGTTTTTGGGGCGATGTCAGGTGCGTCAAAGGATATTTCATCCACCAGCTTTTCCAATATGGTGTGCAGGCGGCGCGCTCCGATGTTTTCCATACGTTCATTTACCTTGCTGGCCATACTTGCAATTTCTTCAACAGCGGATTCATCAAATTCAAGCTCGATCCCTTCTGTGGCAAGTAATGCCCTGTACTGCCTGATCAATGCGTTTTGCGGTTCTGTAAGGATGCGGACAAAATCATTGGTGGACAGTGATTTCAGCTCCACCCTGATGGGGAACCTGCCCTGGAGTTCAGGCAAGAGGTCCGAAGGTTTGCTTACATTGAATGCTCCGGCTGCAATAAAGAGGATATGATCGGTCTTAACCATCCCATACTTGGTTGTGACGGTTGAGCCTTCAACAATCGGCAGGAGATCTCTCTGAACACCTTCCCGTGATACATCAGGGCCATAAGATTTTTCAGAACCAGCCACCTTGTCCAGTTCGTCCAGGAATATTATCCCGTTTTGCTCTGTGATACGGACAGCACTCTCAACAACCTTGTCCATATCAATAAGACGCTGAGACTCCTCCTGAACCAATATCTCCATGGCCTCAGGCACCTTTACCCTTCTTTTCTTTTTTCTGGGCGGTAGGATGCTGCCGAATATCTCTTTGACATTAAATTCCATTTCTTCCATGCCCGAGCCTGAAAAGATCTCCACCATAGGGACATTGCTGTTGGTGACCTCCAGTTCCACATAACGCTCATCGAGTTTGCCGCGTATCAGCATACGCCTTAATTTTTCCCTGGTCGAAGGGGCGGGCTGCTTGTCTGTCTTTACAACTTCCAGGACCCTTTCTTTTTCCTGCTCTTCCGCCTCGTGACGGGGCTCTTCGACCTTTTTTGGCAGGAGGATATCCATCAGTCTTTCCTCGGCGATCTCATGGGCCTTTGCCTTTACCTTTTCCTGCTCCTCCTTTTTGGCCATGTTCACTGCCAGCTCTGTCAGGTCCCTGACCATGGATTCCACATCACGACCGATGTATCCCACCTCTGTGAACTTGGTGGCCTCTATTTTGAGGAAGGGTGAATCCGCAAGTCTGGCCAGCCGCCTGGCTATCTCCGTCTTTCCAACTCCAGTTGGGCCTATCATTATAATATTTTTGGGGGCGATCTCGTCTCTGAGTTCTTTTGGTACCTGCTGCCTCCTCCATCTGTTTCTGAGAGCAATCGCCACTGACCTTTTGGCATCGTCCTGGCCGATGATATACTTGTCCAGTTCAGAGACTATCTGTCTGGGTGTGAGGACCTTTGTAAAGTTGGTCTTTGGTTCTTCACTTTTATTCATGTCTTGCCTGTGTTATGGGAGTTGCTTCAATACTATTTGATCGTTGGTATATAGGCAGATAGAGGCGGCGATCTTCATTGCCTCCATTGCAATCCGGTCTGCTTCAAGATTGGAATGAGCAACCAGGGCACGAGCCGCGGCAAGGGCGTATGATCCGCCTGATCCAATGGCCGTCACTGGTTCATCCGGTTCTATAATATCTCCGTTGCCCGATATGATAAGGGTGAGATCTTTGTCAATTGCAAGGAGCACGGCCTCCAGCTTCCTCAAGATCTTATCCGTACGCCAGTCCTTTGCAAGCTCAACAGCGGCCCTGGCAAGGTTTCCGCGATATGTCTCCAGTTTTGCCTCAAGTCTTTCGAACAGGCTGAATGCGTCCGCCGCAGCCCCGGCAAAACCCACCAGGATCTGGTCATTGTACATGAACCGGATCTTATTGGCCTTGTGCTTCATAATGGTGTCGCCGAGGCTTACCTGTCCGTCGCCTGCCATAACGGACTTTCCGTCTTTCTTGACCGCAAGGATTGTTGTAGCCCTTAATTTATTACCGCCGTGTTCATTCATCGTGTATTACCTTTTCCGTTATCAGCTTCGCGGGTGTGTCTTATCATAAACCTCCATGAGCCTGTCAAGACTTACGTGGGTATACTTCTGGGTTGTGGAGAGGTTCTTATGGCCCAAAAGCTCCTGCACGGAGCGTAGGTCGGCCCCCCCGTCCAGCAGGTGCGTGGCGAAACTGTGCCTCATGGAATGAGGGCTGATTTCCGGTGACAGGCCGCTTTCCACTGCATATCGCTTGATAATTCTTCCAATGCTGCGCGCACTCAGGCGTTGAGCGCGGAAGTTGATAAAAAGCGGCCCATCCGAGAGATGGGCCGCAGCCTTTTTTCTGATTTCCCGTGTAGCTTCCAGGTAACGGTTCACGGCCTTTATGGCCTTGCGGCCAATCGGCACCATCCTCTCCTTGTCTCCTTTTCCTATAACCCTTACCAGACGTTCATCAAAGTCTATGCTGTCAAGATTCAGCGCCTCGACCTCGCTTGCACGGATGCCGCATGAATAAAGCACCTCCAGGATAGCCAGATCCCTGATATCAAGAGGCGTTGTCTTGCCAGGCTTATTAATGAGCCTGAATACGTCATCCACCGTAAGATGGGCCGGCAGATATTTTTCCAGCTTGGGTGTGGCAATATCAGCCGCAGGATTCCCCTCGCACAGGCCTCTTTTTTCCAGAAAAAGGAAAAAGGATCGGACAGCGGAAAATTTGCGGGCAATGGAGGATCTGGCCATCTTTCCATAAAGGCTCCCCAGATACTCTCTGATGACCAAGGGTCTTATTTTCTGCAATTGATGATCATCGGCTTCGGCAAGGCCCTTGTCACCAAAAAGGAAGTCCAAAAATTGCATGAGATCAGTGTGATAATTTCTGATGGTGTGTCTGGAATACCCCCTCTGGTCCCTTAGATATTCTACAAAGGCATCAATTAGTGCATAAAGCGACAAGGTAAATCCGCCATTCTCCCTGGGGTGGTTTGTTCACAATATAAGGTGACGGACCCCATCTCCTCTTGGAGTTGGTGCCGACCCGAAAAACGATAACGTTAAACACTTTTATCTGAATTGGCAATTAAAAAATATGGCCGTATATTCTTGTCTTGACTTTGATTTATGTGTTGATGTAATTTTATTTTTTTCCGTGGGCCTAACACACCTTTATTCCACAACATTAGCCTGGGGGAGAAGGCTTTTGCCCCCAATATATTGAGAACAGGCGTGTAAGATATTCCAATTTGAGCATTAAGGGGTATAAAGTATGGCAAAAAAAACTGAACTATTGAAAAATGTGGCCCTCATAGCGCATGGGGGTTCGGGCAAGACTTCTTTGGCCGAAGCTATCCTGTTTAGTGGAAAGGCCACAACCAGGCTTGGCAAGGTGGACGACGGCACGTCTAATTTTGATTATGAACCAGAGGAAATAAAAAGAAGCATTACAATCAGCACCTCGTTTCACCACTGTATGTGGAAGAAATCCACCATTAATATTATTGACACACCAGGGGATGATAATTTTCTTTCTGACACAAGGGCATCACTGCAGGCCGCTGATGGTGTGGTGGTATTGATTGATGCAACCGCAGGCGTAAAGGTTGGGACAGAAAAGGTCTGGAGATTTGCAGAAGAGCAGAATCTTCCAAAGGCGGTATTCGTCAACAAGATGGACAGGGAAAGGGCGGACTTTTTCAAGGTGATAGAAGAGGTGGCCCGAACTTTTGATGTCAAGATTACCCCTCTGTTTCTCCCCATTGGGGCCGAGGATAACTTTGCGGGGATAGTGGATCTGGTAAAAATGAAGGCCTGCCTTTACAGGAAAGACGCCAGCGGCGAGTTTGAAACTGCGGATATCCCGCCTGAAATGGAGGATGATGTAAGCCAATGGCATGAAAAGATGATCGAAAACGTCGTTGAGGTCAACGACGAGTTGATGGAAAAGTATCTTGAAGGACAGGAACTCTCCGCCAGGGAGATTGAAGAAACACTTATTCAGGGAATCAAGACTGGGGCTGTTATCCCCGTTGTCTGCGGGTCCGCCACACAATGCACGGGGGTCCCCCAATTAATGGATCTGATTGTCCAGGCCTTTCCTTCCCCGTCTGACAGAACAATCAAAAAGGGTGTCAAGCCAGGCAGTGATGAAGAAATCGAGATCCCTGCTGAGGCTGACGCGCCTTTTTCCGCCCTTGTTTTCAAGACCGTTGCAGATCCCTTTGCAGGGAGGCTGACCATATTAAGGATCTTTTCCGGCACCCTGAAATCAGACTCCACAGTCTATAACCCCAATAAAGAGGTCAAAGAAAAATTCGGCCAGTTGTTTGTCCTGGAAGGGAAAAAACAGCAGTCGGTAGAGGAGGCTGGCCCAGGGGAGATTGTTGCCATACCAAAGCTTAAGGAGACAACCACCGGTGACACCCTGTGTTCAGAAGCTGCGCCGATAGTCTATAAACCGGTTGATGCTCTTCCCCCGGTCATATCCTATGCTGTTGAGGCCAAGGTCAAGGGCAGTGAGGACAAGATCTTTTCCTCTCTTTCAAAACTCCTTGAAGAGGACCCCACGCTGAGGCTTGAAAGAGATCAGACCACATCGGATACTGTTTTGTCAGGGACGGGGCAGATACACCTGGAGGCCATTTGCGAAAAACTTAACAGGAAATTCGGTATTGAGGTCATTCTAAAGCCTGTCAAGGTTCCTTATAGAGAGACCATTAAAAAGGCTGTCAAAGCTGTGGTCTATCGTCACAAAAAACAGTCGGGTGGCCGCGGCCAATTCGCTGAGGTCCATTTTGATGTTTTTCCCATGGAAAGGGGGAAGGGCTTTGAGTTTCATGAGGATCTCACCGGCATGAATGTACCCAGAAATTTTGTCCCCGCCGTTGAAAAGGGTCTTGTTGAGGCGCTGCCAAAGGGCATCGTTGCTGGATATCCTGTTGTTGACCTGAAGGTGCGTTTCTATGACGGCAAGTCTCATGAGGTTGACTCCTCTGAAATGGCCTTTAAGATAGCAGCGATCATGTGCCTGAAGAAGGCCTTCCAGGATGCCAGCCCCATTTTGCTCGAACCCATTATGAAGATGGAGATTACTGTCCCTGACGATGTGATGGGTGATGTAATGGGTGACTTGAACGGCCGGAGGGGAAAGGTGGTGGGCATGGACGCCCAGGGTAAGTACCAGGTGATCAAGGCCGAGGCCCCGATGTCAGAGGTACTTCGCTATGCCTTGGATCTCAACTCAATTTCCGGTGGCCGTGGTACTTTCAGGATGGAGCGTTCCCATTACGAAGAGTTGCCTGCACAATTTGCGGAAAAGGTGATTGCGGCTGCCCAGGAAAAGGAATAGACCCTAGATGATCCAGGCGCAGTTCCAGGCAGGAGTCCTTACGATCAGTGATAAAGGGTCTCAGGGCCTTAGAAAGGATGACAGCGGCGAGGTTGTCGCCGGCATGCTTTTGGAGCAGGGATTCAGTGTAATTAAAAGGGAGATCATCCCTGATGACCGCAAGCAGATCTCTGACACACTTGTCAGGTGGGTGGATAATGAAGGGCTGGCTCTTATTGTTACTTCCGGCGGAACTGGTCTCAGTCCCACCGATGTCACCCCTCAGGCCATGGAACAGGTCATTGACTATCAGGTCCCTGGAATGGCAGAGGCCATGCGTGCCGAGAGTCTTAAAAAAACGCCCCACGCGATGATATCCAGGGCCATGGTTGGGGTCAGAAAAACATGCCTTATAATAAACCTCCCTGGCAGCCCTAAGGGCGCCAGGGAAAACCTTTCTGCTGTATTGCCCGCCTTGAATCATGCGCTTTCAAAACTGACAGGGGATATGTCTGACTGTGCAGTGTAAATTTACGCCAGTTTGGAAAATAATTAAACCGTTACTCTCCTGGCTCGGACAACCCTGTACCTTCGGCTGTAATCCATGATCCTCGCGTTTTCGGCAAACGCCTTAATTGAGCCTATCAATTCAAGGGCCTTTTCTGTCTGATCGGGTGCCATTTCCACCAGAAGCCATCCGCCCTGGCTCAGGAAACCCGGGCTTTCCTCTATCACATTTTTTATGTAATAAAATCCGTCTTCATGACCGTCTAATGCCTGCCTGGGTTCGTGATCGCGGACCTCAGGAGGAAGGGCATTGTATTGCCCGGCGCTTACATAAGGGGGGTTGGAAACGATAAAATCAAAGGCGATGCCATGTCCCACAAATGGCTGAAAGAGATCACCCTGCCTGAAGTCAATCCTGTCAGATACCACATGTTTTTGCGCATTTAGCCGGGCCACCTCAATGGCCCCTTCGGATATGTCAGTCGCCCAGATACAGGCATCTTGAATCTCTTTTGCCAGTGAAATGGCCAGCGCCCCTGAGCCTGTTCCCAGGTCTAAGATCCTGGGGCTATGCTTAAGAGCAGCCTTATTGCAGATATCAATGGTCTGTTCCACCAGCAGTTCAGTTTCCGGCCTGGGTATAAGTACTTTTTTATTAACATAAAAGTCCAGTGACCAGAACTCCTGTATCCCGGTTATATATTCCAATGGCTCTCTGTTAATTCGCCGCCTGATCAGTTCGCGATAGGCCGAAACCTCGGAATCGTTTAAAGGCCGGTCAATGTCAAGGTAAAGATCTATGCGTTTGATGTTGAGGCAGTGGGACAGGAGTATCTCAGATGTCAGGCGGTGGGCGTCTATCTTTTTTTTTTGCAGGTAATCTGTGGCAACCTTTAACAGCTCTCTTATAGTCCAGGGATTGGGTTGCACTGCTAGGGACTCCAAAAATGCTAATATACTATTCCCTTAGTTACCCGTGCTTTTTTTGAGCACTTCTGTCTGAAAATGGGTGATAAGCGGGTCAATGAGCACATCCAGATTGCCCAGGAGTATAGCTTCCAACTTATAGAGTGTCAGCCCTATCCTGTGGTCCGTGACCCTGCTTTGAGGGTAGTTATATGTTCGGATCCTTTCACTTCTATCGCCAGAGCCGACCATGATCTTACGTTCCTCTGAAATCTTTGAATGCTGTTCTGCCTGCTGCATGTCAAGAAGTCTGGATCTTAACACCTTCATGGCCTTGGCCTTGTTCTTGTGCTGGGATTTCTGGTCCTGGCAGGAGACAACGAGCCCTGAAGGAAGATGTGTCAACCTGACTGCCGAGTCGGTCTTGTTTACATGCTGGCCTCCCGGGCCTGATGATCTGTATACATCAATACGGATGTCGTCTGGATTGATTTCGACATCAATCTCTTCGGCCTCGGGAAGTACGGCCACCGTTACTGCAGATGTGTGTATCCTTCCCTGCGCCTCTGTCTCCGGGACGCGCTGGACCCTGTGGACCCCGCTTTCGTATTTGAGCCTGCTGTAGACCATCTGACCTTCAACCAATATAATGACCTCTTTGAACCCTCCTATGCCGGTGATGCTCTGGCTAAGGATTTCTGCCTTCCACCCTCTCAGTTCAGCATATCTGCAATACATCTTGAACAGGTCTGCGGCAAAGAGAGCTGCCTCTTCCCCGCCAGTTCCCGCCCTGATCTCCAGAAGAGTATTCTTTTCATCGTTCGGGTCTTTGGGAAGCAATAGGATTTTTAGGTCTTTTTCGAGCTCAAGCAATTCTAATGTCAGGGTTTCAATTTCTTCCCTGACCATTTTTCTTATCTCTCCATCTGGATCGGAAAGGAGAGTCCTGTTGCCCTGGATTTCCGCCTCAATGGCCTGATATCTTCTGAATGCTGTTATGATGGGCATCAACTGGCTGTGTTCCTTGGCCACCTTTTGGTAGGCCCTTTGATCATGGATCAGCTCAGGACTGGCAAGCTTGAGTTCAAACTCATCATAGCGTTGTTCAATTTCTTTGATCTTACCAAACATTAGTCCAAACCTTGTTTTCTGTGGTTCGGGTAAGGCGGTTATTCCTTAATAAACCGAATGGTTCTGCCATGACGGTCAACAGAAGGGGGACATCCAATATCAGACATGCCTGCCTGTGATTCCCATGTGCGGAAGATAGAAACAACGTTCGCAAAGAGGCCGGAGGGTGGGGATTAGCAAGTCTTAACCAACATTCCATGCAGGAGATCACGCGCCAGCGGCTGAAATGATGAGGTTGTTCTCACGACTCCAATCAGTTGCCATTGCCTTCTTCATTGAATTTGGCATATTTCTTTCTGAAACGCTCCACCCTGCCTGCTGAATCAACAAGCTTTTGTTTGCCTGTAAAGAAGGGGTGGCACTTTGAACATATTTCAACGCTTATCTCCTTAACCGTGGACCCTGACTCAAATTCGTTGCCACAGGCGCAACGCACGATTGTCTTGTGATATTCCGGATGGATACCCTGTTTCATTATATTGTCTTCTCCTTCAATAAATTGAGCTTTTTTATAAGCATCAAATCCCTCGGTAGCAAACGCCTTGATGTCTGTTTACCCGCTCATGGAATTTAAGAAACTTTTATTATCCTTTGTTCCTCTGATTTTTTCAAGCAAAAATTCCATGCTGTCAACCGGCGTGAGGGCAGCCAGAAGTTTCCTTAATATCCATATGCGGTTCAGGTCCTCTTGATTGAGCAGGAGTTCCTCTTTCCTTGTGCCTGACATATTGATGTCCATGGATGGGAACACCCTCCTGTCGCTGAGTTTCCTGTCCAGATGGATTTCCATGTTGCCGGTCCCTTTAAACTCCTCAAATATGACCTCGTCCATCCTGCTTCCAGTATCAACAAGGGCTGTTGCAATTATAGTCAGGCTTCCACCTTCCTCGATATTTCTTGCAGCGCCGAAAAAGCGTTTAGGCTTGTGAAGGGCGTTTGAATCCACACCACCGGAGAGGATCTTTCCGCTGGGGGGGACAACGGTGTTATAGGCCCGGGCCAGCCTGGTGATGCTGTCCAGCAGTATGAGGACATCTCTTTTGTGTTCAACCAGCCTCTTTGCCTTTTCTATTACCATTTCCGCTACTTGAACATGCCGTTGTGGTGGTTCGTCAAATGTTGAGCTTATAACCTCTGCATCAACAGATCTGGACATGTCTGTCACTTCCTCAGGTCTTTCATCTATTAAGAGTACGATCTTGTGAATGCTCTTGTCATTGGCTGTAACGCTATTGGCGATATTCTGCAGCAGCATCGTCTTGCCGGTCCTTGGAGGGGCAACGATTAAGCCTCGCTGGCCTTTACCGATTGGCGTCATCAGGTCCATGATCCTTGTGGAATAATTGTCATGGGTTGTTTCAAGATTGATCCGTTGTTGAGGATAAAGAGGGGTCAGATTGTCAAAGAGGATTTTCTCTCTTGCAATCTCAGGGTCTTCCATATTTACCTTTTCAACCTTAAGGAGCGCGAAATATCTCTCTGATGACTTGGGAGGCCTGATTTGTCCTGAAATAGTGTCGCCTGTCCGCAGATTAAAACGACGGATCTGGGATGGTGAGATATAGATATCATCAGGGCCCGGAAGGTAATTCGCGTCAGGCGCCCTGAGAAAGCCGAAGCCGTCCGGCAAGATCTCCAGGACACCTTCGCCATATATCAGGCCATTTCTTTCCGAATGTGCCTGCAAGAGGGCGAATATCAGATCTTGTTTACGCATACCAGAGGCGCCGTCAATATGGAACTCTTTCGCCATTTCGGTTAGCTCATTGATTTTTTTCTGTTTAAGCTCCACAAGATTCATAAATAATCTCCGTACTGATTAGGATTAATAAAAAACATTTAGGAAGGGCTATTGGATATTGTGTTGCATATCAATCGAGTTTTTATCCTGACATCAGGGGCACTTGAGTTTTTCTGATATGTATGGCCACATATATTTTTGTGGGATTCTCGGACAGCCTCATAGCGTACTTAAAAAAAGGCAGGCTCAATATCTTGAAGTCGGCAACCTTTTGCCTGCCCGGCTAGGCCTATAGTCTCAGTATATCCAAGATGTTGGTAATACCACAGAAGGAAACTTCTTCTACCTTGAGTCCCGTTCAGACGGAAAAAATCTTTAAAAGATTTCCAAGGTTGATGGGCATTAATTAGGGAATCGTTTGGACATCCAGACTAAAACGAAGCCTCCAAGGGCAGGATCTTTAAATACTTTTCAAGTATAGTATCTTTTTTGTAAGTGTCAAGCTATTTGTGCGTTTTTTCCACAGCACCTATGCTCTATATATCCTTCATGCATGCATTTTCAGGAGAACCGGCAAGAAGGCTGCTGAACGATTCAAGCCGGCGCTCGATTTCTGCAAGCTCCGGAGAAGCTGCTACCGGCACATTATCCGCACCATGCCGTTCAAGTGCATCAATTACAGCCTTGATAGTCAAGTCTTCAATGTTGAGGGCCGGCTGATAGGCTGTCTTCCGGTCATCCTTTGTCTTTACTTCATTGATAATGCTGCAGGAGACAAGGTCGCTGAGTATTACACGAAGAAGGATTATGGGAATTTCAATTACCTGCGCCAAATCTTCGGCGTTCAGCGGGTCTTTATTGTCTTGAAAGTTTCTGACAATGACCTGGACTGTGCGCAGGGCAAGAAGTCTTTTAAATGCGTGGCTTGCGCCAAGGCATGCAGGCTCAAATTCATACATACGCACATTCTGGTGGGCATATGAAACCCCTGCTCCCAAGAGGACAATGGTCCAGCTTGTCTGAAGCCATATTAAAAACAGAGGCAGGGCGGCGAATCCGCCGTAAATGGCATTGTAGCTGGAAATGTTTATCTGGAACTTGATATATACCCACTGAATAAGCTGGAATAGAGTTCCGGCAATAATGCCTGCGAAAATGCCTGAGCGCACAGATATCCGTGTGTTGGGCATAAAGACATACAAAAAACTGAACAGAACCCAGATAACACAAAAGGGAAGAATCTTAAGACCGGTAAAAATCAATGGACTTAACACCTTCAGGAGCGAAAGTTTTTCAACAATAAGAGTTACCTGGGTTGTGATTGCCACGGTCAGGCTGCCGGCTGTTATTAGGAGTATTGGACAGATGAGCATTGCCGACAGATAGTCACTGAACTTACGGCCAATGCTGCGGGATTTACGGATTCCCCAGATATCGTTGAATGACTCTTCAATATTTCCAAGCATTTTTATAACAGTCCACAACAGAATCGCAACACCGGCGCCGGCCATCAGCCCTCCTTTGGTGTTTTCAATCATGGAATGGGCAAAATTAAATAAACGGGTAACAACTTCCTCATGGCCCTGCATGCTTCCCATCATACGCTGCTCAAGGGTAGCCTCAAGGCCAAACCCCTTTGCAATGGCGAAAAGCATTGCCATTATGGGCACGATGGACATAAGCGTATAAAATGTTAAGGCCGAGGCCTTTTGCGTACATTTTTTCTCATTAAAACAGCGCAAAGAAAGCACGATGATCCGCAGGTGTCTGAAAATAAACGATCTGGCGCCTGGGATATTTTCAAGCCTGATGTTCCAGATATCAGTTGTAAGAAATTTGATGGTTTTCGCTATCATGGCATTCACTGAATATTAAAAAATATCCACCTTTCCACAAAAAATATCGTTACAGGTAGAAAAACTGTGAGGCTTAAGAGTAAACAGACCTTGTTTGTTAAATTTTATGCCGGTTATCTTTTCTATTGGCAGGAAGTTGGGTTATATATTGTCTTGAATCTTAAAATATTGTAACCGGTTTGTCCATGTTCTTGTTAATCTTTCGGCTGCTATGCGAGAGGTAACCAATGCAGCTTAAGGCGGTTTGAAACCTGCTCATGCAAGCCAGTTCCGAGGGGCCTACCCTTATCTTTTGCACAGTTACGCACACCTTATATTTAAAATGTGCTCGTGGCACACAGACATATCAAAAGGCTTTTGAAGTGAATGATATCCTGTGGGTTCGGGAGGATATCAGAAGGAAAGCGCAATCAAACACTGGTTGCCAATAGTATTACCATAAGTTGTTTTAGAGCCCGCTAAGGCTAATAACAAATTGCAGAAATATTATTTTTGCAAAAAAATATGCTTGACAAAATTATTGTCACATATATTTGTCTGAAACTTTATTTCAGCAATATTTTTTTTATGATTACAATGAAAACATTATTGGGCGATATCACATCAATTCAGACAGGCTATTCATTTCGATCCAGACTTACGCCGTTGGAGATCGGGACAATATCTGTGATTCAAATGAAAGATCTGGCTCCTGATAATCGCGTTGATTGCAGCAATCTTGCACGGATTAACCTCAGCAAATTAAAATCGCACCATTTCGTTAAGCCCGGAGATCTTGTTTTTCGCTCTCGGGGACAAGTTGCAACCTCTGCGATATTGCTTGATGACCCAGGCAAGGCCGTGGTGGCGGCCCCCCTTCTATGGATCAGACTTAAGGGTAATAGCGTTCTTCCGGAATATCTGAATTGGTTTATTAATCAAACCCATGCACAGTTTTATCTGGCCAGCCGGGCCAAAGGGACGGCCCAAAAGATGATTAGCAAGGAAGTGCTGGATAATATGGAGGTTTTTGTCCCGCCCCTTGATCGGCAGAAAATGATCATCGAGCTGGCTGGATTACTAGAAGACGAGCTGAAGATTATGCACAAACTTGCTTCTTGCAGAAAACAATATGTTTCCAACGTCTTGATGCAATTGGTGAAAGACGGTTAGCAAACACAAGCTGAAAGATTTATGGGGAGAAAAAGTTTCAAATGGAATTTTATATAGCGATGAGGAAAGAATCGTGAGCAACTCAAAAATAGATCAGAAGGATATTAATAATGCGGCCTGGGCGGCCTGCGACACCTTCCGTGGCGTTGTAGATCCTGCACAGTACAAGGATTACATACTGGTCATGCTGTTTATGAAATACATCTCGGATGTGTGGCATGATCATTACGAGGCTTATAGCAAACAGTACGGAAAGGACGATACCCGTATTCGCCGCAAACTGGAGCGAGAGAGGTTTATCTTGCCGTTTGCTGAAATAAAAGACCATGAAACAGGAGAAATAACAGACCGGTTTCTTGCCGACTATTACAGCCTATACGAGCGGCGTAATGCCGCAAATATCGGAGAGCTGATTAATGTGGTTTTGGATGCCGTGGAAGAAGCCAACAAGGTAAAGCTGGAAGGTGTATTCCGAAATATTGACTTTAACAGTGAGGCCAACCTGGGAAAAACCAAGGATAGAAATCGCCGTCTGAAAATGCTGTTGGAAGATTTCAATAAGCCCCAGTTGGATATGCACCCCACGAGGGTTTCAGAAGATGTCATCGGAAATACCTATATTTATCTGATTGAACGTTTTGCATCGGATTCCGGCAAAAAGGCCGGGGAGTTCTACACCCCCCATAAGGTGTCTGAGCTGGTTGCTAAGCTAGCCGGTCCCAAGTCGGGGCACCGGATATGTGATCCGGCCTGTGGGTCAGGTGGGTTGCTGATTGAAGCGGCCCGAGAGGTGGGAGATCGAAACTACGCCCTTTTCGGCATGGAGGTCAATGGCAGCACATGGGCGCTTGCCCGGATGAACATGTTCCTCCACAGTGCGGACAGTGCCCGTATTGAATGGTGCAATACACTCACCAGCCCTGCATTAGTGGAAAATGACCGGCTTATGAAATTCGATATCGTGGTTGCCAATCCACCGTTTTCACTGGACAAGTGGGGGGCGGATGAAGCGGGAAATGATCGGTTCAACCGTTTTTGGCGTGGTGTGCCGCCAAAAAGTAAGGGGGACTGGGCAGTTATCAGTCATATGGTGGAAGCGGCCATTGAAAAAGAGGGTCGCGTTTCGGTGGTTGTTCCCCACGGAGTCCTTTTCCGAGGCGCGGCTGAAGGCCGCATCCGCAGAAAGATGATTGAAGAAAATCTTCTCGATGCCGTAATCGGCCTTCCGGGCAATCTATTTCCCACCACCTCCATTCCGGTTGCGATTCTTGTTTTTGACCGCAGCAGGGAAAAAGGCGGAGCTAATGAAAAACGACAAGACGTGATTTTTATAGATGCAAGCCGGGAGTTTGTTCCTGGCAAAAACCAAAACGCCCTGTCCGATGAACACATCCAAAAAATCAAAGAGGCCTATTTGGCAAGAAAGAATCTCGACAAGTATGCATACGTTGCCTCGTTTAAGGAAATAAAAGAGAACGATTTCAACCTCAATATCCCAAGATATGTAGATACCTTTGAGGAGGAAGAGGAAATTGACATTGATGCGGTTCAACAGGAGATAGATCAGTTGGAAAAGGAGCTGGTCCAGGTTCGGGCCAAAATGGCAGCCATGCTGAAAGAGGTGATAAGGTGACGGATTCCACTAAAAAATCTGGCGATAAAAACCTTCTTTCGGAGGGCACCAAAGGAGAGTTTCTGGTCTATCGTTCCGATGATGGAGATGTGAAACTGGATGTGCGGCTGGAACAGGAAACCGTTTGGTTGACCCAGCAGATGATGGCTGAACTGTTCCAGACTACGAAACAGAATATCAGCCTTCATATCCAGAATATCTTTGATGAAGGAGAGTTAAAAGCTGAATCAACTGTCAAGGATTTCTTGACAGTTCGTCAGGAAGGAGGGCGTCAAGTCCAACGCACCTTGACCTATTATAATTTGGATATGATCATTTCCCTTGGATATCGGGTGAAAAGTCTCATTGCCACCCGTTTTCGAATCTGGGCAACCCAGCGTTTGAAGGAGTATATCGTCAAGGGCTTCACCATGGATGATGAGCGGCTGAAGAATCCGCCTGTGGCAGGTTCGGCCGTGCCGACCACAGCCAGCCCAATATGGGATTGACCAATTGGAAGGCCGGAGAAGTCCGCAAGACCGATGTGACCGTTGCAAAGAACTATCTGAATGAAAAAGAAATAGACGGGCTGAACCGCATCGTTGTGATGTGGCTGGACTTTGCCGAAGACCAGGCCAAGAGGCGCAAGCAGGTGTTCATGAGAGACTGGGAGCAGAAGCTGGATGAATTTTTGAAATTCAATGAACGGAAAGTGCTTCCGGATGCAGGTCGTGTTTCTAAGAAATCGGCGGATTATTTTGCCCGGCAGGAGTATGCGCGGTTTGCTGCGCGGCGGAGGGAGTATAAGGAGAAGGCTGGTGAGGTGGAATCCATAAAATTGCTTGAGGAAGTGGCTAGGGTTGTGAAGGATAAATAGAAAAGCGGAAATAGCGAAAAACAATAGTTCCAGAAAGTATAAAGGAAAAGCGGAAATGCCGAGGTGGAAAAAAGTTAGGTTGAAGGAGTTGCTGATTCAGCCAGTTCAAAATGGCTATTCTCCGATCTGCCAGGAAATCGACCTTCTGAAAAAGCAAGCGGAAGCACTTCGCAAACAAAAACGTGGCCTGATGCAAAAACTGCTGACCGGCCAGTGGCGAGTAAAAGTGCAATAATGAAAACCCGTGGACGACATGGGCATTGTGGACAGAAGGGAAAATGAGTTCGGACGATCTTAAACCCCTGTTTCCGGAGCATTCTGATGATCGAGCAAGAACCTCTGATTCCCAAGCATGGGGGATACCGCAAGCTTAAGAGCTTTCAATTGGCGCAGTTGGTTTATGATGTAACGGTCAGGTTCTGTGAACGATATGTGGACCGTTTCAGCCGTACGCGCGACCAGATGATCCAGGCGGCGCGTAGCGGCGTGCAGAATATTGCAGAGGGGAGCCAGGCTTCGGGCACATCTAAAAAGACTGAACTGAAACTGACTAACGTGGCTCGGGCCAGCCTGGAAGAATTACGCCTGGACTATGAAGATTTTTTGCGGCAGCGCAAGCTGCCGATTTGGGCAAAAGATGATCCGCTACGTGCTCACTTGATCGAAAGGCGGTGCACAACAGCCGACGAAGTGGCGCAATGGGTAAAGGAAGCGCATTGTAGACAATCTGGAAAAGCCGGACCGGACGGACAGGTGAGTCCGTCCACCGCGTCTACTACGTCCACCAAGTCCACTTTCCCTGAAATAGCAGCCAATGCCGCGCTAGTATTGCTTGCAGTATCGTGCAGCCTGCTGGACCGTCAAATAGCCGCGCAATCCGCTGCCTTTGAGCAGGAGGGCGGTTTCACTGAACGGTTATACCGGGTGAGAACCACCAGGAGAAAAGCATGAACGGCTTCAAGTTCAATGAAAAATACCTTTCCCAGATCCCGGCGCTTCAGGTTTTGATGAATCTTGGTTTTGAGTTTATTCCTGCCGAGCAGACATTAAAAGAACGTCAGGGAAAGCTTTCAAACGTACTTCTAGAAGGCATTTTGCGCAAAAAGCTAAAAGAGATCAACCGAATTACTCATAAGGGCCGGGAATTTCTTTTCAGTGAGGAAAACATCCAAACGGCTATCCAGAAAATTAAAAACATCCGCTATGACGGCCTGCTAAAGACCAATGAAGCGATCTATGATCTGATGACCCTCGGCACGGCCTTGGAACAAATGGTTGAGGGCGATTCCAAAAGCTTTAACCTGAAGTATATTGACTGGCAATACTGGGACCGTAATGCATTTCACGTGACCGCCGAATATCGTGTGGAACGAGCCCGCAGCACTGAAACGGCCCGGCCTGATATTGTTCTTTTTGTAAACGGTATTCCGTTTGCCGTTATCGAAGGTAAGGCCCCAAGCATTGATCTGGAACAGGCTGTTTCACAGTCCATTCGCAATCAAAGTGATGATTATATCTCAAGGCTCTTTACGTATGTCCAATTGGTTATGGGGATTAATAAAAATGCGGCTCAGTTTGCTACAGTCGGGAGTGTAAAAAAATTCTGGGGTGTATGGAAAGAACAGCTTGATAAAGAGAAGGACGTTTTCAGGGTCGTAAACACCCGCCTTATGGATGACCAGAAAGAATTGCTTTACAGCGGTGAGTTTTCGCCTGCCCGCAAGTATTTTGATTCCTTGGAGACTGAGGGTAAGCGGTCGGTTACAGAACAGGATAGGGCCATCTACAGCCTGTGTCGTCCTGAACGGTTGCTTGAAATAGCGTTTAAATATACCGTGTTTGATGCGGGGATCAAGAAGATCGCGCGTTATCAGCAGTATTTTGTCATCAAATCCACACTGGAGCGGACCAGGCAAATGGATGGAGACGGCCGGCGCAGGGGCGGCATTATCTGGCATACACAGGGCTCCGGAAAGTCTCTGACCATGGTGATGCTGGCGAGAAACCTGGCCTTTGATTCCGGGGTTCAAAATCCCCGTATTGTGCTAGTCACTGACCGTGAGGATCTGGACAAACAACTGGGGAACACCTTTGCTGCCTGCGGCCTTGAACCACACCGTGCAACTTCAGGGAAACATTTACTGGAATTGGTTGCTGTGGACAAGGCGGAGATCGTCACCACCCTGATCCACAAATTTGACAAAGCCCTTAACATCAGAAGATATCAGGACAGGTCCAGTAACATTTTTATGCTTGTTGATGAAAGCCACAGGACCAATTTCGGATCTTTTTCAGCACGCATGCGCCAGATGTTTCCCAATGCATGTTACATCGGATTTACCGGCACGCCCCTGATGAAAAAAGAAAAGAACAATTTTGTCAAATTTGGCGGTCTAATCGAGCCATATTACTCCATCAGGCAGGCGGTTGCAGATGAAGCGGTTGTTCCTCTGCTCTATGAAGGCCGCCATGTAGAGATGACCCAAAACAAGGCCGCTATTGATTTGTGGTTTGAACGGCACACACAGGGTCTGACCGTACAACAGAAAGCGGATCTAAAAAGAAAATATGCAAGGGCTGAAATGCTTAATAAGGCGGAACAGGTTATTTACATGCGGGCCTTTGACATCTCAGAACACTTCAGGGCGAACTGGCAGGATACTGGTTTCAAGGCGCAATTGGTGGCGCCCAGTAAAGCAGCCGCATTGAGATATCGCGAGCATCTTAACGAAATCGGATTTGTGACCTGTGAAGTAGTGATATCCCCGCCTGATGTCCGTGACGGGTATGAAGAGACGGATGAGGACCCTACTGACGATGTGGTACAGTTCTGGCAAAAAATGATGAAGCGTTACGGTAGTGAGGAAGAATATGTGAAACAGATCATCAATCAATTCAAATTCGGTGAGACGCCTGAGATACTGATCGTAGTGAGCAAACTGTTGACCGGGTTTGATGCACCGAAAAACACCGTAATATACCTCTGTAAAGAACTCAAAGAACATTCCTTGTTGCAGGCCATTGCTCGCGTGAACCGGTTATACGAAAATAAAGGGTTCGGATTTGTGCTGGATTACGTGGGATTGCTTGGGGAGTTGGATAAGGCCCTTAGCATGTATGGTGCCTTGGAAGGTTTTGAAGAGGAAGATCTTGCCGGAACACTTACCTCTATTAACCGTGAAGTTGAAACACTTCCACAGAAGTATTCCGACCTTTGGGATCTCTTTAAGGAGGTCAAAAACAGTTATGATGAAGAAGCCTTCGAGGTCTTGTTGGCGAATAATGAAATCAGAGAGGAATTTTATCAGCGTCTGGTCGAATACAGCAAGACCCTTGCCCTCGCCCTTTCCACGGAATCATTTATCACCAATGCTGATGAAGAGAAACTGGTTCGATATAAGGCTGATCTGAAGCGGTTTCAGAAATTAAAGGCCGCGGTTAAACTTAGGTATGCTGAAGCCATAGATTACCGGGATTATGAACCTAAGATCAAAAAGCTATTGGATACGCATATACAGGCCAATGAGGTCATCCAACTTTATGAGCAGGTGAATATCTTTGACGAAAAAATGTTTCGCCAAGTGAAGGAAGATCAAGCTCCTTATGGTGTAAAAACAACAGCAGCCAAGGCCGATGCCATTGCTCACGCAACCAAAAAGGTTATCACAGAAAAGATGGACGAAGATCCTGCGCTTTATGAGAAATTTTCCAGGCTCATTCAACAGGCGATTGATGATTTCCGGGCAAGACGGATCTCTGATCTGGAGTATCTGAAAAAGGTGACTGAAATTAGAAACAAGGTTGTCACGAGGCAGCATGATGATGTTCCTGATAAACTTGATGGGAATGAAAATGCCATGGCTTATTATGGGTTGCTCAAACAGTATGTTGATGTGCCTGATCAAAAAGCGAACGAAAGCGAGGATATTGCCGCAGACACGGCGATAGCGATTGATAACATACTGCAACGGCACTGGAAGATCCAATTCTGGGACGATGATGACGCCCAAAAAAGGGCGATCAATGATATTGACGACTTCCTCTATGATGAGGTTAAAGGGGTAAGAGGAATTGATCTCAGCCTTGAACAGATGGATGAAATCATTGAACGGGCCATGCAACTTGCCAGGCATCGGCATATACAGTGAAATCATACGAAGATACAGTCAGCTACGGTAAAGTTACGATTGCTTTCAAAGTCTTTTTTGCCGCCAGAAAGACACTGGAAATAGCAGTGCATCCAGATAGTCGTGTGGTTATAAAGGCCCCCTTAGGAACTTCTGAGCAGGAAATCCGAAAAAGGATAACTGAACAACCCTCGTCTATAA
>DIKH01000167.1:0-7027 GCA_002424495.1 Desulfobacteraceae bacterium UBA5623
TAGGCTGCCTGGTTGCGTTTAAAACGGCGGCGAAGAAGCCCACTGATATCGCAAACTTGAAAAACTGGGATAAAAGATCTATTCGATAGGCGCCAAGGAACAACTCTCCTTCACAGTCAAGAGAGACAAGCGTCAGAGGAATGCCGATAAAAGCGAACCACGGTATCCATCGCGTTACAGACACATTCCTTTTGTTATCTATAATGCTGCATATGAATAGGATAAGGACAAAAATTATCTGATAAATTTCCGGCAAGATCAATTCCGTTCTGAAATCCACTTATTAAACTCCTATCTAGTGCTTGAATTCATATAGGGGATCTTTTTCTACACCCGCAACAGTCACGGCAGAATCTGTCTCCTTTATTTCAATGGCATAAGCGGATGTCTTTGCCTTGAAATCAGAGATTAATCCCGCTACGGAGGCGTCCATTGTCTTGAAAAACAACCCGGGCGCGAGTCCGATGTAGAGCACGAACACCGCCGGGATAAAAAGATAGACCCACTCTCTGAAATTTAGATCTTTCCATCCGGTCTTAAAACTGCTCGGCTCCCCCCATGAAAGCTTTTGTGCAAGCCTTAACATATAGGTTGCAGCAAGGAGCACACCGGGAACGATAGCAGCCGCGATCCAGGGGTTTGCCTGAAAAGCCCCAATCATGACCAAGAGTTCTCCAACAAAGCTGTTTGTTGCGGGAAAACCAAAGGAAGAGAAGGCAAAAAGGCCGAAGAATCCGATGTAGGCCGGCATATATTTAGCTATGCCGAGATTATCGTTAACCTGCCGGCTGTGGCTTCTTTCATAAATGGTCCCAACCATCATAAAGAGTCCGCCGGTGGTGATACCGTGGTTGAGCATCTGAAACAAGGCCCCTTCCACCCCGCGTTGATTGAAGAGAAAGATCCCAAGTGTGACAAAGCCCATATGACCAACAGAAGAATAAGCGATAATCTTTTTCATATCATCCTGACCCAGGGCCACAGCACCTCCGTAGATAATTGATGCGATGGAGATTGCTATCATCATCGGCGCAAAATACTCACTCGCCGAAGGTGTCAGAGGCAGGCAGAAGCGCAGAAATCCGTATGTCCCCATCTTGAGCAAAACTGACGCAAGAACCACACTGCCCGCAGTCGGGGCCTCGACATGGGCGGCAGGAAGCCATGTGTGGAACGGAAACATCGGAACCTTGATGGCAAACGCAAGCGCCATGGCCAGGAACGTCCAGAACTGAAAGCGGAAGCTGAATGACTTTGTCATCAGCTCAGGTATGGAAAATGTTCCTCCAACGATTCTGAAGGCGATCAGGGCAACAAGAAGCACCGTGCTCCCTGCCAGGGTGTAGAGAATGAACTTTATAGATGCATAACGCCTGTTTGGCCCACCCCATACGGCAATCAACAGATACATGGGGACGAGCATGGCCTCCCAGAATACATAAAACAGGGTAAAATCCAGGGCGCAGAATACACCAAGACAGGCCGAGGTCATGAAAAGAAGACAAAAGTGAAATTCCTTGACACGCTTTTCAATATAACTCCATGAGCAGAGCACGCAGAGCGGCAGAATCCCCACAGTAAGCCACACCATAAGGATGCTGATGCCGTCCACTCCAAGGTAATACTCAAGACCCCATTGCGGCATCCACGCAATGCGCTCTACAAACTGAAACTCCGTTGTATTGAATTGGAAGTTCACAAGGGGTTTCATCAGTATTAACTCGATTATGGACACCACCAGGGTAAAGACCCTTACCGTAGATGGCCGCTCGATGAAAAACAGACATATGCAGGCCACAATCGGTAAAAAAATTATAGCTGTGAGGATCTGGGAACAAGAATCTAACATGAATATCTACTCTCTGTTTAATATTTTAAGACAAAATTCGCTGTCATGGATCATGACAAGTTACTTCCACCAGACAACGGCGTAAATGACCAGGGCTGCAACAGACGCCCAGGCCAGATAATCCTGTAGTTTTCCAGTCTGCAGCTTTGCTGAAATTCTACCAATACCACGGACAGTATAGGCGGAGCCGTCTACAACAGTGTCTATGCCCTTGACATCAAACCAGCGGGCGCCTGCGGCGGCTCCCATCAAACCGCGCATACCTCCGGTCCTGTAAACTTCTGTCCAATGCCCGTCAAAGAAGGCAATTGGCTTGCAAACAAGGTTGATAAATGCCCGCCCGATCAGCCTGTAGATGACGTCAAAATCAAAGTTTCTTCCAGCGTGGGGGACAATGACCTTACGCAGGATATAAAACCCAAGTCCTGTAAAACTGAGAAGCATAAAGGCCTGCAGCAATGTCCACCCTGTATAGGGTTCAAAGTGAACAGGATTGGGCAGAAGGTGATAGAGCATGTTGGGAAACAATCCCTGTGCAAGGCACAGGCCTGCAGCAATGCCCATTGCAATATACATATTTATTGGAATCGGCTTAAGTTCAATATTGTTTTCAGACTTTGCAAAAAAGGCAAAGTACGGCAGCTTTATTCCAACAGAAAGGAATGTTCCAACGGCAGCGACCTCCAGTAATACGCCGATCGCCAACCGATGGGCCTCGACTGCTCCAAGGATCGTCATGTTTTTGCTTACGAATCCATTAAAGAAAGGCATGCCGGAGATTGATACCGCTCCGACCATGTAGAGGATCATCACCCATGGGAGTCTTCCCACAAGCCCTCCCAGCTCTGTCAGTTTTGAGGTGCCTGCGGCATACAAGAGGCACCCAGCCCCCATGAAAAGAAGCCCTTTATAGAGGATATGGGCATATGCATGCGCCACAGCACCGTTAACCGTCATGGCGGTCCCGACGCCTATGCCTGCGACCATGTAGCCGACCTGAGATATGATGTGATAAGAAAGAATCCTGCGACAATCGTTTTCTATGCAGGCGTATAAAACCCCGTATACAGCCATTGCAGTTCCGGCAATAGCCAGGATATCAAACCCGGCAAAGCCTCTGGCAAGGACATAGACCGCAGTCTTGGTGGTGAAGGCGCACATGAAAACCGCCCCAGGCACAGTAGCCTCCGGATATGCATCCGGGAGCCAGGCATGGAGGGGGATGGCAGCGGCATTTACGCAGAAACCAATCATTATCAGCCAGTCATAAAGCTGTACATCTGCCTGCATAACGTGAGCGAAGGAGAAATCTCCCACTGCATTAAAGCGGAGAAGAAGCCCGCCCAGAAGAAACAGCCCGCCAAACATATGGAACAGAAGATATCTGAAACCGGCCCTTGTGGAAATGGGATTTTTTCTTAGCCAGACAAGAAAGGTGGATGCCACGGCCATCAGTTCCCAGAAGATGAACAGAGTCAAAAAATCTCCTGCAAAGGTGCAGCCGAAAGAACCTGCTACATAGAGCATACTTGCAACATGGTGGGCCTTTTCCTTCACATGAAAGGCATAGATAATACCGATCAGGGCCTGAATGGCAAAGACGTGGGCAAAGACCTTGGACAGTGTATCAACCCTTCCCATCAAGAGAGTCTGATGCAGATAGTGAATCTCTCCGTACATGCCGGATTTTACAGTAATCACACTGATTATGGCCGCAATGGCAGGAATAGGCGTCAACCAGCGCCACCAGGACTCCCCCTTTAGGAAGGGCAATATCAGGGCGGCGGCGATAAAGAATAAAGAGGGATGATAAAAACTATTTGCTGTCATAGGTGTCCTCCGGTCCTGTGATCAATGGAAAAACAATCTTTTTCATCACAATGATCATCAGCAGGGCCACGACCAACCCAAATAAGGGCCAAAATCCCAGGTACTTATCGAAATGATATTCAGCATGATGGGGTCGGACAAAATAATTGATCCCCACCAGCACAGCCAGGATTAAAAAAAATACTGTGGTCCACAACTTGATGTGTTGTTTTCTGGTATTATCAAGCCAGGGTCCTAAGAAAGACATGGGCCTTAATCTCCTCACAATCCGCCAAAAATTTTGATAAACTGAGTAACAGCCTCTGGATATAAGCCGAGCAGAACAGACACGATGGCAGTAAAGAACAAGGGCACCACCATAGTAGCGGGCGCCTCACTGTATTGTTCCACATGGGAGCCGGGATCAGGGGTCTTGAAGAATGCAGTGTACAATACAGGAGCAAAATAACCGGCGTTCAACAAGGTGCTTGCGAGAAGCGCAATCAGAAGCGGTATCTGGTGTATATCAACCGCCCCGTTTACCATATACCACTTACTGACAAAACCACACACCGGAGGCACTCCGATCATGGAAAGCGCAGCAATGCCAAAGGCCCCGAAGGTCCAGGGCATACGCCAGCCATACCCTTTCATCTGCTTGATTGATTTGGTGTGAGTGGCTACGTAGATAGCGCCTGCGGTAAAAAAAAGGGTGATCTTTGAGAAGGCATGGTTTGCAATATGGAGCATACCGCCCTGGACAGCAATAGGTGTCAGCATCGTGACCCCCAGGACTACATAGGAAAGCTGACTTACCGTGGAGTAGGCAAGTCTTGCCTTAAGATCATCTTTTGTAAGCGCTATTATCGAGGCTGCAACGATGGTAAAAGCGGCAAGATACGCAGTGGGTAGCCCCAGGCAAAGACGATCCATGGTATCAAGTCCAAACCCGGACAGTATCACTCGACATATGCAGAAGACCCCAGCCTTAACAACGGCCACCGCATGGAGGAGCGCCGACACCGGAGTGGGCGCAACCATTGCAGAGGGCAACCAGTTGTGAAAAGGCATAATCGCTGCCTTTGCAAGTCCTGCAATAAAAAGGACATAGGTGATAGTCACCAATATCCCGTTTGCATCTGAGGGGTACATCCCCTTTGTCATATCGCCCAGATTATAGTCAAGCGTGCCGCAGAGGACATAAGTCAGGACCATCGCAGGCAGCAGGAACAGCTTTGATGTCCCTACGAGATACACCAGATATTTGCGCCCCCCTGAATATGCCTCTTCATCCTGGTGATGGGCGACCAGAGGGTATGTAAAGACTGTGATGATCTCATAGAACAGATACAGGGTGAAAACGTTTGATGCAAAGGAAACACCCTGTGCGCCAAGTATGGCCACGGCAAAGCAGACATAATAGCGTGTCTGCGCATGTTCATTAAGGCTCCTCATGTATCCGATATTGTAACTGGTGGTGATAAACCACAGAAAGGATGAGACCATGCCGAAGATCATCGAAAGCCCGTCAGCGGCGAATGACACAGTTATCCCAGGCATAATAGTAAAGGCTGTGTACTTCAGTATCTTCCCCGAAAGTACCTCAGGAGCCATGGACACAACGCATAAAAATGTTGCAATTGCCGCAATAAACGATACGGCCTCTCTCATGTTCTGGTTTTTGCGGAATGCATAGACCAAAAAGGGCGCTATCAGGGTAATGATAACAGGGTATGTTACCGCTGCGCTGACTATTATTTCCTTTGCCGGTGTCATTGACTATCCTTTCAATTCAGAAACGGCCGCGCTGTCCGATGTCTGGAAGCGTCTGACTACTATTACAACAATGGCTAGAACAAGGGTTGCCTCGGCAGCGGCAAGGCCCATTATCAATAGCGTGCCCAACTGCCCTAACACTGCGCTGGCCTTAGTCAACTGGCCCGAAGCGACAAGTGACAGCCCTGCCCCATTTAACAGGAGTTCTACACATATGAGCATGCCGATCAATGTCCTCCTCCAGATCAGGCCAAAGAGCCCCAAGGCAAGGAGCATGATTGCAACAAGCTGATACAGGGTTAGCGGGTTCATTTACTTAATCTCCTCTCAAAAGCGACCAGGACCGCCCCGGCCATGGCCACCAGCAGGACAACAGAAATCAATTCAAAGGCCAGTGTGTAAGGACCTAAAAGCCCTTTTCCAAGCTCCTTTACGGTAACAACGGTAGGAGATGAAACGCTCTCCACCGGATTACCTATAATGACCCTGCCTAAAATTATTGCGGGTGCGGCAAAACCCAAAAAGGCGTAAAGGATCTCCTTTGCCGACCTGGATCTGGTCTCATCTCCATCAGGACCGGTGCGCACTAGCATGATTGCGATAAAGATAAGGACAGCCACTGCCCCCACATAAATCAGCAGTTGCATAAAGGCCATCACAGGCGCGGCCATCAGCAGATACATCCCTGCCACGCCGAAAAGGGTCATAATTAGACCGACAAGGCCACGCACCAAGTTCCTTGCGGCCACGGCGATGACGCCACCGGTCGCAATAATTAATACGTATAACCCGAAAGCTGCATAGGCAAGGATTTCCATCACCCTTTACTCGCTCCTTAAATTAAGATGAACTGCTTTTGCCGCCCTTGGCCTGACCTGCAAGTCTGGCCAAAAGATCATATACAAAATCCTGTTTGTTTCTGCTTGCCAGATAGCCATCACAGGAAAACTGCAAAGACCCTACCGGACATGTCTCAACACAGGTGCCGCAGAGACTGCACAAGGTAAAATCATATCTAAAGGTTCCCAGTTCCTTTGGCGCCGCCTTCTTGACCTTCTCACCCTTTGCCTCTGCCTCCTTCTTCGCCTGGATTTCCTCCGGCGTCGGCTTTGGCGCAGGCCTTGCCGCAACTGTCAGGCAGCCGCTCGGGCAGGCCCCGGCGCATTGAAGACAGACGATACACTTGGCCTTTGACGGATCATTGGGGCTTGCCACAAGCTCAACAGGGCCGCGGAAGGTGGATATGTTGTTCACGGTCCGCCTGGGGTAATGGACTGTAACATGGGGGTATACAAAATATTTGCCCGTGATCTTCAGCCCTACGATCAGGCTCCATAGCCCCGCAATATTTTTTCCTATTTGACTGATGCCGTTCATATCATTAACGTCCCTGTGATCTCCTCAACTTCCTTTACCAAATGGTCAGACCACCTTGACCAGAAAGGCGGTTACGAACAAATTCAGCAATGATATTGGGAGCAGCCATTTCCAGTTAATATTCAGAAGCTGATCAAACCGGACTCGTGGATAGGTCCAGCGAAGCCACATAAAAACAAGGATAAGGGCATAGACCTTTCCCAGAAACCACCATGA
>DIKH01000167.1:7054-8087 GCA_002424495.1 Desulfobacteraceae bacterium UBA5623
GCCTCCGGCAGATCAAAGGGGCATCGGTTGGTCTCGGCCACGGCGCATACAAAAAATATGATAAAGGCCACAGGCTGCACCATTACGTTCCACTGCCAGGGCCAACTGCCTTGATTATTTACGATCTCGCCAAGGTTCAGGCTTCCTTCCATAAAGACGACGCTTAATAAGGCCAGCAGCATGGGGATTTCATAGGCCACACACTGCGACACCGCCCTTGCAGCCCCTAAGAGCGACCATTTGTTCCTTGAACTCCACCCGGCAAGGCAGACGGCCAGGACATTTATCCCGGCAAATGCAAGGATCAGAAGCAGGCCCAGGTCCACATCCAGAGCAAAAAGCTTCGGCCCGAAGGGCATAGGAAACAACAGTAAAAACACCGGCATGAAAGATAAAAGCGGCGCGGCCCAGAACAGTATCTTGTCTGCGCCTTTGGGGACAAACAGCTGTTTACCGATCAGTTTCAGGGCATCGGCCACTGGCTGGAGCAGGCCGTGGGGGCCCACCTCATAGGGGCCGGGCCTTCTTTGCACATGGCCTGCAACCTTACGTTCAAGCCATACCAGGATCACCCCGTTTAAGCCAATAAATATGGAAAAGGCCAGGATCGCCACCATGATCCGCACCAGGTCTATGGGTACCACTATCGGGCCAATGTTCATAATTATCTTGCCTCTGTTATCTGTCCAACTCGGGAATCACCAGATCCAGGCTCCCAAGGATGGCTACTGCATCAGCAATCAGCACACCACGGGCAACCTCTGCAAAAAGACTCATGTTGCTAAACCCAGGGGCGCGGAGTTTTACGCGGTAAGGAGTATTGCTGCCGTCGCTTATAATATAAACGCCTATCTTGCCGCGCGCCCCTTCCACTGCAAAGTAGCTCTCTCCAACGGGAGCCTTCCATTTTACCTTGGGTGCACCCTTTACCATATGAGGTCCCTCCGGCATCGCATCCAGGGCCTGCTCTATGATACGCAGGCTCTGTTCTATTTCGGCCACGCGCACATTGTAACGGCCCATGGCGTCACAC
>DIKH01000212.1 GCA_002424495.1 Desulfobacteraceae bacterium UBA5623
AAAGTCCACATTACAGAAAAGCTAGTGAAACAGCCTGTTATGGCTGGGGGTGATGTGAGTGACGATGAAACCTCAGAGGAAATATGCAGGCAATGAACTCCTGAGAAAATTTAACTACTTAATATCCTTTCCGTTAATTATTTTAAGTATCATATCTTCTGCCTATGGCGGTGAAACCGAACACTTCGTAGCGGGGTTGCAGGAATAAAGGCTGGCAAGGATCTTTACAAAAAGGGCGATAAACTCAGCCCTTGAATCAATCAAGTCAGTTTGAGACTGGAAAGGGAGGAATATAATGGGATTTTCAGTGGTAGGAAAAAACATACCCAGGAAAAATGACCCGTTACGTGCTACCGGGGCGGCAAAATATACCGGTGACCTTTATCTGCCGGGAATGCTACATGGCAAGATGTTAAGAAGCCCCTATCCCCATGCCAGGATCTTGAATATAAAGACAGATAAAGCAAAAAGCCTTCATGGTGTTAAATGTGTCGTAACTGGGAATGACACCCTTGGGATTAATTATGGCTTTGTATGTTCAATCCCCCCTCTAATGGACCAATATGGCATTGCCGTTGACAAGATCAGATATATAGGTGATGTCGTGGCAGCGGTGGCGGCAATAGACGAAGATACGGCAGCGGAGGCGTTAGATTTAATTGATGTAGAATATGAAGTGCTTCCGGCGGTATTTGATCCCATAGAGGCCATGCGGCCTGGGGCGCCGCAGATTCACGGACATGTTGAAAAAAATATAAGCGTTGAAATTAACAGGGAGTTTGGGGAAGTGGACAGGGCATTTAGTGAGGCGGATTATGTAAGGGAGGATGAATTTTTCATTCAGCCTGTAGAACATTGCCCTTTAGAAACAAATACTGTTATTGCAAATTACGATATCACCGGGAAGCTCACCGTATGGGTCTCCCATAAACAGCCATTTTTTTTGCAGAGGCTTTTAGAAAGAACGCTGGGCCTCAGCGAGACCCAGATCAGAGTGATAAAACCTTATCTGGGTGGCGATTTCGGAGAGAAAGGAGAACTGCGCTCTATTCATTTTTGCGCCGCCCTGATGTCTATGAAAACAGGGATGGCCGTCAAGATGTCTCACACAAGAGAGGAAGAGTTTGCCATGTCAACAAAAAGGCATCCTTCCAGATATATACATAAAGAGTGGCGTCAAAAAAGATGGCACAGTGAATGTCGTGCACGTGAAGGCGGTTCTGGATACCGGCGCTTACAATAGCATAGGGCCGATAACCATAAACCTGATTGACGGTGCGCCCTTTGCAACTTACAGGATTCCAAATGTCAGGTACAACGGTCTCCTTGTGTATACAAACAACCAGGTTTCCGCAGCTATGAGAGGTCACGCGCATATACAGATGCAGCTTGCCCTTGATTCGCAATTTGACATGATTGCAGAGAAATTAGGCATAGATCCCATAGAGATGAGGTTAAGGAATGCGACACAGGCGGGTGATGTAACCGCATCCGGTGCAAAGATTGGCAGCTGTGGTTTTACCGACTGCCTTCAACAGGTAAGGGATTTGACTGGCTGGAAGAACAGGTGGGGCAGGCAGAAGAGGGGAAAAGGCCTCGGCATAGGAACAATGTGTTTTATCTCAGGGGCCAGCGCCAATTTTTTTGGTCATACGGCTGCCGCCTCAGCAGCAATTGTAAGGCTGATGGAGGATGGCACGGTTACCCTCTTAACCGGCGTATCAGATATCGGGCAAGGTTGTGAAGATACTTTGGCACAGATTGCCGCAGAAGAGCTTGGGGTTCTTTACCAAGATATAAGGGTGGTTGCCTCTGATACGGAGATAACCCCGGTGGATTATGGGTCTTACTCAAGCAGAGTTACAATGTTTGGTGGAAACGCCGCATTAAGGGCTGCCGCTGACGCAAAGAGGCAGCTGTTTGAAGTGGTTGCCGATAAATTAGAGGCAAACATAGAGGACTTGGAGGCAAAAGAAAGGATGGTTTATGTAAAGGGGAGCCCTGAGAAGGGGATAAGTTTTAAAGAGGCGGTCTTGGCCCACCAGGCAGCAAAAGAAGGGCAACCCCTTATTGGGAAAGGGTTTTATAATCCTCCCGCATTTGACATGATGACTGGTAAGGGCAATGTAACGCCCGCCTATGCCTTTGGGGCAAATATTGCGGAAATTGAGGTTGACGAGGAAACAGGAATTGTAAGGGTGGTAAATTTTACTAGTACACATGACGGCGGCAGAGCCATAAGCCCGATGAGAGCCGCCGGTCAGCTTGAAGGCGCTATACAAATGGGACTAGGGCAGGCGCTGAGTGAAGAACTTTTTTTTGATAAAGGACAAAACCTGAATCCCTCATTTTTGAACGCTGGCTTCCGCACCGCAATGGATATGCCGGCGATAACGGCACACCACGTGGAGCATCCCGACCCCGCAGGCCCTTATGGCGCCAAGGAAGCAGGGGAAGGTTCTACTGTTCCTGTTTGTGGCGCCATTGCGAATGCAATATACGATGCCATTGGTGTCAGGATAAAAGATCTTCCTATTAGACCGGAAAACATATTGAAAGCTTTAAATAAAATGTAATCTCATTGAGCACCTGACAAGTTATCGCCTGAATTTTACAAGCGTCGAGTTTGCCGAAGAGGCAAGACATCAAACGAGTTCTGCCGTTGGCAGAGATTGGCAAAAGTGGCTATTTTGAAACTTGCTGAAAATTAAGGCAGTAATATATTGGAAGGATAGTATGGTATTTAGAGAAAGGAAAACGAAACGATCCTCAATCTGACGAACAATCCCCATATCCTTAAAAAACTACGAAGCTCTTTCCATTCAATAGTTGACATGAAAATGATTTTCAGTGCGGGTATGGCCTTTATGTCCATAAATAAGAGATATGAAAGTGAACCCGGGGGAGATCCTCTACTCTGTACTGAGCACTAATTTCATGGTCAAAATCGCCATAATAGTTGATGGTGATGTAGACCTGGAAAGTCAAAAAGAACTCGCATGGGCGGCAGGAACCAGGTGCTTCCCGGAAAAGGACATTATATTGTTTGAGTCTGTGAGCGGGATAGCCATGGATCCTACGGCCAAAGGCAAGGATTTTGTTGTATCCAAATTAGGTATTGATGCGACCAAGCCATTGACCAATAAAAATGCTTTTCGAAAAATACAAACTCCGCCGGAGGTGCAAGAAAAAATCAGCATTATGCTTAAAAAATATCTATAGCGATTATCAATGACAGCGATTCAAAAAGGTGTGTAAGTAAATTCACCAACCGGCAATTAAATCACATAGGCCATCCAGGCTTTCCAAAACTCCATCAGCAAATTCTAATAACTCATTCCCCTTATGGTTAGCCGAAAGTTCATCAGAGACACGATAGGCTTTCCCTGATTGAACAAGGGGGATGGAGATATCTTTTTGGGTCAGATAAATTGTCTTCATGCCCACCTTTTTAGCCCCAATAATATCTTCCTCTAGATTATCACCTATCATAATGCTCTCTTCAGGCCGAAGCCCCAATGCCTTCAATCCTGACAGAAAAATCTCAGGGTGCGGTTTTCTTTTACCCATTTCAGATGAAATAATGAATACGTCAAAAAAGTCTCTAAGGCCGGATCTAATTAAGTCCAGTTCCGTATTCCTTCCTAAGCTGTTAGATATTATGCCCAAACGATAAGATGGCTTTATTTTCGACAGCACTTCCTTTGCAGGGGGAATTTCAGTGGTGGATTCAGAGAATCCTTTCATCCATGCCTCATTGAGCTGATCTATCCAGCTTTCTCTGGGATTTTTTAAGCCAATATCATCGAGAATACCCTTGTACCAGACGTAAAAGCTTACTTCATTTAGCTCTTCGTAATCTCTCCTATATTTCTGTATATTAAGCAGCCAAATTTCTTTGTACTTTTCATAGGTAATCGAAGTACCGTTGG
>DIKH01000389.1 GCA_002424495.1 Desulfobacteraceae bacterium UBA5623
ACGCCCGTGCCGGGCGTACACAAGCAGTTTCAGCCGACAAAACGGCTGAACTGCTTGTTCCGCGCGACTGCGTCGCGCGGAATCGCGGCGCTGACTACGTCCGCGATTGAGCCTGTCGAAAAAGTGTAGATGATTGTAAAAATATACGTGAAATATACGCCAGTCTATGATATACAATATTTGACAACCTGTTGAAATGATTATGGAGAATCATAGATGGCACGGTATAAACATTACAACTACAACCAACTAATGATGGTACCGGTATCCTTGGAAGAACAATTAATGCCGGGTACGCTGGAATACGCTATACATCATGTTGTGGAAGAACGCCTTGATCTGAGCTTTTTTGATGAGCGGTATCGCAACGATGAAACGGGACGCAGGGCAATAGCGCCAAAGGTTTTGATAAAAATCGTGCTTTTTGGTTATTCCAGAGGGCTTATCTCCTCTCGGTCCTTGGAGAGGGCATGTTGTGAAAACATAACATTCATGGCATTGGCGTGCGGTCAAAAGCCTGATCATAGCACGATTGCTGCCTTTGTCTCTTCAATGGAAAATGAAATAGAGCCGTTATTCACCAAGGTTCTGCTGATCTGCGAGGAGGAGGGTTTGCTTGGCGGCACACATTTCAGCCTAGACGGTTTGAAACTTTCCTCGAATGCATCAAAGGAGTGGAGCGGAACTTTTGCAGATTTGAAAAAGAAGCCAGCGGGAGCCAGGGAGCCAGGGTCGGGCCAAGATAACTTATTGGAATTAATTGAAATGAACTTGAAATTGGCCCTTATTTTGGGCCAATATTTCTTTTTTCATGGACGAAAAGAGCAGTATACATAACCATTACAATGGCGAGAGCAAAACGACACTACATTCCGGGCCAGATTTGGCACATTACTCACAGGTGCCACAAGAGAGAGTTTCTGCTAAAGTTCGACAAGTATGGGGCAATGGGGACTGGGGCACGACCATAAGTAATAAAATACCCTTGATGCGATGTGCAGCTATGTTATTATTTAAGGACGTGCCTATGTCCGCATATCATCAACACCCGCTATATCACTTTATTGCATTGAAATCCTGCCGGATTTGTAATAGTAGATTATCTTGGGAACAATCTGATCAAGACCTAAGCGCACCAGAGGTGATTACAACCTTGTCATACTACGAAAGCTAGCCGGTCAGGCGGCTTATGGACTAGAAATAAGAAAGGAGTATTGAATGACAAAACGGAAAGAAAACCCAAAAAGAGATATCGAGAAGGACTATTCAACGAAGCAATTCGTTAAAAAGCTGCGCCGATTGGCCGACTGCATCGAGCAGGGTAAGAGATTTCAAATTCAGGTTGCAGGCGAACGAATCTCCGTCCCCCCGCACGCTGTCATCAATATTGAGCATGAGAGGGGACGATCGGATGAGGAGGTGGAATTTCAGCTAAAGTGGCGGCTCGACAAGCAGGCAGATAGATACGGACAACAACACAACAATCTGTAACTTCTCAAAAAGTCAGGGCGCGAGCGGACAGGATATATCCGCGGGATCACCGCCCCTTACATTATAATCCTGGACCATCCGTGCCGTTATTTCGTCGGGTCGGTCATCAACGTCTTGGCTGGCATCGATACTTATGGACTTGGTTATTGGAATAAAGAACCCAGTAAGATCATTATCTCGGGTGAGGAAGTCAGCACCCTTGCCGCCGTTTATAGTGACCCTACCCATAAGGCTTGACGTACTAGCGATTAAAATGACGTCATCATCATTGCCCAAGAGTATGTTGACACGGTTTGAGTTTGTGTATTGACTGATGTAAAGATTGTCATTACCTTTCCCGGTATCAAGTGTCAATGGGCCAAAAAAGTCACCCCGCAGATTGATCAGGTCATCGCCGGACAGGGTTTTGACCACTGACTTGCCACCTACCGCAACGCAGTCCGTAATCTCGATCTTGTCAGCGCCTTTGCCCGTCTTGATGGTCAGCTTGTTATTAATCCAGGTCCCCTCGACAGCCCCGGCGATAGCGATAAAATTATCACCGTTGCCCATTTTGAGTGAGGCGTTGCCAGAAACAGTGGTGTTGAATATTCCTATGGTGTTATCTCCATGCGCGAACTTGAGTTGCAGGTTTCTTGTGACAGCTATGTCGTCGATTTCAACCTGGTTGTTGCCTCGCTTAAGGTTGATATCCAATTTACCGTTCACGACATCACCAGATGTGCTGGTAAAATCCGTTACACCAGCCTCATCATTGATTGTTGTGCCAATCCCTTCCACGCGAATATTGCCGGATCCGTTATTGGTCACTTTGATTTGATTGCTTTTGTTGTCACCGATGATCTTCAAATTTCCACTGTTGGTCATAAAGGCCCGCACGTCGCCATCGGCCATTGCGGGCAGGGCGTGGCAAAGTGTGAACCCCAGAACAACCATCAACATAACATTTATCAGATTTCCCTTCATTTTTTCACCTCCCAAAACATAAAATAAGATTTGAAATTCGAACTTCCTGGGATATCGCCTGTGAATAGCGATTAAGGTGTTTGTAACCGGCACTTATGTATTTGGACCATAAAGCCTATTTCATTGTATGTCAAGGGTGAATGTCTCACAATATATTGTGGTCTTATATGAACCCAAAAAAAAACTGCAACAGAAACGATTCCCACCGATGGGTTTGTTTTCGCGTCATGGCGTGACTAACAGCTTTTTTCAGGGCTATTTCTTATTCTCAGGTTCCGTGGAACAGCGGCATTCAACAGACGCCCCCAATCAACGCTTGCTATTTTTTTCATATGCATCTAAAAAGAACTGTTTTTATATGGATAACAATTATACATAGTCGCTATCATAGCATTGACGACAATTAACGCGAATCATATGATTTCATTAAAAAAAACTATTTAACGTCAGATTATTCCAATGAATCAGTTCATGAAAAGCATCGGCTCCATGGAGCGCTGGACTATCGAAAATTCCGTGGATTTGTACGGAATCCGCAACTGGGGCAGCGGGTATTTTGATATCTCCGGAAAAGGGGAGGTCGTAATTAACCCCACCGGCAACTATTCCTCCAATGTCATCAGCCTGATGGATGTGATTTCCGGGATTAAGGAAAGGGGGCTGGGCATGCCCATCCTGCTGCGGCTCGGCGATATCCTGCAATCCCGCATCTCACTTCTGCATGACAGCTTCCAGACTGCCATTGACACATTCGGTTACAAAGGCCAGTACCGGGGCGTGTTTCCCATTAAAGTCAATCAGCAGCAGCAGGTGGTCGAAGAAGTAACCCATTTCGGGTCAAAATACCATCACGGGCTGGAAGCCGGCAGCAAGGCCGAATTGATTGCCGCCATCTCCCTGTTAAAAGATCATGAGGCCTGTCTGATCTGCAACGGCTATAAGGATGAAGAATTCATTGATCTGGGACTTTACACCCAGAAAATGGGATTCAAATGTTTTTTTGTCATTGAAATGCCCAGCGAACTCCCCCTGATTCTCGAACGGGCGGCCCGGCTGGGCATAAAGCCCCTTATCGGCATCCGCATCAAGCTTTCGACCAGGGCAGGGGGCCACTGGACGGAATCAGGCGGAGACCGGAGCATCTTCGGCCTGAGCACGACCCAGCTGATCCAGATGGTGGATTATCTCAAGGAAAATGGCATGCTAGACTGCCTCCAGCTCCTGCACTACCATCTGGGCTCACAGATACCCAACATCCGGGACATCAGGTCGGCAGTGGTGGAGGCATGCCGTGTGTATGCTGGACTGGTGGATGAAGGCGCCCCCATGGGATATCTGGACATCGGCGGGGGGCTGGCAGTTGATTACGACGGATCGCACACCAATTTTACCAGCAGCGGTAACTATAGTCTGGCCGAGTATTGCGCGGATGTGATCGAGGTCATCATGGGCACCCTGGACGACCGGGATATTACCCATCCCACGATTATCTCGGAATCCGGGCGGGCCACCGTGGCCTATTATTCAGTGCTCCTGTTCAACATCATTGATGTAAGCTGTTTTCAAACCCTGCCCCTGCCTGAAATACCCGCGGAAGACACCCACGAAATGATCCTAAACCTCCTGGATGTGCTCCATACCCTGACTCTCAAAAACATGCAGGAATGTTATAACGACGCCATCTATTACAGGGATGAAATCCGCCAGCTCTTCAAGCACGGAAATATCACCCTGCGCGAAAGGGTAACCGGCGAAAATATCTTCTGGCATGTGATGAAGAAAATCGCCACCGATCTGTCAAAACTGAAAAATATCCCCAGCGAGTTGAAGGGTATTGAACACGCCCTGGCGGATATCTACTACGGCAACTTCAGCGTGTTTCAATCCCTTCCGGATGCATGGGCCATTGATCACCTGTTTCCCATCATGCCGGTGCACCGGCTGAACGAGGCCCCGACCAGAAATGCGATCCTGGCGGACATTACCTGCGATTGCGACGGCAAGATAGACAAATTCATAGACACGCATAATGTGCGGCAATCCCTGCCCCTGCATGATTTTAGGCCTGAGGAGGAATATTACCTGGGGGTCTTTCTGGTGGGGGCATATCAGGAAAATCTGGGTGATCTTCACAACCTGCTGGGTGATACCAATATTGTCAGCATCCAGATCCAAAAAAACGGGGATTTTAAATTTGTCCGGGAACTTGAGGGGGACTCGGTAGCGGATGTGCTCTCATACGTGGAGTACGACACAAAGGCCATGGTGGTCCGGTTCCGTGAGACCGCTGAAAAAGCGGTCAGAAAAGGCCTGATCACCCCCCACGAGCGCCAGCAGATCATGCGCGCCTATCAGAAAGGGCTGCGGGGATATACATATTTTGAACGATAAGGGTTCGAGGATTCGAGGGTTCAAGGGTTCGAGAGGGAAAGAAGGTTTTATTCCTTTTTCACTTGAACCCTTGAATCCTTGACCCCTTGGCCCCTCTAGCTATTTCTACAAGCCAAGATAGCAATTGACTTTGAGAAGGAAACCTTATGCCCAAAGTGATGATTATCGGTGCAGGCGGCGTCAGCCAGGTCGTCACCCATAAATGCGCCCGGGTTCCGGAGGTGTTTACGGACATTCTCCTAGCCAGCCGGACGATTGAAAAATGCGACCGCATCGCGGCCCAGCTTTCCAGGGCCATCCAGACCGCCCGTGTTGACGCAGACAATGTGCCGGAACTGGTCGCCCTGGTCGAACGGTTCAAACCGGAACTGGTCATCAATGTGGCCCTGCCCTACCAGGACCTTCATATCATGGACGCTTGCCTTGAAACCGGCGTTGATTATCTGGATACCGCCAATTACGAACCGCCTGATGAAGCCCGGTTCTGCTACCAGTGGCAGTGGGATTATCACGAGCGGTTCAAGGAGCGCGGGATCATGGCCCTGCTCGGAAGCGGGTTTGACCCTGGGGTCACCAATGTATTCTGCGCCTGGGCGAAAAAACACCATTTTGATGAAATCGAAGAGATAGATATTATTGACTGCAATGCCGGAGAGCACGGCCAGCCGTTTGCCACCAACTTCAACCCTGAAATCAATATAAGGGAGGTCACGGCCAAGGGCCGGTATTTTGACCAAGGCAGGTGGGTGGAAACAGAACCGCTCGCGGTTGCAAAGGAATTTGATTTTCCAGAAGGCATCGGCCCGCGCAAGATCTACCTGATGTATCACGAAGAGCTGGAATCCATTGTCAAACATATTCCGGAGGTCAAAAAAGCCCGGTTCTGGATGACCTTTTCGGACAACTATCTCAACCACCTGGAAGTGCTGGGCAATGTAGGCATGACTCGTATTGATCCGGTGATGTTCAACGGTCAGCCGATCATCCCACTTAAATTTTTAAAGGCCCTGCTGCCGGACCCCATGACACTGGGGCCCCTGACCCATGGCCGGACCTGCATCGGATGCCTGATCAAGGGCAAAAAAAACGGGCAGGACAAGACATATTATATCTACAACATCTGCGATCATCAGCAGTGTTTTGCTGAAGTCCTTTCCCAGGCCGTTTCATATACCACCGGAGTGCCTGCCATGATAGGGGCCATGATGATGCTGACCGGGATATGGCGTGGTCACGGCGTTTTTAACATGGAGCAGTTCGATCCGGACCCTTTTATGGAAAAACTGAAACTTCACGGGCTGCCATGGACCGAGGTCATTCTTTCATAACAGAATCAGGGCTTGACCTCAACCGGCTGCCCACCCCATGTTTTGTGCTGAATCTGGCTGCACTTAGGCGCAATCTGAGAGTGCTCCAAACAGTCCAGGACCGCACCGGGTGCCGTATTCTACTGGCCCTAAAGGGCCTTGCCATGTTTTCGGTGTTTCCCCTGATCCGTGAGACCTTAAAAGGGGTCTGTGCAAGCTCCCCGCATGAAGCCATGCTGGGCCGGGAGACGTTCGGAGGGGAAGTGCATGCGTTTTCCGCTGCATACAGCGATTCGGACATGCAGGAACTTGTCACTGTTGCGGATGTGATTGTGTTTAATTCATTCACCCAGTGGCAACGCTTCAAGCAGGTGATTACAAACGCTGAACAAAAAATCCGGGCCGGCATCCGTATCAACCCGGCACATTCTGAAGTAGGGATTTCCATCTATGATCCATGCGCCCCCAGATCCAGGCTGGGCGTGCTGAGCGAGGCCTTTAAACGCAATGCCCACAGCGGGTTTCTGGACGGCATCACGGGGCTGCATTTTCATACACTGTGCGAAAATAACGCGGATGCCCTGGAACGAACAATAAAGGTGGTTGAGGAAAAATTCGGGGAATATATCCCCCGGATGACATGGGTCAATTTCGGAGGGGGCCATCACATCACGCGAAATGATTATGATGTGGATCTCTTGTGCCGGCTGATTGATGGATTCAAGAAAAAATATTCGGTAGAGGTGTATCTTGAACCAGGCGAGGCCGTGGCCCTGAATGCCGGCATACTTGCTGCCTCAGTGCTGGATATTGTAGACAATGACGGCCCGATAGCCATCCTGGACACATCGGCCACTACCCACATGCCGGATGTGCTGGAAATGCCTTACCGGCCTGAGGTTGCCGGGGCAGGTCTGCCTGGCGAGAAACCTTACACGTATCGGCTGGCCGGCCTCTCCTGTCTGGCAGGCGACATCATCGGAGACTATTCTTTTGATAAACCGCTGGCAGCCGGCGACAGGCTGGCGTTTCTGGACATGGCCCATTATTCCATGGTCAAAACCAATACCTTTAACGGCATCCGGCTTCCGTCCATAGCCACATACGACCCTGAGACCGATGAATTTATCGTGATAAGGGAATTCGGATATCTTGATTATAAAAACCGACTTTCATAGGAGCCAGTTTCAAAACATCCCATTCTGGCAATCTCAGCGTTGGGCTCAGGGTGCAATTTTGAGTTGTTAATTCTTAATTGTGAAAGAGAGGAATAATCCGATAGTAATTCAAAATTCAACATTTAAAATTAACAATTCGTTTTTCCCCGGCTTTCTGTCCTCGGAACTAGCCCCCACTCCTCCGGAATCATGCCTGTTTCATGTGATTCCTGTTCCCTATGAAAAAACCGTTTCTTACGGCACGGGAACCAGAACCGGGCCTTTGGCCATTCTGAAAAGTTCCCTGCAACTGGAACTTTTTGACGGCATCGGCATCCCGGCGGAATACGGCATCTACACCCATCCGCAGGTCAATTGTGTGGGCAAAGCGGAAACAGTGCTCAAAAGAATCACCGATGCAGTCTCGAACGTTTTGAATCTTAATAAAATTCCGGTAATACTGGGTGGCGAACACACAGTCAGCGCGGGGGCGTTTAAGGCCGTGAAAGCCCATTTTAAGGATTTCGGCATTGTACAGTTTGACGCTCATGCGGACCTTCGCGACACCTATCACGGAACAAGCTTAAGCCATGCCTGCGTAATGCGCCGGGCACTCGATATGGACATTCCCATCTATCAGATCGGGGTCCGCAGTCTGTCGTGGGAAGAACACCTTCTGCGGGAAGAGCGGCATATCGGCCATCTGGACGCGTCAGCCATCGGCATGGCCCATGTTCCGGGTCTGATTTTACCGGATGATTTCCCGAAAAATATCTACATCACCTTTGACGTGGACGGGCTAGACCCCTCCATAATGCCTGCGACCGGTACACCCGAACCAGGAGGACTTAGCTGGCATCAGGCGGTTTCAGCCCTTTCTTCCGTCCTGCGGGCGCGGAAGGTGGTAGGCTTTGATGTGGTGGAACTGGCCCCTATTCCCGGCATGCACGCCCCGGAGTTTACCGTGGCCCGTTTGATCTATAATCTCTTCGGCATGATCGGAAGACAAAAAAGACCCCCACAGCCCTGAATGCCATTTCTGAAAACAGCTAAACTGCTACGTCGAGGGGGAAGGCAAAATGGAATCAGACCTGATAACCGCCTGCCGAAACCTCTCCAGAAGAATACCTCCCGCACCGGTCATTCCAGAATGAGATGAGTTTTCCATCCCTGTAAAGCATCAGCACAGAGCATGACTCCCCGCACTTTTTGCAGACAAAGCTGTTGATCCTGTGCTCTTTTTTAAGGAGTTCGAGGCCTTGGAATTCCGGCTGAACGGTGCTGACCATGGAGGCCAAAAGCGCCGCCCCGTAAGCGCCGGCAACGCCATAGTAAGGGGAAACATGGACCTCACATCCGGTTTGCTCCCCGAATTCACGGACAATCCCCTTGTTGGCCGCGACCCCGCCCTGGAATACTACAGGCGGAGTTATGGTCTTTCCCCTTGCAACCGAGGCCAGATAATTTCTTACAAGGGAACGACACAACCCTGCCACAATGTCATTCATCGGGGTGCCGATCTGCTGCTTGTGGATCATATCGGTTTCGGCAAAGACCGTGCACCTGCCTGAAATTGATGCAGGGTTATCGGATGAGAGGGCAATCTCGCCCATATCCTCGACCTTTATTCCCAAACGTCCTGACTGCTGATCAAGAAATGACCCGGTTCCTGCCGCGCAGACCGTGTTCATGGCAAAATCAACGGCCATGCCGTCCCTTATGATAATAATCTTTGAGTCCTGGCCCCCGATCTCCACAACGGTCCTGGCCTCCGGCATGATCTTTATCGCCGCCAGGGTGTGGGTGGTGATCTCGTTTTTTATGATGTTGGTGTTGATAAGGCGAGCGGCCAGCGTTCGGCCGCTTCCGGTTGTTGCGGCAGAGCGAACCACGGAAAGGGGATGCCTTTCTGTAAGACGGAACATCGCAGCCCTCATGGAGGCCAGAGGATCACCATGGGTGCGCGCGTAAAGGTGATCAAGAAGGGAAAGGGATTCCGCATCAAGCACGACCATCTTTGTGCTCACAGAGCCCACGTCAATTCCCAGGAATATCTCAGACAATTTTGACGCCATTTACAATATCCAGAAACGCCTCAACCCTTGTGACCACATGGTCGCGCTGCGTGTGCTCATCGCAGACGACAACCATGTAAGGGGGCGCCTCGTCCATGCGTTTACAAAGTGCCATCAGTTCGATTCTCATCAGGGCATCCACGCCGCAGTTAAAGGGCGCCAGGTGGATGATGCCTGCCGCAGGCCGGATACGGGTAAAATAAATCAATGCCCCGAGGACCTCGCGGGCCGAGCGCCAGTAGAGCCTTTTTGCATAAAAGTCAAAGGACGCCGCAAGATCTGACAGTTCCTTGAAGTCAATCTCCTGGGCATAAGCAGTGTCAATCCCGTTTAAACGAAGGATATCGGGAACGCCATTGTTAAGGCAGGGATCCGCCAGGACATAAGGGTGCCCAATAAGGGCTATGGATTTAGAGATGTCGCGGTCTTTGAGATCAATTGCCCCACGTTTGACTTCAACGGCCTTTGTCCTCACCGCCTCCGGATCTTTGCCGAATATATCCCTGAAGATTCTGATTGCCAGATGCTCCGCTTGCAGAGCCTGGCTGATATCCACTTCAGGTGTCAGAACAGGGACTTCCATGCTCAGCCTGTTTCTTTTCTTATTCATCATGACGATATCCGGCAATGCGCGAAAATTGGGGCACATCAAAAAGCCGTCCAGGGCGACAATCCTGGGTACAAGCAAAACATCAACATTGTCTAAGAGCGAAATGGATGACCTGACCATCTTCTTAAACGGATAGCACGAATCCCCATCAACCAGCAGTTGCTGCCGGGCCTCCCCGGTAGAATCATGTACCCATTCAATTTTATGGGAAAGCTGATCCAGACGGCTTTTCAGTTCCTGCACCCATTCGAAAAAGAGCAACTCCCTGGCTATCCCCACCTTCATATGATATGGCCCTGCCTGCGCCAGGTCATTATGTCCACAAATGCCTCCAGTTGAGTGTCTATCCGAAGGCCCATGTCCTGCCTGTCAATTACGACAGGAAGTACTGGGATGTCCAGGTCTTCACTGACGACAGAGAGCACTGTAGCAGCATTGGTCTCCGGCATACAGGAAAACGGATATACATGCACAACCCCGTCGTAGCCCTGGCGGCTCCCGAGCACTGCCTCCGCCACGGAAAAGTTGCACTCCGCACCCACATCATAATTAAGATAAGGCCTTGCCATCTGCAAAAGCCTTTGTCTCTCCTTCAACATACGCCTGTCCAGCCTGGAACCCCTCCTGATGTGGGTGCTGAAGTATGATGACCTGTGAACAACAACCCCAAGGTGGCCAAGTCGTCTTTCAACATCCATATTGATCGAAGGTTCCATAACAGTATACACCTCGCCAACCATCAAAACCTTTAATGGCGGTCGCCCGGTCTTTTTCACATCCCCCAGAGAGGCAACCGCGGCATTACCGGCCTCTGAAAGGGATGTAACGCCCTGGGCCTTATCAATGGCATCAAGGCCCTTTGTGAGCAGCCGATCCACCTCAACAGGATCCCCGGCTACAGCGCGCATACCGGCGGCAGTTCGTTCCAACTGCTCGCACCACATCATCTTCTTCCATCCCATGATCACGGCCCATGGAAATCGGAAGTAGTTGCCAAGAGTGAGTTCCTTGCGCAAGACCTTAGCCTCCTCGCGGTTCTGCAACAGGGCCTGCCAGTTAAAGATGCCGGGGATGGTAAGCCACCTGAACGAATATCCCATATCGGTTAAAACAACCTTTATGATCCTGTCATACAGCCCCAGACGGCAGGGAGGTCCGCTCCCCACCATGACAATGGTGTCAGCGCCCTGATCCAGGGCATCCACAAAGTTACCCAAAATGATCTTTAATGGCAGACATACTGACTCATTGGTGCTGTATTCGCCGGTCTCACGGGTGCGGTTGGACGTGGGCCTTGGAAGTACATAGGGTATTCCAGCTGTCTCGGCCATGGCCTTACAGAAGATGTACATGCTTCCAAGGTGGGGAAAAGTGACTTTCATGAGATTTACGATTGATAAAATTGATGAATTAAGGAAATCTTCAGTTTATTAAGAGCAATGGGGCGCCCCGACATCCTTGATTCTTCAATATAAGTATCTCCGTCTATCCATCTATCCATCTGAGTATCCGGCGATCTTCGATCTTTAGTCATCAATCGTCAATCCCATAAACATCCTGTCAGCCGTATGCACAGTCGGATTCGGTGTTATCCACCCCAACTTATATGGTATGAGCAAATCGCACGCATTTTTAGTAAATTGCTCGACAGGTCCTCGAACCAGCATGAATAATTGACATTTTTTGTTTTTCCCCTCTTTTATCTTTTGCCAGCCGCAATATCAACCACAATATAGTGTATATAATTTTATCCTTGGCACTAGGCTAATCTGCATATAGTTCTACCCCCGGAAAAGAAAGTTTTTATCATCAAAGAATAATCAACGGCATATTCTACTGACTCCACCTAATTTAAGAATATGTAGAGGATCAAATGGATCTGGCTGAGCTAAACACGCCTAATTGCCAAGGCTTAAGCATTATTATCGTCACTCATAACAGTGAGAAATCAATAAACCTAAAAACGGCAGTT
>DIKH01000104.1:0-2733 GCA_002424495.1 Desulfobacteraceae bacterium UBA5623
CTGGTAGTAGAGTGTTTTTGCGCGGACTGTGCCCATGCCTGAGTCTTTATCATATACAATCTGATCCTCCTTGGCTGCTGTTATGTAACGGAAACGAAGGGGGAGTCCTTCTTCAATCCCTTCCTTTGTCACCAAGACAAGATCAGCCGATACGGTCCCTGAGACAATGCCCTGGCCAAGCCCCCATCCTGCATTGATGACCATCTCACGAAAATTGCCTTCGGCAATATTGACTGTCTGCATCACGCCTGAAACACGTGAATGGACCATGCGTTGAATAATTACGCCTCCACCGGGGTCCTCCTTTTCAACACCTAAGACCCTCCGGTTATGGATGGCCCTCTCGGTCCAGAGGCTGCTAAAGGCCTTTTTCAGGTGATAGAGGAGAGCCATCTCACCCCTGATGAAGAGGAAGGTGTCAAATTCCCCGGCCCTTGCCGCAAGTTCTGTATCCTCTTCAAGTGCAGATGATCTCACAGCCACGAAAGGCTCATGAAGCCCCTGGGCATCCTCTGATCCCTCCGTAAAATCTTTGATGATCCTGCGGTATGCGCTAGCGACTTGAGCCTCAAGACCATGGGGAAGAGTGATATCCTCCCACAGTTGAAGTATCTCCTGTGACGTCTGCCCGGCACTCAACCCATCTCTGGACAATATGGAGTTGATACTTGAGCGAAGTGACAGAGACTTCCCCGACTCGTCAAATTGGCCCGGCATGCTTTTAATAGTCTGATCCATCATCTCTTCAAGTGCGCGGTTTGTTACTGCAAACCACTGGGGGACCATGGCCTTGTCAAGGAGACGGTCTGCCTCCGCGAGGTTTGCGGCCTTCCATCCTACTAAGGGAAAAAGCTCAATGCCGCCGTCCTCCGGCCAGAGGATTAGCATGTCCTGAATATCCTGCCTTGAAGTCTTTTCTTTCAGAATGATCGAGGAGTTGATAAGGCCTATTGGGGCGCGCAGCTCAGGCGGCGTTTCAAGCACCAGGTCCAGGCGTTCGATCTGACGCAGCAGATGATGGAGGCCGATATTGGTTCCCCCCAAAGCTGTGGCGGCATAAAGCTTTTGAGAAAGTCCTTCGCGTAAGAATTTAAGCCGTCTTCGAACCATACGGTCTATGTCCGCCGTTAGATGCGAGTCCGGGGAGATCGAATCCAGTCCGCAAATATCCGTGCAGGCGGAGGCCCTTTCAATGGTCAGTCTCAGGCGCAATATCTCAAGCCTTAGAGCGAGTATCTCATAAAGGTCATTTGAGGATTGGATGATATGGAAGCCCTGATCTACAAGGCGGTTGTATCTGATTCTGAGGTTTTTAAAGAGATCTCTCAGATATTCTAGTGATGTCTTTCCCACGTTCTGATTGTTGAGGATGATTGACAGAAGCCTTGCCTTTTCACCCTGGCCTCCGTTGCTTGAAGACAGAAATTCCGTCATCAGGATCTCATGGACCGCATGACGGCCGAGCATTGGATCGGTCAGACGGTCAAGGAGCCTTTCAATCTGATGGAGTGATCTAAGGCGTCTGCCGCGAAGGACCAGGATCTTTTTCTCGTCTTTTGCTACGGATAGTCGTTTTCCTGCCTCACACAGATGACGGAACTCCTCGTGAAAGCCAAGACATTGTATGTCCTGACCAAGGATGCGAAGGGTGCCTTCCTCTGAATCGAGGATCACCAGGTCTTTTTCACGCAGTAAAATGCTGTGTCTGCGCATATCCCTTCGGATCATTACCCGGCATCCTGAAATATCCTTTTTTTCTTCTCTGTATTCAATACTGGTGCATAGGAGTCTCTGTCTCCCTTCCCGGGACCTGATCCATTGAGCCTGTATGATAAGGGCAGGCTTCCTAAGCTGCACGGCCGTAAGGCCCGCGTGACTGAGAATTCCCCCGCCCGTGGATACCACACCGGCAGATGACAATAAATACGGGTAATCCTCCGGCCTAATGGAAGGGGCAACCAAGATCTTCCCCTCAAGGTCTTCCGGGGTGATTGCCTCCGTACCGAAGATCGCCTGACCTACCACCCTTCCAGGTGATGCCTTTTGACCTTCTATAACCTTTTCCCCTGCAAAGTGTCCTGGACGGGGCAAGGGATTTTCCCTGCTGAACAGGTCTCTGATTGTTTTGACACCCTTTGAATCCACTTTTGTTACAGATGCAACATCAGGCGCAGGGTAGTTGCTCTGCCGGAGCAACAAGGTAAACTCGTTACCATCCACCCTTGCATTGGAGTGAAACTTGAGGGATTTGTCTGCACGCCAAAGATAAAGCGGTGAGTCCAGGGTGAAGAGCGCAAGCCTGATGATACCGGGCGGGTCTCTAAGGACAAATAGATTAATGGCCGCACCGCACAGGGGGATCAATGCGCGCTGGACATCCTGGCCGTTAAGGCTGCCTGTGGTTTTAAAGCCAAGGGCCTGCTCCAAAGGGATTACCAGTTGCGCCAGGACAGCAGATGCTGCAACTGTATCTTCATCAGAGGCGAGTATTTCGGCAAAACTTTCCGCCTCGTGTTGTCTTTTAAACAGTTCCTGGTCAGTCCGATTAAAACCAATGGGGCTTGCTGTGATCTCTCCCAGAGACATGGCCTTTCTAAGGGGTGTAAGCAGAAGCCTTTCTATGTGGAGCTGACCAAGTCCCAGGTCTTTTCCGTATCCTGACAGAATAATATTCTCAACTCCCAGTTGAACAAGAGACGACCTGACGCTTTCTAAAAGGTCCGGCGGAAGGCC
>DIKH01000104.1:2803-6015 GCA_002424495.1 Desulfobacteraceae bacterium UBA5623
CAGTATCCCCTGTCGATTACCGGTCAACATCCTGTTTATGGGAAGCACCCCCCACAGGGCAAAAAATTCCGTCCAGGCCCTCGTCACCTCCTGACGCGTGGCAATAGGCAGATTGAGAGACCCGATCACCCAGTCAATCTCCATGAGATAGGGGATAAGACAAAACAGGGCCTCGGCCTTTTCGCACATTACACCGAGACTTACAGTCCTTTCCTTATCATATCTGGCATGGATGTGCGTATCTTTGACTACGATGTCATAGTCCAGCAGTCTGAAAAATTCCCGGATTGCATTGAGCGAGATATCCGGGTGAGAGGCGATCTCATATTTGCTGACCCCATAATATTGCAGATCAATCATTCCCCCTTGTAGCGGAGGAGAGAAATCAATTCTCAAAAACACCGGATGGTTTTTATAGGAGAGGTAGTAATGCGCCTCATTTCCGTAAATAAAAACCCTTGTACCTGGTAGATATTCCTGACCGCAGACCAACTGTCTGGTGTAGGCGTCAATGATGATCCTGACAGGGTAGGGGAACTTGGTCTCATCCATTTGCTGATCAAAATCTATATAGTCAATACACCTGGAAATTTGAATAACCCGTTTGGACGAGGCAATGACTATGGTGACCGTACGGTCAGTGGCCCCAGCCGCATCCACCAGATGAAATCCCAGCTTCAGCCCCCTCTGGTGCAGGTAGCGTTTAAGGCCATGTAGGGTGCGGACCTCCCCCAGTGATTTAGGATCTTCAAATCCCTGCACAAGCCTGATTAAATCAGTGGATAGATCTGGTCTTATGCCGGTCTTTTCAAGCTCAGAGACGATGTGGCCACGAATTGCCTGGTAAACATCGGTAAGTATCGGGCATTCCTCTGCGTGGGCGGAGAAGAGGGCAGTGAAGTCAAAGACAATCTTATCCATATGGTCCACTATGCGCCAGACCTGTTCACGGCTAAGGGGGCTTAAGCTAATAATGTCTGCCAGCACGCTTGCGTGCGCCAGGTTGAAAGAACGAAACCTGCTGACACGGTCTTTAGTAGAAGCGGAATCCAGTCCTTGCCTATGGGCCCCACCACCATGGGCGACAAAGATAAAGCTTTCCCCGGAAAACTGGGCTTCTTTGATGGTCTTAAATAGTGATGCCTCCAAAGGCGACACCATAAGCGGAAATGAACTGCCTATAGTGACCCCAACGGTCCTGTGAACCTCAAGTCCAAGGTTTACATTAGGCCAGCCGATTCCGGCAATCACCTCCTGCAACACTTTTTTGCCGCAAAGGACCTCGGCCTTTTCTAATGAAGAAATACATGTAGCCTGCCCGCCCGGGACATTAACCAGTGAAAGCAGATCAAAGTGTGTGGCGCGAGTGTAATCCAGGTAATCAGCCAGTAACTCATAATGCTTGTGTCCCAGGATCTTTTCCGCCAGATCGTGCGATAGTGGCCCGCACTTTATATCCAGGACCCTGGCGGCAAGACAGCGCAGGTTGTAGTCTTTTTGATGAAGATAAAGTGAGATTTCCTGGCTCTCTTTGCCTGTTGTGTCAGGTGTAGACATATGGCCGATGATATTTGACAGGATTGACAGACATTCTGGCCTGTTAAAAGGGGCAAATTCCACTCGCCCGGCCAAAAACCTTGCCATATCAAGATCCACTGATAAAACACCTGAATCCGCAAGCTCCGATGCCCGTTTAAGTGCAAGGATTGCCAGGTTTTCATCCCTGGCCGACAGCATGCCTTTTAAGATAGGCCATGGTCTGGCGCTCAAAAGACAAAGCTCATCAAACAGCTCAAAAAGAGGGACGACTATAGGCCCGATCCGTTCGGCCAAAAGGGGAAGAAACCCTGATAGCTTGTCCTGCTCGGCACCTGTGGGATTTTTTCCCATCATTTCTCTAAGCCGGCTCAAGGCAGATTGCACCTTTTTGGGACTTCCCATCACTGCCTCAAACTCTGCCTTTACCGCATCGAGGATTGCAGCAATTGAGATTTCTGATCCCTCTGAGATTGGATGATTTTGTCCGCCTTTTTTCATGACGTTTCCAGTTGAGGTTGGTTCCAATCCTGCTTAAAAAGAGAAAAGCATAAATTATGCCATGAGGTATGTAATATGATAAAAATAGAAAAATCAGGCAATTATCTTCATGTTATCAATGATTGGGGTTTTTGATTCAGCAGCGGATTTAGAAGAATTTCTAATTGAGGGGCGAAGAAAAAAAGGACACGTGCAACAGTTTCGATGTTTTTAAAAATGGCGCTCAGGGCCATGGATGTCTCTTTTTAGGCAAATGAAGCACGAACATAATTATATCTCACGGAGAGGACAAATATTACTGCGGATTCACGCGGTGTGACACTGAAAAAAACTAGTGTGTCTAAGCGTAATAATCGCGAAGGGCAGAGCATGTTAAGCATAACTTTACCTGCGCTATTTTCTCTTTTGTTCTAAAAAACCGTAACCTAAAAAAAACTAACGATAATTTTTTTCTTGACAGATCAATAATCGTTAGTTATAGAACAATCAATGAGAGCTAAAATTCCTAAATCAAAATATTCAGGAAATTATCCTGCAAAATATCTTTTTTGCACCCTCGCCACACACTTGGCAAAAAAGGTAAGGCTCTATTATAATAGAGAGTTGCGCCCATTAGGAATAACATCACAGCAGCTAGTTGCGTTGGGTGTACTATGTTTTGAAGAACAAGACCTAAGTCTTGGGGAATTTGCTAAATTAGCAAGGCTCAAAAAGTCTTCTGCCGTTTCAATGATAAAACGCCTCGAGGCCATGGGCCTTGTCACAAAAGAGCCACACCCATCGGATGCCCGACTTATCGTCCTTAAAGTTACCGATAAAACCCTTGATTTATTACCTAAGCTACACGAGAAAGTACAAAAATTGGAAAAACACCTTGAGGTTCAGATTGGTTCTAAAAAATTAGGGGAATTTGTTGAAAATATTTACAGGATACTGAGAATAGATTTTTAGTAACTTATTTTTATACTATAATCGTTAGGTATAGACCGTTTTAAACCGAATGAATTTCTTGCGTTAAAATATCACTCTCATCCCAATGATAAGGGATAGTGAACAATTATCAGATCATCATAAAGACGTTAAAAAGTTAGTAACAGGAGGAGAAGGGGAATTTGTTGAAAATATTTACAGGATACTGAGAATAAATAATAAAAGTCAGTAATTTCCGGTTAGAA
>DIKH01000020.1 GCA_002424495.1 Desulfobacteraceae bacterium UBA5623
GGCGGCAACGCAGTGCTCCTGGTGGATGAGGCGCAGAATCTGGCCCATTCCGTCCTTGAACAGATGAGGATGCTATCCAACCTGGAGACAGAGAGGGAAAAGCTCATCCAGATTATCCTGGTAGGCCAGCCGGAATTAAAAGACGTCCTTGCAGCTCCCTCCCTGAGACAGTTGGATGAGCGGATCAATGTACGTTACAACTTAAAGTCCCTTGATTACAAAGACATAAAAGGCTACGTGGAACATCGTCTGATAGTAGCGGGGAGCATGGGGGATCTGAAATTCGCCAAAGGCGCCCTTAAGAAAATTTTTGCCTATTCACATGGCAACCCCAGAAGGATCAATGCAGTCTGTGACAGGGCGTTGCTTATTGCATACGCCCAGGAAAAACACACCGTTTCAGAGCGGATGATTCAGAAAGCCATTGAGGAAATCCGGGGAGACATTAGTTCAGGCCACGGGGCGAGCGTATTTTCCAAAAAGGGCTTAGGGCTTGCCTTTTTTGTGCTCCTGCTTATTGCATCGGCTGGTCTTGCAGGATGGACTTTCAGGGATGATATCGCTCGAATGTTCATCAGAAAACAGGAAGTCAAGACCATCATCAGGACCATACATGCCCCACGCAGGCCTGCAAGGCCTGAAAAAAAGGTATCAGATCTTTTTCTGGATGAGAGGACAAGTCTTGCAAGCCTGTTCAATCTGATTAACGGCGATAAAGCCCCTAAGGATCTGCTTTCAGGTGACATGCATATTGACCTTGTATCATTAGAAGTCGGGCCGGAATATTCCGTGAGGTTTAAAAGACCCTTTCGCATACAGCTTTCAAAGGATATTCCTTCATCTCTCTATTTATTGGTGAGCAAACAAACAGAAGATGTCAGCACTATTATTGACGCTGAAGGCAGGGAACAAGAGGTCAGCAGGTATTTTGTCCAAAGGAACTGGGGATATTGTATTTCATGGTTTTTTCCTTACACAAACAGCGATGTAAATATGACAAAAGGAATGTCATCCCCCGATGTACTTGAGGTCCAGACGACATTGCAAAAAAACGGATACCAGGTTAAACCCAGCGGGGTTTTTGATGAATCAACTTTAAAGGGCATCAAAAGGTTCCAAAAGGACTTTGGCCTGATCACAGACGGCGTAGTCGGGCCAAGAACAAGGGCCGTGTTATATTTGATGGGATGAGATGAAGGTACCGTATACCTTCTAACTTATACCGTAATTACTTATGAGCTATATACACAAGGCATTGAACAAGGCGCAGAGAGACAAGGACACCGTTAGCCAGGAATATGAGGGGCTGCTGTCCGCACATGGGAAAAACAAGGGCATCCTTTCCCTGAAAGCGGCCTTGTGGATATCTCTCATTGTCATAGTATGCGTGGGGTCACTGGCATACTATTTATGGTTTTATCCAAAGGTTCAACGACCTGCTGAGGTAATGGAGGTCAAGACAGAAGCGCCTCTGCCCGCCTCTGATCGCAAAATGTCAGTGAGAGCCATTGTCCCGAAAAAGGCAGAAACCAAATACAGGGCCAACCCAAAGCTGCTCTATGAAAGGGCGAGGGGCCTTCAGAAGAGAGGACGTCTAAAAGAGGCCAAACAGCTGTATCAGGACGTGCTTAAGGCAGATCCGAATTACCTGGATGCATTAAACAACCTTGGCGTCATACACATGCATGAAAAGAACTATGAGGCGGCAGAAGGCACCTTTAAAAAGGCCATTGACATTATGCCCGGGCATGTGGACTCTTATTACAATCTGGCCTGCATCTGTGCCATGAGGGGTGAGAAAGAAAAAGGCATTGCCCATCTCAAAAAGGCCATTTCACTCAACAGGGCAGTGATTGACTGGGCCAGGGCTGATGCTGATTTACAAGCCCTCAGAGGTACGCCTGAATTTGAGTTGCTGATTAAACCCAATTAACCAGAACAACCGTGAGGCTCATGAAAATGATATCTAATTTCAAGACAAGATCGGCCTTCTGCCTGTTTCTTGTAGGGCTATGGTTCCTGACAGGCAGCTCTGTCGCCTTTGGCGCCCGTGTTGCCGGAGAAGAAGGGGCGACTGCCGTGTCACCCGGACCCGGACAGATGGTCAAGCCCCGGACGCCGCCGGACAAAACTATTCAGCCCGCTTTACGTCCTGCGCAGGCAAAGCCCGTCGAACAGGTTCAGGATAATAAGGCCGATAAGGAAGACAAGCCTGATAAGCGTTATGTAACCATTGATTTTGACAATGTGGATATCGCAATCTTCATAAAGTTTATCAGTGAGTTGACCGGTAAAAATTTTGTAATTGATAAGGGGGTCACAGGGAAGGTAACGGTCATTTCCCCTACTAAAATCTCGGTGGATGAAGCCTACAAGGTATTTGAATCAGTGCTTGAGGTTTATGGTTTTGCGAGCGTCCCTGCCGGAGATATCACAAAAATAGTGCTTGCCGCAACAGCCAGATCCAAGGATATTGAAACTCTGCTCAAAAAGGAGGCCACTTCCCCTGATGACAAGATAGTGACCCAATTGATCCCGCTAAGATACGCTGATCCGGTGGAAATCAAAAAGGTCTTTGACCCGCTTGTCTCAAAAAACAGCCTTATTGTCCCATATACCCCTACGGATACCCTGATTATCACGGATGTCCTTTCAAACGTAAGGCGACTTTCAAAAATCATTAAAGAGATTGATATCGAGGGGGTGGGCGAGCAGATATCGGTCATCCCCCTTGTAAATGCAACCGCGTCTGTCCTTGAAAAATCCATAAACACTGTGTTTCAAAGGAGCCCGATCAAGGCCCCGACAGGCCAGGCGGCAATAGAAGGCGTTGTAAGGATAACCTCGGACGAAAGGACCAATTCCCTGATCCTGCTTGCATCTGAAAATGACACGCGCAAGGTCAAACAGCTCATAAAACTTCTTGATTCTGAAACCCCGCGCGGAGAAGGAGACATACATGTATATTATCTCCAGAATGGCCTTGCAGAGGATATGGCCAATGTCCTGAAGGCCATTCCCACTGAGCAAAAGGATGCGGCGGCAAAAGGAAAAGTCCCCGTCATATCCAAAGATGTCCAGATAGTTGCAGACAAGGCTACAAACTCCCTGGTCATTACAGCCAACAAGGCGGACTACCTTGTTCTCGAAAACGTCATCAAAAAGCTGGATATCCACAGACGAATGGTCTACATCGAGGCCCTTATCATGGAAGTAGGCGTCAAGAAGAGCTTCAATATCGGCGTGGAATGGAAAGTGGGGAAACAAATCGGCAGAGTTGATGGAGAAGATTTAAGGGGATTCATTGGGTCCACCTCAGCGACCAGCACTCTTCCCGATACCAGCACTTCTAGCAGCACCACTGGGGGGTCGACCGACCTCAAGCTGCCCAGCGGATTCTCTTTCGGGGTGCTGAGCAAAGGCATCGAAATCGCCGGAATAAATTTTCCTAACATTGCTGCCATTGTAAACGCCTATGAAAGCGATTCGGACGTAAATATCCTTTCAACCCCACAGGTAATGACAACCGATAATGAAGAGGCCGAGATCGTAGTGGCGAAGAATATTCCCTACCTGACAAGACGGGATGAGGGAGTAAGGGATACTTCCAGTGCATCTTATTACGGATATAGCGGCTACAGCAATTATGAGTTCAAGGATGTTGGTGTCACACTCAACATCACCCCTCAGATCAACCAAGAAAGGTTTGTCAGGCTCAAGATCTCCCAGGAGATCTCCCAGGTAAAGGAAGTAAAGACCGAGGGCCTGCCGACGACTCTGAAGAGGCAGGCCAAGACAGTGGTAATCATAAAGGACGGTCAGACAGTGGTGATCGGAGGACTGATTGACGAGACATTGAATAAGAGCAATTCAAAGGTGCCATGCCTCGGCAGCATCCCAGGGCTTGGCAATCTTTTTAAATCATTTTCCACCTCGTCCGACAAGACAAACCTGTTTATATTCATAACGCCACACATTGTTGCAAACTCGGAAGAAGCTACGCAAGTCTACGAAGAGAAAAAAGAACAGATCAATGCAGTAAGGGAAGGAACAATAAACATGTATGAAAAACCAGGTTCGGCTGACAAAGAGCCTGTAATTCAAGACATAGAATAGGCGGCAGAATCTTTAAATATAACTTAAGGCAACTTAGCTCACTTAAGGCATTTCAGGCACTTTTCCATGAAACAACTGGGAACCATATTATCAGAAATCTGCGGCCTCTCCGAGCAGACGCTTAGTGAGGCCCGCAAAATCAAGGATGAAAAGGGAGGCCGCATCGGTGAGATCCTGATACGTCAGAAGGCCATCATGGAGACAGACCTGCTGAAGGCCCTGGGGATTCAACTTAATCTGCCCTTTTTAGCGACACTGCCGATTGGAGACACAAGCACGGAATTTACGCAAAAAGTACCCATCCAGTTTCTGAAAAAGTACATGATGGTGCCTGTCATAACCCCAAAGGAGCGCTTTATTGCTGTAAATGATCCTCTTGCATTTCAACCTTTGGACGACATCCGTCAGCTTCTGGGCCTTACCGATTCAGACGTGGTAATAGCACCCTATTCCGCCATTCTTTCCGCCATCAATTTTGCCTATGACATGAGGAGCGACTCGGCAGCGCAGGTCATCGAGGGCATGCATGAAGAAAACACCGACCGTATCTTCTCAGAGATCCGGGAAACAGAGGATCTACTCGATGACACCAGCGATGCGCCCATTATCAAACTGGTCAACCTGATGTTCTCCCAGGCTGTAAAAGACGGGGCGAGCGACATCCACATTGAGCCCTCACAGCACAGGCTGAACATCAGGAGCCGCGTGGACGGCATCCTCTACAATATGCTGTCCCCGCCAAAACACATCCAGTCTGCACTGATCTCGCGTATAAAGATCATGGCCGATCTGAATATCGCTGAAAAAAGGCTCCCCCAGGACGGCAGGATAGAAATCAAGATAGCGAATAAGAATATTGATATCCGTGTTTCAACCATACCTACCTCCTTTGGTGAGAGGGTGGTTATGCGTCTTCTGGATAAGTCCAATGTCCTTTTGAGGCTTACTGATATAGGTATGCCTGAAGACAGGCTCAGGGAATTCAACCGGCTGATTAAATCCGCCCATGGCATTATTCTGGTTACAGGCCCCACGGGAAGCGGAAAGACCACGACCCTGTATGGCGCCCTATCCATAATAAACAACACCGATATCAATATCATCACCATAGAAGATCCGGTTGAATACCAGATAGAAGGGATAGGTCAGATACAGGTTAATCCAAAGATTGATCTTACATTTGCAAGGGGCCTTCGGTCAATTGTGCGACAGGACCCGGATGTAATCCTTGTGGGAGAGATAAGGGATCTTGAAACCGCAGAAATTGCCATTCAATCCGCCCTGACAGGCCATCTGGTATTTTCCACCCTGCACACAAACGATGCGGCAAGCGCTGTTACACGCCTTATTGACATGGGGATAGAACCCTTTCTGGTCACATCTTCAGTATTGGGCATAATGGCGCAACGGCTTGTGAGGGTTATATGTAAACATTGCAAAGAGCCATACTCACCTGATGAAGAATCCCTTTTGAGCATTGGAATTACTCCTGAAATGGCAGAAGGAAAAACAATCTATCGGGGCAGAGGTTGCCCCTCCTGCCTGAACACCGGTTATAAAAGCAGGACCGGCGTGTTTGAACTGATGCTCCTGGATGATACGATCAAGAATTTGATCTTAAAGACCTCGGATGCCAATGCCATTAAACGCAGGGCCGTTAAAAACGGCATGATAAGTTTGCGCCAGGACGGAGCCCGAAAAGTCTTTGACGGCATCACCACAATCGAAGAGGTCTTTAGGGTTACTCAGCAATAAGGACCGGCAAGCCACTGATATTTAGTTCCTGCTAAAAAATACCTGGCATTTTGGCGTGTTATGACCGAACATCACAAGGACTGCTTTGGCGTCTTGGATAAGATATTCCCCATGGGAGATCATGGCCTGAGGGAGATTGTCCCAGCCTGTTTTGATTGCCCGGATCGAATGGGTTGCCTTAAGGCATCCCTCAATACAGAAGAGGGCCTGGAGTTCAAAAGCGGTATAATAGACCGTTCTCCCGCTCGTGGCCTGATCGGCCGCTTAAAACGATGGTCTGAAAAGAAAGAGCTTAACATGCGTCTAAAGAAAACCAGAGGAAGCGCAAAATGGCTGTAGATCTGACATGCCCTTATTGTAGTTTTTCAAGGAACCTCCCGGAAGAAAAGATACCCCCCAATGCCAGATCAGCCACCTGCCCCCGTTGCAAGCAGAGGTTTTTCCTATCATACAAGGACGGGATGCTCATTACAGAAAAGACCACTGAGGAGGGATTTCGCCAAAAGGCGGGGCAGGAAGTTAAGGAGACCCCCCTTCGCACTGAGGCCCCATGGGAGGATCGTTCCGCACTCGGGCTCTGGCAGGCGATCTATCAAACAGTAAAGGGCGTAATGTTTTCACCGGACAGGTTTTTCAGCAGATTGAATTACAGCAGGGGGCTCCGTGAACCATTGGCTTTTGGACTCCTGACCGGTTCAATAGGGACGATGTTCAGCATCTTCTGGCAGTTCCTGATGGTCTCCGGGGGGCTGATGTCAATAGGCAATGCGATTATCGGCCAGTTTACATTCGGGCTGTTTTTTCTGATCACGATAGTGGTTGCCCCAATCCTGGTGATTGCGGGCATTTTTGTTTCAACCGCTATATGGCACCTGTTTCTTCTCCTGTTAAAAGGGGCGGACAATGGTTTTGAGGCCACATTCCGGGTGATTGCCTATTCCCATGCCCTTCAAGTATGGGGGCTTATACCAATTATCGGCGGCTGGATCAGTCTCGTCTGGCAGCTTATCGTTCAAATAGTGGGTCTGCGTGAAATCCACGAGACGTCCTATTTGAAGGTGTTTTTTGCATTCCTTATCCCTGTGGCGATTGTTTTATTTTTGGTAATAACCGCGATAATACTGATCGTCTTTTTCCTGGGTCAGCAGCACCTTGGACAGATGTGGCAATAAAAATGCCATTGCACCATACACTGATATCAAGATCAAATATCTATTATCAACTATGATAGACTATAAAAGCGTGCTCAATCCCTCCCAGATGGAGGCGGTAATGACTCTCGATGGCCCTGTGCTGGTCATTGCAGGCGCTGGCAGCGGCAAGACAAGGACATTGGTTTACCGGGTTGCGCGCCTGGTGGAGACAGGTGTCGCCCCGGAGGAGGTTCTTCTGCTTACCTTCACCAGAAAGGCTGCGCAAGAAATGCTCAACAGGGCCGCGGGGCTTTCAGATATCAGGTGCACATATGTCTCGGGTGGGACATTCCATTCCCTTGCCCACCGGGTGTTGAGGTCTCATGCCGAGCTTTTGGGCTACAGGAACACATTCACTATCCTTGACCGCTCGGACATGGAGGCGGTCATCCACTCCCTTGTCCCTGAACTCAGTCTGTCCGGAGGTCTTCTGAGGTTTCCCAAACGAGGTACCCTCGCAAATATCCTGAGCAAGGCCGCCAACGTCCAAAAACCGATTGATGTCCTTGTCACAAGTGAATATGGCCAATTCGTCCATTTCACTCCCCAGATCAGCAAACTCGCCGTTCTGTATGACGAATATAAAAAGGCCAATCAACTGATGGACTATGATGACCTGATCCTGAATCTTCAAAGACTGCTGAAGGAAAATGAGCATGTCAGGGGCGAGCTTGGCAGACAATACAGGTTCATCATGGTGGACGAGTATCAGGACACCAATTCCATCCAGGCGGATATCGTCTACTGGCTGGGCCAGGGCCACCAGAATATCATGGTGGTGGGAGACGACTCCCAGTCCATTTACTCCTTCAGGGGCGCCAATTATAGAAATATGTTTGCATTCAAGACGCAGTTTTCAGGGGCAAGGCTGATCAGGCTGGAAGAAAACTATCGCTCCACTCAGCCGATCCTCACATTTACAAATTCCCTGATGGACCGTGCCAATGAGAAATTCACCAAATGCCTTTTCACCAAAAGAGAGGGGGGCCAAAGGCCAAAGGTCATTGACACCAGGACAGAGCCGGAGCAGGCCCTTTTTGTGTGCAAATACGTCAAGGAGCTTATAGGACAGGGACTGCCGATCTCCGACATCGCCGTCCTTTTCCGGGCCGCATATCACTCCTTTGAACTGGAGGCCGAGCTTAGCCGTCAGGGTATCAGGTATGTGAAATACGGGGGTTTCAAGTTTTTGGAATCCGCCCATATAAAGGACTTTCTGGCCCATCTGAGGGTGGTTGTAAACAGGGATGAGGCGGTAAGCTGGGTCCGGATATTAAGACTGATAAAAAACGTTGGTCAGGCAAAGACCCAGACGATAATCAACTGGATAAGACAAAACCAGATCCCGGCAGGCCGGATAGAAACATGGCCGGGTGCAGGTAAAAAGGATTCAGGCCTGAAGCCTCTCTCAAAACTCTTAAATGATCTTTCCCTTAACAACATCAGCCCAAAAAAGGCCGTTGAAGACGTCCTGGAATATTATACCCCCATCCTGATGGAGAGGTTTGATGATTTTCCAAAACGACAGAAGGACCTCGAACAATTAATACCAATGGCTGGACGCTACAGAAAACTGAGAAGTTTCCTGGACGACCTGACGCTGGAGCCGCCTTCAAGCCCTGCTGATATTGAGCAGGAAGATGTGGACAACACCCTCACCCTTTCCACCGTGCATTCCGCCAAGGGGCTTGAATGGCAGGTGGTGATAATAATATGGGTTATGGAGGGGAGGTTTCCTTCTCCAATGTCATACAACAATGCTGCGGACCTGGAAGAAGAGCGAAGGCTGATGTACGTGGCCTCTACCAGGGCCAAGGACCAGTTGATTCTGTGTTATCCCGGGGAGGAGTCCATGCCTCCGTGGCAGATGGCGGGCGCCGGTTTCAGGACCGGCCTTTCATCATTTATCAAAGAACTGCCTTCCGATGTCGTATCCTATGAATCAGCAGGCGGCCGCAAGGGCCTTTTCGGCGGATTAAGATCGAGCCCTGACAGGGACTATTTTAGGAGAGAAAAGACGTTATCCAGCAGCAGTACCGATTCAGAAAAGACTGATTCAGCCGAATTTGCCCGCGGAGACAGGGTAAAACACCCTGCCTTTGGCGCAGGCGTGGTCTCAAGATTTCCTGAAGACGATAAGATAGAGGTGGTCTTTAGAGACGCCGGAAGAAAGCTTCTCCACCTAAAGTACACCAACCTGGAAAAGGCTTAGGCGGAAGTTGGGCACGTACTTAAAATTATAAAAACTAACTGTCAGCTATCCAATAAGAATTGCTTTCTGCAAGGATACTTCCTCTTCGGTGTAGGACATGCCTTTGCGCCCCGGCACCTTACATCCTGCTCTCGCCTGCTCACGGTGCTATGCGGCGAGCAACTCCCCGCTGGCGCTTCTCTGCCAGACATAGTCATAGACACGGGATGCAATATCCTCGGTCTCATCGTCGGTGAATGGCGGACGGGGCAGTGTGTTATACAGGCGATCGAGGATGAATACTCTGACCTCGGCCTGCGTCGTGACGTTGTGCAGCCATCCCGGCATGGGAGTTAAAAGCTCTTGCAGAGACGAGAGTAGGCCCTGGCTGGCCTGCTTCAAACGCTCACGATCTTTTCGTAAGCGTCAAATTAACCCCAT
>DIKH01000255.1 GCA_002424495.1 Desulfobacteraceae bacterium UBA5623
TAGCGCTGTCAAAAAAAACATACAAGGAGGTAAAAACTGTGAGTGAGATCAAGGCGCCTATGGCGGGGAAGATAATAGATGTTAAGGTAAAGGTTGGGGACAGTGTGAAGGAAGGGGATGAGGTTATCATCCTTGAGGCGATGAAGATGGAGCTACCAGTGGTTGCGGAGGTATCCGGGAAGGTCAGTGCGATCAACTGCAATAAGGGTCAAGGTGTAGAGGGAGAGTCTGTTCTGGTGGTTGTCGAGTAGGAGATTTAGTGGTGTTTGGTATTGAAGAGGGGTGATTTCCTGACTGGCGCATGCGTTGGAGGTATTGATGGACATAAAGGAGAAGATAGCGGAGCTTGAAAGACGTGAGCTTGAGGCCGAACTTGGTGGAGGAGTAAAGCGGATAGAGGATCAGCATGCCAAGGGGAAGATGACCGCCAGGGAGAGGATTGACTATCTTCTTGACCGGGACAGTTTCCAGGAGATTGACAAGTTTGTGGTGCACCGGTGTCACGATTTTGGGATGGAGACGAAGAGGTTTCCTGGTGACGGTGTAGTGACAGGCTATGGTACGATAGACGGGAAGCTGGTTTTTTTATTTTCGCAGGATTTCACAGTACTGGGAGGCTCACTTAGCGGGCCGTTTGGAGAGAAGGTCTGTAAGATTATGGACCTTGCGATCAAGAACGGTGCCCCTGTAATAGGTCTTAATGACTCTGGAGGGGCGAGGATTCAGGAGGGTGTTGTAAGTCTTGGTAGCTACGGAGAGATATTTAAGAGGAATGTAATGTCTTCCGGGGTGGTTCCACAGATATCTGTTATAATGGGGCCTTGTGCTGGAGGAGCGGTTTATTCCCCTGCGCTTACGGACTTTATAATAATGGTGAAGAAGACCAGCAACATGTTTATAACCGGTCCTGATGTGATCAAGGCTGTGACCTCCGAGGAGGTGACGCCTGAAGAGCTGGGTGGCGCCATGAGCCACAACACCAAGAGCGGGGTGGCCCATTTTGCGGAGGAATCCGACCAGGCGGCCCTTGACAGGGTGAAGAAGCTTCTTGAATATCTGCCCAGAAACTGCTGGAAGTCGCCGCGTACGATTGTGTGCACTGATGATCCCAACAGGACGGACAAGGCGTTAAATGAGGTGGTTCCCACAAACCCGCGGGTGCCATATGACATAAAAGACATCATCTTAAACGTACTGGACCACAATGAGTTTATGGAGGTGCAGGAGCACTTTGCCAAGAACATGGTGGTGGGATTTGGCCGTTTAAAGGGCATGGTGGTGGGAATTGTGGCCAACCAGCCCAAGTATCTGGCAGGCTGCCTTGACATCAATGCATCTGTTAAGTGCGCCAGGTTTGTCAGGACATGTGATGCCTTTAACATCCCGCTTGTCACCTTTGTGGACGTGCCCGGGTTTTTGCCTGGGGTCAACCAGGAGTATGGCGGCATCATAAAGCACGGTTCAAAGATTATCTACGCCTATTGTGAGGCGACAGTTCCGAAGGTGACGGTAGTTACCCGCAAGGCATACGGCGGGGCCTATGATGTCATGTCGAGCAAGCATCACGGAGGGGATATCAATTATGCATATCCCACTGCCGAGATAGCGGTAATGGGTCCTGACGGTGCGGTCAACATAGTATTCAGGAAGGAGATTTCCGAGGCTCAAGACCCGGAAGGGACCAGAAAGAGACTGATTGATGAGTACAGGAACAACTTCGCCAGCCCCTTCAAGGCTGCTGAGCTGGGCTATATTGATCAGATCATATACCCTGAAAACACCAGACCAAAACTGATCAGGGCGCTGGAGATGCTCAAGGACAAAAAAGACTCACTACCGGCTAGAAGACACGGAAATATCCCGCTGTAAAAATTAAGACCGATCTGAATTGGAAAAAATACAAAGGCCTCTTCCCTGATCAAGGGCAAGAGGCTTTTTTGTCCCCAGGGTTACATACCGACTAGTCCAAAGGCCTTGCTTCGTCTATCAACATTATTGGGATGTCGTCTTTTATTTCGTAGACCAACTTGCAATTGTTGCAGATAAGCCCATTTCCTGCATCGTTTAAATAGATATCGCCCTTGCACTTTGGACATGCCAGGATATCCAACAACTCTTTGCTTATAGCCATTTCGGCCTCCTTGATCATTAACTGTTACATTTTATTCAATATGCGCCTGACGCTATCAAAACACATTTCAACCGTAATATCCTTCATGCAGGTGCAGTGGTCGCATTTTTTTTTGAAGCAGGGGCTGCACTCAATGCCACTACGAATTACTTCGTGACCCTGTCCGTATGGTCCTGTCCTCAAGGGGTCTGTGGGTCCGAATAGGGCGATCACACCGCATCCCATGGCTGCGGCGATATGCATGGGACCGGTGTCTGTGGTGACAAGTGCTTCACACATCGTATAGAGACAGGCAAGTTCCTTCAGGCTGGTCTTTCCCGCAAGAATTATAGGCCTGTTTTTCATCATCTCAGAGATGTTATCAATAATCGGCACATCCTTGCTGCCTCCTGTAAAGACAATACTGCATGCCAGATCTTCTATCAACCTGTCTGCCAGGGATGCAAATCTTTCCGGTTCCCACAGCTTTGTCTCCCATCTGGCCATAGGGTTAATTGCAATCAGCGGCTTTATTCCAGACCCGTTACCATATATATATTCATTAACCCTTTGTCTGTCCGATTCAAAAAAAGGGATAGCGCCTTTTGCTGAAGTGACAGAGCATCCCATGTGTTTTGCCACCTCAAGATAGCGATCCACTGCATGCTGTTCATAACTGACAGGGATTGGACTCTTATTGAGAAAGAGACCTGCGCCTTCCCTTGCACCTGCCATGCCGACCTTGCTTTCACCCCTTGAAATCCCGACCAGGACCCCGCTTTTTAAGAGCCCCTGCAGATCAACAACAAGATCATACCTGGATTGTCTTATTTGTTTTAAGAGATCCATCGCCTCCCTTAAAACTGACAAACAACCTGCGCCGTTAAACAACCCCTTTTGCCATGCCTTTCGCCCTGACACAATAATCCGATCAATCGCAGGATGTCCGTTTAAGACCTCAAATGCTTCTCTTTCTACAAGCCAGTCTATTGTGGACTGAGGATAATTCTCCTTGAGCACCTCCAGAAAAGGCAGGGAATGAACGACATCCCCGATGGAACTCAGCTTTACAATAAGGATTTTTTTTAATGCCTGCATTTTTACAACTGTCTTCAACATTCAGCTCCGGTTTATTTTCCCATCATCCAATGAGTTGCCTCAAGCAGGTCTTTTGCAATGTGATCAGGCCTGAAGGAAAGCCCTGGAAACACATAATTGATATCTCCCAGGCCGTAGCCGGTGGTTACCAGCACTGACTTAAGGCCCGATCGGATCGCCAGCTCAATATCAGAGTATCTGTCGCCGACCATATATGAATTTTTCATGTCAATATCAAAGACCTCGCAGGCCGTTTCAATAAGACCTGTTCGAGGTTTCCTGCAGTTGCACTCAATACTGTATTCGGGCACATTTCCTCTGGGATAATGAGGGCAGTAAAATATCGCATCAACAAAGGCGCCCTCTTTTTCAAGCAACAACCTCATATGGTGATGGACTTCTTCAACCAGATCTATAGGATAATAGCCGCGGGCGACCCCAGACTGATTGGACAACACTATCGCCAGATACTGATGCCTGTTCAGGAGTCTTATGGCATCTGCCGACCATGGAAACATAACAAATCTGCTGAGATGGTTAATATAACCCATCTGTTCGTTTATCGTGCCATCTCTATCAATAAAAACAGCCGGTCTCTTCACGCTGTTGTGCACCTTCAAAATTGGTGTCAGTCTATGGATCTAAATTTACTTCTTTTGCCTATGGCGTTTTCTATTATCTCGAAAAACATATCATGCCCGGACAGCAACACAAATTCTACTGCCAGATAGGCAAGCTCCCTGTACGCCAAATCCAATGAGGCTATCCTCATCCAGTCTTTTTCGGTTGTGATCATGTATTGAGCGCCTGTTTTTTCCTTCGTCTCTATCAATGAATGCACATCTTCACGTTTGAATTGGTAATGATCCTTAAACCCCTTAAAACAAACCACCTCAGCGCCAAGCCTTATCAGAGTGTCCCTGAAAAACTCCGGCTTGGCAATACCTGCAAATGCCAGGACATTCTTTCCCTTGATATAACCTGGATCAAAGACATCGTTTGTATATGGAAAGACTACTTCAGATGCCATGTGATCTGCACGGAAAATCGGGACTGACGGAAACTTTTTTTTTAAAAGATCCTCCACCTCTTCTGATGATGAAAGCGAGCCTGCGCGTGTGATGATAAAGACGTGCGCCCTTGCCAGTTGATCAATAGCTTCTCTTAGCGGACCCCATGGCAGAAGGCGCCCATTACCAAAGGGATTTGCCGCGTCAATCAACACTATATCCAAATCTCTAATAAGTGCAATATGTTGGAAACCGTCATCAAGGATAAAAAAATCAGAGCCGAATTTTTCATGAGCATACAACCCGGCCAGATATCGCGTCTTGGATATTACCAGAGGTATTCCAGGTAGCCTTTTTGCAAGGAGATAGGGCTCATCACCTGTCTGCTGCGTGCAGGCCTTAATGCTGTTTCCGTCAGATACCTCCAATACCTTACCCTTGTATCTTCCCCCATACCCCCTCGAAAGGATGGCAACGTTAAACCCCTTTTTTTTCGCCCACCTTGCCAGCATTGCTACAGCAGGGGTCTTTCCTGTTCCGCCTGCTGTCAGGTTCCCTATGCTTACTACTGTCCCCGGAAGAGGCCTCTTCTTTATCAGACCGCCGGAATACAACCGGTGCCTCAATCCTGCGGCTATGCCGTATGGAACAGACAAAAACGCAAGTGGAAGTGATTCAAGCTTTAGGGACCTTTCCTGGTGAATCCTTGACCAGTCAGGACTAAGAGAGCCCATTAATGCCCCCGGTCCATGCATTTGTCAATGAATGAGACAACGCGGTCAAGGGCGCCGCGGTTGTTTTCCACAAACTCCTTTGCCAGTCTTCCCATCCTGTTTCGGATTTCGTCATCACCAAGGAGCGATTCCATTGCCAGACATAGTCCTTCTTCATCATACACCCTCCACCCCCCTCCTGCCTCTATCAGTTGTTCGGACATCAGGACAAAATTGTGGGTATAAGGCCCAAATACAACCGGGCATCCGAAACTGGCGGGCTCAAGGAGATTGTGGCCGCCAAATGGCACAAGGCTTCCGCCCACGAAACTGACCGTTCCCAGCCCATAAACACGGTCCAGTTCCCCTATTGTATCGAGAATCAATATGTCATAATGACCGGCATGAGGCGAAATCCTGGTTTTTAATACAGCAGTCAATCCCGTGCCCCGAATCATCTTCAAAATACCCTCAGATTGTTCTATTCGCCTTGGCGCTATAATCAAACGCAAGGACGCAAAAGACATCTTCAGTCTCTTGAACACCCTGATAAGGATATCTTCTTCGCCTGGATGGGTGCTGCCTGCAACCCATATTGTCTCTTGAGGACCAAGCCCAAGACGCTCTGACAGGCCAGTGTGTTCATCCTCCCCAAACGCGCGCCAATCACGGTCAAACTTGATGTTCCCCACTGTTACAACCTTTTCAAAAGGATCAACACCGATTTCAAGGAGTCTTTTACTGTCCAGATCTGACTGCATAAGGCATAATTCAAAAGGTGCAAACAGCCTTCTTGAGACAAATGGGACCTTTCGATAGATATTGAAGGTGCGTGGAGAAATCCTGCCATTGACCAAAATTGTCTTGACCCCTCTGTTTTTTAGATATCCCAGCAGTCCGGGCCATATATCCGTCTCAACAAGGACAAATACACATGGGTTGATAAAGCGGACAATTCTTCGGATGCACAACCAAAAATCAACAGGCATTGTGATCAGGGTATGTACCTTCCCTTCAAGTTCATCCTTTGCAACCGTCATCCCTTTGGCGGTTGTAACGGAAAAGACTATTTGCTTGTCCGGATATCTTTTTAGCAGGGCATTTACAAGTGGAAGGGCCGAGATCACCTCCCCCACTGAAAGCGCATGTATCCATATATTGTCTCCACCAAATTTCCCGGATGGCAGACTAACAGCCAGTCTTTCCAGCAATCTCCTGTTTTTTAGCAAAAGGGCCATGGCAGCACAAAACAAAAATGCCGGTGTCCACAGAAACTGATAAAACCATGCAAGCATTTTAGATCACGTTAGGACTAAACCCTTACGGGCAGCTCTATGATAAATTTTGTCCCTTTTGGATGATTATCCTGAACCCTGATAAAGCCGTTATGATCAGTTATTATTGTCTTTACCATAACAAGGCCTAAGCCTGTTCCGTGCTTTTTTGTCGAAAAATAGGGCTCAAAAAGTCGTGCCTTATGCTCTGGCGGTATCCCCACCCCTTGGTCCGCAACTTCAATCCTCACTATCCTGAGGATGTCGTCATAACTCAGGCCGATAAATATTTCTCCCTTTCCACCCATTGCCTCAATGCCATTTTCCAGCAGATTGATCATTGCCCTCTTCATCTGCTCCCTGTCCAGGTTGAAAAAGGGGATGTTTTCGGAGTCGTTAAAGATCAACACCAGGTCCTTGTGCGCCTCCCTATATAAACTGAGTGCTTCATTGATAATCTGACTGATGTCCGCCGGGGCGGGATTTGCCGCAGGCATACGGGCAAAGCTTGAAAACTCATTTACAAGGCCTTTGAGTTCTTCCACCTGTCTTACTATCATCTCAGTACATTCATGAAAGACCTTTCCCTCTTCACCGTGCAGCTTTTCCCCATACCTCTTTCTAAGGCGCTGTGCAGACAGCTGAATCGGCGTCAGGGGATTTTTGACTTCGTGTGCAATGCGTCTGGCCACTTCCCGCCATGCAGCCATCCTCTGGGCCTTTTCAATATCACTCAAGTCCTCGAAGACAGCTACAAGGCCGACGAATTTTCCATTTTCATCACGCAGTACATTGATGGAAACCAGCAAGCTGAATTTCTTGTTCTTTACGGACACACGGACCTGTTTTTTTAAGAAACCCTTTCTAAGGAGTCCCGAGTCTTCCAAGAACCCCCGGATTATCTTAACATAGTCTTGTTCAAGGACGTCTTTGTAACATTTTCCGATAATATCCTTTGCTTTTGTGTCAAGTATGCTTTCCGCAGATTTGTTGATGGTCAGGATATTGCCATGCACATCAGCGGATATTACGCCTGCTGCGACATGGGCAAGGACAAATTCCATATAGTTCCGGCGTTGTTCAAGTTCAACATTGCTCTTTATCAGCTCTCTGTTTGTCTCCTCAAGTTTATTCTTGCTTGTCTTTAAATCCATTGTCATCTTGTTGAACGAATTGACCAAAACGCCAATTTCGTCCTTTGATTCCAGGTCAATAAAAAAATCATAGTCGCCTGATGCAATCCTGTTTGTCCCTTCTGCAAGCTCCTTGATGGGTATGGTGATTTCCTTGGAAAGGTAAAATCCAAACCATATGGCTGAAAACACAATCAGGAAGGTGACTATGGAAAGCCATATCAGGTTGCTGATTTTCATGGGTGTTTTTAGCATCTTCAGTTGCTGATACTCTTGAAGTCCCATAGCAATGGCCTTCAGACGGTTTTCAAAACTGCGTGGGACAAATTTTGTGATGACAATAAGGCCGACAACTTCCTTGGTCTGTGTCCTGGAAAAGATGGGAACGATACCCAGCACCAGGTCTCCATGGGGGGATGTCAGTAGATGATGGTCATCGGTCCCCCTTTCCAGGGCATTGGTCAGGATCTCTTCATCTGCCCCCTCAAAGGGGTTCAGGTCAATTTTGTTGTCTTGTGAGACAGTTCTTGTTTCCAGATTTTTCAACACAATCTTTACAGAAGACATGGAGTATTCCATCTGCTTTTCATGAACATACCTGGCCAGGGCCTCTTTCTTTGCCTGTAACATATATCCCTCGTAGGTTATGACCCTGCTCATCTTGTTGCCAAAGAAGAGGATATCGCTGGTGATTCGATTATAATGATCCTGACCCACTTCCAGAGAATTTTTCAGAGATTGCTCAATTTGCAGGCTGGACCAGTAATCAATGGAAGAAGAAATAAACTGCACAGAGGCGAAGAAAAGGACAATTGTAGGCAGCAGGGTTAAGGTGACGAAAGCCAGGACCAGTTTGGTCCTCAGTTTCGCCCCCATGATATCCTTCCTTCTTTCAAACAGCAATTTGACGATATTTCTCACTATGAGAAACAGCATCAGCAGAAGCAATATCACATTGATATTGATCAGGGCAAAGACAAGGATACTGCCTGAAAAAGGCAGATTAATCCCAAGATCAAGGGCTTGAATCCCCAGGTATGTTAAGATAGAAATAACGCAAATAAGAAAGGCAATAATATATCTTTCTCTGCGTTTTCTCTTGAGATCAAGTCTTTCTGCCTCCAGGTAGTCTTTCATTCCAATCTCAATATACAAAATCCACTGAGTACCAATCAGTCTCGAAATCCCATAAGGAAAGGAAAAAAAGGACATTGTGCAGATGAAAAGGCAGTATAATCTTATCTAGTTCCGCCATCATACAGACCTGGTAATGACCACCCTTTTTAAGGTTTTGAAGCTCGGCGACCCTAAGCCCGGAGACCTCGGACAAGATTTTTTTTACCTCATCGAAATCCTGAACGAATATTGTCTTATTATCCTTTTCAGAGAGTTTTATCATGTAGACCTTTTTGAGACTGTCATATTTGACATCGTGGGAGACTTTTATATCCGCAATTTTTCTGTCCCACCAATACTGTCTCGCCTCATATGCCTTGATAAAAAAATTGAAGGTAGTGCTTATTCCGCTGTCTATGGCCTTTTTCATATCTTTGGTAAAACAATTATCCACACGAAAGTACAATAGAAGAGAGCGATCTACGTTGTTGACCTCGATCTCGGTTATTACCGCACCTTTTGCAAAGGCCGGGAGGATATAGGCCAATAAAAAGATCAAACCCATACATGCTGGCAGGCCAATAGCCCTTTTTGTAAGGGAAACCATCATACCTCCTTTACCCCAGGATAAGGCATATTGATTAGATTCTTAAAAATCACTCAATATTCTTACAGGATATCATACTTGAATGACATGTAAAATACAAGCCCCTGAGATGCCAAATGAGATTCCTTTGACATTTATCTTCATGATTAATATTCTAAAAACTTTTAACATTCTTGGTCAGGAAATAGGAGTGCCAGACTGGAAAATGGATTAATGCTGTTTTTTAAGAAAGGAGTATATATGGCTGATCTTGTTAAGATTAATATTGAAGGTGGTGTGGCCGATGTCAGGCTTAATCGGCCTGAAAGATACAATTCGCTCAACCCTGAGATGTTTGAGGCAGTTGTGGCGGCAGGTCAGGCAATAGATGCCAATTGCTCTGTCCGCGCTGTAGTGCTTTCGGGAGAGGGAAAAGGTTTTTGTGCCGGGCTCGACTTTGAGACCTTTACAAAGGTTCAATCCAGTGGAAACAGTGTGCTTGCTGAAAAAACCGATGGAAAATATCCTAACCCTTTTCAAAACGCCGCATACGTATGGAAGAAATTGCGTGTTCCTGTTATTGCCGCTATACACGGAAGCGCATTTGGGGGAGGTATCCAGATTGCCCTTGGAGCTGATGTTCGTCTGGCAAGGGCTGATGCCCGTCTTTGCATAATGGAGGTCAATTGGGGGTTAATACCGGATATGGCCGCATCTCAAACGCTTCGAGGTCTGGTAGGCATTGATGTGGCAAAGGAACTGATCTGGACAGGCAGGGTCTTAAGCGGCGAAGAAGCGCAGAAATTGGGTCTTGTAACGCGCATATGCGATGATCCCCTGGCCGAGGCGCTCAAAATGGCAAAGGGAATTGCGCAAAAATCGCCTGATGCGATTATTGCCGGAAAACGTCTGATCGAGACCGCATGGCTGAGTCCCCCGGAGGTTGGATTGAAACTGGAGGAAGAACTCCAGAAATCTTTGTTAGGCTCTCCAAACCAGGTCGAGGCAATGAAGGCCAACTTTGAAAAACGGCCCCCTGATTTCCTGGATGCAAAATAACGTGTTAACGTTTTTCCCGGGATGCTGTCTCATTATCGGACAGCCTCCCACCTGTCCCCTGTATCCCTTTTTTGGAGTCCTATCAGCGTGTTCCAAAGCTCTTCAACCTGCTTTTTTGACTCTTCAATTGATCCGGTGTTATTGATCACAAAATCTGCGTAGCCCAGCTTTTCATCAATGGGCAATTGTGCTTTTAGTATCCGGCGTGCATCGTCCTCACTTATCCCGTCTCTGGCCATCAGACGTCCTATCTGCTTTTCCTGGGAGACATAGACAACCAGTATGTAGTGGAACATGTACTGCAAATTCTGCTCTATCATCAGGGGTATTGATACCTGTATGATCGTCCCTGGGTGTTCTCTTGCAATTTCCATAAGTTGTCTGACAAATAGAGCATGGATGCGGGGATGGGTAAATGACTCCAGCTTTTTCCTCTTCCGGGAATTCTGAAATACTATTCTGGCGAGTGCTTTACGGTCAATGGTCCTGTCCTGATTGAGGATCTGACTCCCAAAATAGTCAACAATATCTGCCCAGGCAGGCATGTCCGGTTCAACCACTTGTCTTGCGAGAATGTCATAGTCAATAAGCGGGGCGCCAAGTTCCTTCAACATATCAGTAACGGTGCTTTTTCCACTTGCAATACCTCCGGTTACACCAATGAGCAGCCGATTGTCCAGACCTTGTAAGGATTCCTTCACTTTTCTTGCGAGTGCTTCCCACTGATAGCCTTCGTCCATTCCCATCCCCTCAATGGTTCAAGGTCGTGATGCCAAAACTACACAGCCAGCCTATTCCTAATCCCACAGCCAAACCTTTGTCAAGGTAAACGGAGCAGTATAAGGAAACATCCTTGACCTACAAAAAATCACTGATATAACTATTAACAACTGGTTGAGTTTTAAAGCTGACTCTCAAGAACTCTAATAAATGGGCCAATAAGTATCATAGGCCTGCGAGGATGTCCGAGTCGGACACCCTCCTTTTGATTGCATCTTAACTTATGAGCCAATTTCAAAACGTCCCATTTTGTCTAATCTCAGCTTTGGGCTCAAATTTTAATCCTCAAAATACCCAGTGTATTCCTGCGGTTAAAATTTTCGCCCGCCTTGATTTTGGACAAAATAAAACGTCTTGAAATAGGCTATTATATCTTCTTTAAAGAAATATTAACATTTGTAACAGGTTAGCTGTTACTACCATTTAATTTGTGGCATTGTTGACCCATGGAACGTGTTTTGATCATTGACGATGAGGAGCATATTCGGGACCTGCTCGGTGAAATGCTTACGATGAACGGGTATGACTGCACACTGGCCGCCAACGCATTGGAGGCCCGTGGAATTATGCAAAACAGTTTTTTTGAATTGGTCCTCTGCGACATAAACATGCCGGGGGAATCAGGATTGGACTTCATACAGTATGTGGTTTCCGAGTTTCCCGACACCGCAACCCTGATGATTACTGCGATAGATGATCCCCTGGTCGCTGGCCACGCCCTGCAGATAGGCGTCTATGACTATATCACAAAGCCATTTGAACTTAACGGTGTTCTTATCAGTCTTGCCAATGCATTGCGCCGTCGTGAGCTGGAGATAGACAACCGGATCTATAGAAAAAGTCTCGAGATGAAGGTTGAAAACCGTACTGCCGCGCTTCAGCAAAGCGAGGCCAGGCTGAGGGCTATTTTTGAGGCGGCAAAACACGTGGCGTTCATACTTATAGACCACGCTGAAAATGGCAACCTAATGATCGAGTTCAGTCCCGGAGCAGAACATCTGTTTGGATACCTTAGAAAAGAGGTAATTGGCCAGCCGGCATCCTTGCTTTTATTGTCCGAGGACATGATTGATCCCCGGAATGTCCCGGAGATGTCAAAGGATGGAGAAGTTGGTTTTACTCGAGAACTGACCTTGGCCCGTAAGTCCGGAGAGGAAATCCAGGCCCTTTTTACTTCCTATCCCATATTTGACGCCAAAGGCGACATGACGGCGGTGCTGGTGGTCGCAATTGATATATCCGACCGTATCAAGGCGGCAAAAGAGATACAGAAAAGCCTGGACAGGTGGAGGAAGGCTCTGGAAGGGATTATACATGCCATGGCGTTAACCCTTGAGATGAGAGATCCATATACTGCCGGTCATCAACAGCGTGTGGCAAGCTTGGTCACGGCAATCGGAAGAAAAATGGGTTTTTCAGACGAACAGATCCAGGGGGTCCGCCTGGCAGCTATGATTCACGATATCGGAAAAATCTCTGTTCCGGCGGAAATTTTAAGCAAGCCTGGTGTGATTACAGAAATAGAATTCCATCTTATAAAGACACACGCAAAGGTTGGCTACGATATACTAAAGGGAATTGAATTTCCCTGGCCCATTGCCCAGATGGTCTTTCAGCACCACGAGAGGATAGATGGCCAAGGTTATCCCCAGGGACTATCAGACAAGGAAATTTTGTTGGAGGCAAAGATCTTAGGGGTTGCGGATGTGGTAGAGGCTATGGCCTCCCATCGTCCCTACAGACCATCCCTCGGCATCAAGAGGGCCTTGGATGAAATATCGTCAAACAGGGGAGTGCTGTATGATCCTCAGGTTGTTGACGCCTGCCTGAGCATTTTTGAGGAAGATGGATTCAAATTTGACTAAGGGGTTGACACTTTTGATTTTACAGGGCAGCATATTGATAATTAATTCCTTTTTGCATTCAAAATGATACCAAGGCGACATGGAGGATGCGACGACACAGCCAACACAGGTAGCGCTTGAATGTAAAATCGGATAAACAAATCAAGCAGCGGCGGTTGGTTTTTGTTTCTTGCCTGTATCATCATAGTTCAACCCTCGCTGTCTCTTCATCATAATCTCATTTTCTGGGGAAATCAGATGGAAAAAGATCTCTTTGAAGAAGATAAAACAGATCAAAAGGAAGATGCATCCGCACCTGAAGATGTTGAACTGTTTGATGGGGGGGGCGAAGGCGAGAAACAGGTGTATGAAACAGCCAACGAGCCTCTAAACGATGAGGAGATCCTTCTTTTTGAAGATGAAGAAGGTCTCACAGATGAAAAGATCGAGTTTGTCGCTGATGAGGACGAGGCATGGATACCACCTGGCAGTGAAGCTAAGGGTGAATCCAGTGCGGAAGAAGTCGTCTTTGAAGACGAAGAAGAAATAGACATTGATGGTGCCTTAAAGGGCAAAGAAGATGAAAAAATAGAAATTGATAAGGCGGTTGAGGATATTGAAAGAGGAGAACTTAGCGCTGAGGAGGTCTTGGATAAGGAGGGTGAAGAAATCATAGAGGAATTTAAAGAGACGGCCGCATCTGACGGAGAAAAAGAAAAGGGGTCTTCTGACGACGAGACGTGGATACCATTAGGCGACGATGAAATAGAGTTGTCCCCTGAAGGAGAACAGCCTGCCGGTGCTATCAAAGAGATAGAAGAGAGAAAAAAGGATATTGTTCAAAAAGATGAATATGAAATCCCCGGAGATAAACAGCCTGAAGAATTTGCCGGGTTAATTGGTGAAGAACCAGAGGCCCCGCCATGGGAAGAAAGGGTGGAGATACCTGCACATGGTGAAGGAGATTCACCAGAAAAGGAAAAATCAATTGTCTTTTTTGGCCTGTTGGTGCTTGTAGGTCTAATTGCAGTGGGTTTCGTCTACTTATTCCTTGAGAGCGTACCAATTCCTGTTAAGATGGAGAAAGAAGGAGATAAAACGCCCTCATTCGTCACCAGAAAGATGGATGAGGCGCCAACCAAGTCAGCAGAACCGGCTCTAGATGAGACACAGGTAATAGTTTCTCCCCCTGAGCAGGTATTTGAAAAGGTAAATTCCGCGCCAATAATTAGCGGAAATCCGGTGACAAGCATTGTCGAGGGCGCTGCCTTCAGTTTTACACCTCAGGCAAGTGACCCGGATTCCGGGGACAAGTTGATGTTTTTTGTCACAAACCAGCCTGCCTGGATGAGCTTTGACTCGATTACCGGCACGTTGATGGGCACGCCAGGCCACGGTGATGTCGGTGTTTATAAAAACATTGTTATCCTGACCAGTGACGGTACTTCTACCGCCTCACTGCCAGCCTTTGACCTCACTGTTACAGAAGCAAAGGTAGAGGTAGCAAAAACTGGTGACATAGACATTCAACAGGCAAAAACAGAGACTGAAAAGAAGCCTGTAAAAGAACAAGACGTTAATAAGGCCCAAGTGGAAAAGGAGGTGGGATCAAAAAAGGCCGAAGGTCCTAACTATCTGATTCCCGATCTGAGAGACCTATTGAGGAAATCAGAGTTTCAAAAGGCTGCCAGGGCATTTCATAACGAAATAAAAGGTTATTCAAATGCATATTCTCTTAAAATCGAGGTCGTCTGCCTTGACGAGTCGGTTCAACTTGCATTTGAAAAAGGCAATTTTGATCGGAGGATGTTTATCCTCCCAAAGCAGATGAAAGACAGGCAATGTTTTGCGGTCTTCTGGGGCATCTATTCCACAAAAAAAGAGGCCATGGAGGCGACTCAAACCATTCCTGCTTTTTTTAGGCAACAGGCGACAAAACCCCAATTGGTTCTCATCAAGCAATACCTTTGACAGACTGCCGATTTTGTGCCATTTACTCTTGCCATAAATCGGGCGTCTGTCTTCTTCTCTTGAGTTGGTCCCTGACCTGAACTAAGGTCAAATTTGGTCAATCCAAGATTTTAAAACTATTGAGAGAAACGTAATAAGCCAGATCAGCCAAGATCAGGAGTCAACAGCATTGCAAAACGGTAAATGATATGAAAGTTGGAATCTATCAGAATCACCCAGAGTTTGGAGCGACCGGGAAAAATGTTGAAAAGGCTGTAAGAGACCTATCCTTGGCAGAGGCGGATCTTCTTGTCTTTCCGGAGCTTTTCAACACAGGGTATCAGTTTGCCTCGATGCAGGAGGTTGAGGAGCTTGCAGAGGAGATCCCCTCAGGAAACACTTGCAGGCAGATGTTGGCGTTTGCCCGGGACAAAAACATGTTCCTTGTATTTGGTCTGGCTGAGAGGGATGCCGATGGCTATTTTAATTCAGCAGTCCTGGTTGGCCCGGACGGATATATCGGAAGGTACCGGAAGACGCATCTTTTTTTTGAAGAATCCGATTTTTTTTCCCCTGGCAATACCGGGTTTTGTATCTTTGACATCGGCAGGGCAAAGATCGGGATCATGATCTGTTTTGACTGGTGGTTTCCTGAATCAGCAAGGGTGCTTGCGCTTGCGGGCGCTGATATTATCTGTCATTGCGCCAACCTTGTTCTACCCAATTGCCAGACTGCAATGATTACCCGGTCTTTGGAAAACGGGGTGTTCACTGTTACGGCCAATCGTGTTGGAACAGAGGCCAGGGGAGAGAAAGATCCCCTTACATTTACTGGTGGAAGCCAGATTGTAGACAATCTTGGAGAAATCAAGGCAAGGATGGGCGAGACCGAAATTGGCCTTATGGTCATTGAAATTGACCCTATCCGTGCCAGAAACAAGGCCATTACGGCCCGTAATGACCGTTTTAGGGATAGACACCCTGAATATTATGGGATCTTGACCTCGCCTATTGTTTAAGGTGTAACCGTAAACGGTTATTAAGTTTTACAGGAATGGAGGGTAAGCAAGACAAAATGAGCGATATGGACAAGAAAGATAAAAAACTTACCATAAAAGTCCCCAAGGGCACTATAGTCAAGATTGAGGGTCATCCTGTCAAATTGAAGGAGTCCTTATATATTGAGCAGGTCAATGGCGCCTCATTCAGGCTGGAAGACCATATTGTAATGGATATGGAGGACGAGGAAGAATGAATATACCATTATCCATTGTAAGTGCATCAAGAGGATAAAAGTGGGATATATTCATGGGTTACAGCAATATCTTGATAAATCATATGAGGTTTCGATCTTTGATCAGGCACTGTTTTCAAAGGATATGTATGAAATACATCTGCACAGACATATCATTATTAAGGCAGAGGTGATTGAAAACTTCAAGTATGACATTAAGGTTGCAATCGAAGGGAAAGGCAATGAAGTCATACCCAAGGTCAGTATCAAGATGCTCTATCCCTTGAGCCATTCAGAGGCAGCGGCAGTTCTGGTCAAGACGGATGATAAGATCAGTGCGTTTGATCTGGAACCTATTCTTGCTCCAGCAAAGAGGTATCATATCAAAAACAAGTCGCTTTTTCCCCTTATGAAAGAAAAGACCGTTGTCTTTTTCACTCTCCTTGAGG
>DIKH01000009.1 GCA_002424495.1 Desulfobacteraceae bacterium UBA5623
CTTGAGCCGCTCGCCGTGCCCTGTGTTATTGCTGCAATTGCCCTCCTTGGAGTGATCTTTGTCTGGGGGGTGAGATATCGCGGGGCGCTGTTTTTTACGGGATACACCAATCCTTCGGAACTTGTAAAAATCCTGTTGATAATCTTTCTCTCAGGCTTTTTAATCCGCTGGCGAAAGGAGCTTAAGGATACTGCTGCCGGCCTGCCCAGGCTTACCTCGGCTGCGGTCATACTCTTGCTGATATTCTGGGGTATGCCTATGGCGCTCCTGCTGGTGCAGCGCGACCTCGGGCTTATAGTGATGCTGAATGCGGTGCTGATTGTCCTGATTTTTATGGCGACAGGCCGTGCATCATATCTGGCAGTTGGTTTTCTGTTCGGTGCTGCGTTTTGTACCGCAGCCTATGCCTTTACAGCCCATGGTCAGGCGAGGTTTGTGACATGGTTGAATCCCTTTGCAGATTCGACCGGGAAAAGCTGGCAGATTCTTCAGGCGCTGTCAGCCATGTATTCAGGCGGGCTTTGGGGGGTTGGGCTTGGGGGAGGGTCTCCGGAGTATATCCCTATAGCCTCTTCTGATCTTGTCTATGCGGTTATAGGAGAGGAAATAGGCTATGTTGGGTGCGGGGTTGTTGTTGTGTTTTTTCTCGCTCTGTTTTTTCGTGGCTACCGGATAGCATCACAGGTCGCTAACCCTTTTGGCAGGCTGCTGGCCGCAGGCATTGTGACCACGCTGACGTTTCAGACCTTGTTGAATATCGGAGGAGTGACAAAGTCTCTGCCGCTTACAGGCACAACACTTCCCTTCATCAGCCACGGCGGAAGCAGCCTTCTGACGACATTTCTAAGCGTAGGTTTGCTGCTGGCCCTTTCAGAAAAGGAGCCAGCGCCAAATTTTACAAAAAAAGCCAAAACTAAAACATAATGTTGAATTTTTAATTGTAAATTTTGAATTTAAAAACTCGTAACACGTAACGCGCAACCTGTAACGAGAAATCCGTGACGGATACCAAGTGAGCATAAAACCCCGATGAGCGATTATCAAAGTTCAGACTGGCCTCCTGGCATGCCCGCCTGCGATGAGCCGCCGCCCCCTTCAGATGACGACTACTTTGGTCCTGATCTCTTTTCGGAATGGGTCGAGACAGTGGCCGATGCCAAGGGCGTTACCATCACTACCAGCGGATCAAAAAAGACCGACTTCTCCGGCGATGGGAAAAGGGACGGAAAGCCTATATCAGGCGATCTTAGAGGCATCCTAAGACAGGTGTTTCATTTTGACTCCTTCAGGCCATATCAGGAAAAGGTCTGTGAATCTGTGGTTGCAGGAAAGGATCTCCTCCTTGTAATGCCTACAGGCTCTGGTAAGTCTCTGTGCTATCAACTCCCGGGAATCGCCCGCAATGGAACCACCCTTGTGGTCAGTCCGCTTATTGCCCTGATGGAGGATCAGACCTCCGGCCTGAAGGACAAGGGGTTCCGGGCTGAAAGGATTCATTCCGGAAGGAGCCGTCCTCAGTCTCGTCAGGTTTGTAAGGAGTACCTTGAAAGAAGGCTTGATTTTCTGTTTATCGCCCCTGAAAGGCTCGCGGTTCCCGGCTTTCCCGAGATGCTTGCCAGACGCAAGCCTATCCTTATAGCCATAGATGAGGCGCACTGCATATCCCAGTGGGGTCATGATTTCAGGCCCGACTACCGGCTGCTGGGAGAAAGGCTTCCAATCCTGCGGCCAGCCCCTGTAATTGCAATGACGGCCACAGCCACGCCAAGGGTGCAAAAAGACATCGTAGAGCAATTGGGCATAGTTGGGGCGGAGATGTGCATACACGGGTTCAGACGGACAAATATCGCCATTGAACTGATAGAACTCCTGCCGTCCAAACGCTCCCAAAAGGTCGAGGAGATCCTCAAAAAAAAGGAATCACTTCCCGCCATTATCTACGCCCCGACACGACAGAAAACCGATGCACTGGCAGTTGAGCTTAAAAACGTGATTTCCGTGGCTTCGTACCATGCGGGCCTGTCGTCAGAAATTAGAGACAAGGTCCAGACATCCTTTCTTTCAGGGGAGCTGGATGCGATTGTTGCAACCATCGCCTTTGGCATGGGAATTGATAAAGCCGATGTACGCACCGTGATCCACACTGCGCTTCCCGGAAGCCTGGAAGGATATTACCAGGAAATAGGCCGCGCAGGCCGTGACGGCAAACCCTCACGCGCAATCCTTCTCCACTCATACGGCGACAGACGGGTTCACCAGTTCTTTCACGAAAGGGGCTATCCGCACCAGGATGTGCTAAATCGCATCTATAAGAGGCTTTCAGCAAATAATAAACCCTCCGAAAAACTTCGCGAAGAACTCCATATGGAGCAGGATGAATTTGACATTGCACTGGAAAAGCTCTGGATACACGGCGGAGCCCTGGTTGATCCCAATGAGACAGTGCGCCGGGGACACAATAAGTGGCATATCACCTACAAGAACCAGAGCGATCACAGGCTTGCCCAGATTGATGAGGTCTCCCGTTTTTCCGCATCTTCTTCATGCCGCATGCTTTACCTCATCCGGCACTTTGGCGACCGGGAAGACAGCGGCGGGCAATGCGGTCTGTGCGACTTCTGCGCCCCTGAAAATTCAACCGGCTCATTGAACCGCAAACCGGATAAACAGGAGGAAAAAATCATTTCTAATGTGATCACTACACTTAAGCGAGTTGACAGCCTCGGCACGGGAAGGCTTTACAGCGACACCTGCCCTGATTCTGTTTTTCCACGGTCGGACTTTGAAACCATTCTAAGGTCCCTTGCCAGGGCTGGTCTGATAACCCTGAGCGAGCATACCTTTGAAAAGCAGGGCCAGGTTATTCATTACAAGAGGGCGGGGCTTACAGATGAGGGAAGAAATCTTGATCCAAAAGGCATCAGCTCCATTTCCATAATATCACAAGCCCTGTTCCAAAAGACAAGCGGCAGGCGACGGTCAGAGGATAAGAAGGCAAAAGCTGTAAAGGTTATCAAACGATCCGATTCCGGCAAGACGGCGGATCTCTACGATACACTGAAGGATTGGCGGATCGCAATGGCCAGGAAAAGAGGATTCCCTGCCTTTCGCATCTTTTCCAACAAGGTCCTGGACAGTCTGGTATCAGAGCAGCCGACATCCAACGATGAATTGCTCCTGGTGCCTGGTGTAGGCCCCTACTTTGTTAAGACCTACGGCAAAGAAATCATCGGGATAGTGAAGGCATATGTCAGGCAAAATGGGTGACCGCACGAGCTGGAAAACAGACAAAAGGATTACCCCTTCATTTTGCACGGTAAAATTGAATCATAATTTCAAGCCTCCTAGATTTTCCCCCGTTTTTGGAAATGCTTCGAACGCTTGCCCTCCTTCATTTATCCTGTCTAAGCATGAAATCTCAAATTTTCAGTTTGACTTTTCATTGTTAAAATGAGATGCTCTTTGTTATGAAAATTATTCAGAGAGATATAGACAAGAAGAAGATCAAGGAACTTGTAAGGGATTTTCCCGTCACGGCGATCCTTGGGCCTCGTCAATCCGGCAAAACTACAATGGCTAAGTCCTTCAATGCTGACCATTATTTCGATCTTGAAAACCCCCGTGATATGAGCAGGCTGGAAAATCCGCAGTTGGCCCTCGAGGGCCTTAAGGGATTAATTGTAATTGATGAACTCCAGAGAATGCCGGAACTTTTTCCCCTGATGCGATATCTGGTTGATACGGTCTCTGATCAACGCTACCTTATACTTGGAAGCGCATCAAGAGATCTGATCCGACAGGGATCTGAAACCCTGGCCGGGAGGATCGCTTATTTCCACCTCTTGGGTTTCAGAATTCACGATATCGCCTCTGAACAAATAAATAATCTATGGCTGAAAGGTGGATTACCTCCTTCCTTTACCGCCGGTACAGATCGAAAAAGCCTGCAATGGAGGGAGCAATACATCGCGGCTTTTTTAGAACGTGACATCCCCCAACTGGGGATTAACATCTCCTCCCGCACCCTCCATCGCTTCTGGACCATGCTTGCCCATTATCACGGGCAGATCTTGAGATACTCGGAATTGAGCCGTTCCTTCGGGATATCGGACATGACAGCCAGAAAATACGCAGATATACTTGAGGGGACATTTATGATTAGGATGCTCCAGCCCTGGTATACCAACGTTGGGAAGCGCATAGTCAAGAGGCCGAAAATCTACTTGCGAGATTCAGGATTATTTCATTCATTAATGAATATTGAAGACATGAATCAATTAACCGCTCATCCTAAGCTCGGGGCCTCGTGGGAAGGGTTTGCCCTGGATTGCGTATGCCGGGCTGTAGATAAAAGAGAGGAGGCATTTTATTTCTTTTCCACACATACAGGGGCCGAACTGGACCTATTTTGGCAGGATTCCGGAAAAAACTGGGGCGTTGAATTCAAGTACGGGGATGCGCCAAGGATGACAAAGTCCATGCGTAACGTTGTTGATGATCTCGGTCTAACCCGCCTATGGATAATATACCCGGGAGATAGGGCCTATGAGTTGGACCCAAAAGTTTCAGTTATCCCCCTTGCCCAGATAACCCCGCATTGGAAATACGATATGTAATTTTAGGGCCGCTGCCTTCTATAGACTTCAAAAAAAACAGTAACTACTCAGGTTACAGAACTCCCTAGAATTAAAAAATAGATTGTCGAAATTTAACAAATTCAGCGGATCTTGTGAAATAAATAATTTGCCTGGTCCCTTAATAATCATGGGTAAACCCCCGG
>DIKH01000244.1:0-7925 GCA_002424495.1 Desulfobacteraceae bacterium UBA5623
TTCGGGTTTATGCTGCCGTTGCATGGAATGACGTAAAGATATGCGTATTTCAAAACAGGCACCCGCCCCTGCCCGCTCGCAACCGGACTTCGAGAAGCTACAATTAGCTCAAGAAACTCAAGCAACCCAACAAACTCAACCAACCCACTTTGAGGTGCTTACATGGGCAGACTCTTCGGCACTGACGGTATCAGGGGTGAGGCCAACCGCTATCCAATGGACGGGATAATGGCATTTCAGTTTGGTCAGGCAATCACTCATCTTTTGAGAAAGAAAAAAAATAAACCCGGAATAATCATTGGCAGGGACACCAGAGTCTCCGGCTGTATGCTGGAAAGGGCGCTGGAGGCAGGCATTACCTCCATGGGCGGAAATGCATATGACTTGGGGATACTGCCGACACCGGGAATTGCCCTCGTTACAAGGGAGATGGGCTTTGATGCAGGCATCGTGATTTCCGCCTCGCACAACCCGTATCAGGACAATGGCATCAAGGCCTTTGATGCCGATGGATTCAAGCTGTCGGATGAAGAGGAAGATCACATTGAAGATCTGATCTTAAACAACAGATTGCCTGATCTGGCGCCCCCGCCCGGACAGATCGGATCAGGAGAAAGAGTCCATGACGCCAAAGAAAGATATGTCTCCTTTTTAAAAAATACCTTTCCTCATGATTTGTCCATGAAAAGGATAAAGATAGTCCTGGATACCGCCAACGGCGCCACTTATGAGATTGCCCCCAAGGTGTTCGACGACCTTGGCGCTGATGTTGAGATCATCAACAATAACCCGGATGGATTCAACATAAATGACAACTGCGGATCCCAATTCACCGGGGATCTCGAAAAAATGGTCAAAGACTCCGGTGCTGCCATCGGTTTGGCCTTTGATGGGGATGGCGACCGGTTGATTGCCGTGGATGAAAACGGGCGCACGATTACCGGTGATCAGATCCTGATTATATGCGCCAAGATGCTTAAAGACCAGGGCCTTTTGAAAAACGATATGCTGGTCAGCACTGTGATGAGTAACCTGGGTCTTTCAATCGCCTGTAAACAATACGGCTTCGGACATCATGCATCAAAGGTTGGAGACCGCTATGTCCTGGAGCAGATGCTTCGGCTCAATGCCGTCCTGGGAGGCGAAGACTCCGGCCACTTAATCTTTCTAAACCACCACACCACGGGCGATGGTACCCTTGCGGCAATACAACTGGTCGCCGCCATGGTCAGGGAAAACAGGCCGCTGTCTGATCTGGCCCGCCAGATGAGTATCTTTCCGCAAAAACTGATCAATGTTGAAGTCGGATCAAAGCCGGAGCTTTCAACAGTGCAGGAAATTGAAGAGGTAATCAAAGATGTCGAGACACAACTGGGCGACCAGGGCCGTGTTCTGGTGAGATATTCAGGCACGCAAAACCTCTGCCGGGTAATGGTTGAAGGCCCCAGCGACGACCTGACCGATCAATACTGCAAAAAGATTGCTGATATCGTAAGAATCTCACTCGGTTGACCTTAGGGACGTTAAAATCCAGCGCCAACTCTGTCTGCTTATTTTGTAACTGCTCAGGAGCCGGATTCTGTTCTATTCTGAATTCTGGCTCCTGACTCCTGAGCAGTTACCTTATTTTTTCTCACTACCTGAGGGCTTTTTATCCCGGATGTGGCTAAAGATTGTCTTGAAAGATGTCAATAGTATGGCAGGAGAATGATATTGGTTACAGGCGTTAGTGTAATTCTAACCTATTCTTATCAATACTCTTGCAAGATGCGGATAATTTGATAATTTCGTCTCCATTGGAGGGGCGGACCGGCAAAAGTCAGATTTAAATTGACTTGACACCTGACCAATATAGTTATATTGGATCAGTACTAATCCGGATTATCCAAAAAATCTGATAAGTAAGAATCGCCTGCAATAGACAACCATCAATTGTTGATAGCCACAGGCATATGCAAACAGCAAAGTCAATACCAAGTCAGATATCTACTCTAAAAAATCTCCCCACACTGCCTCATATCCTGTTAACGATTATAGCAGCCTGCAATAAGGACGAAGTGGACATGTCCGATATCGCCAGGGCCGTCGAGAAAGATCCGTCTTTGAGCAGCAAGATCCTACGGTTGATAAACTCCTCTTACTACGGATTGCCCCAAAAGATGGATAGCATACACAAATGTGTCACATATCTCGGAATCAATGCAATAAGGAATATTGCAATCGGCGCATCCATCTGCCAGGCATTATACCCCATAGAGGGAAATGCACTTTTTAACCTTAAGGTCTTTTGGTGGCATTCATTAAGATGTGCTGTCCTGTCAAGGCTTATTTCAAAAGAAATCCGGTATAATAACCCTGAAGAGGCCTTTCTGGCCGGGCTTCTGCATGACATAGGAAGGCTGGTCCTGTGGGTCAATTATCCAAAGGAATACGCGGGACTGCTTAAGGAGCATGGAGATCGTCCGGACCTGCTTCTGGCAGGCGAAATCCGGCTGGGGATAACTCACTGCGAGATCGGGGCATGGCTGCTTGATCGCTGGAATCTCCAGTCTTTTATGGTGGACGCAGTGCTCTATCATCATCAGCCCACGGATAAAATCTCAAACGCGCTTCCTTTGGTGCAGATAATCAGTGTCGCCAATGCACTGGCAAGGACTAATATTCCTGATCATGAGGATGTCCTTGGCATTGCAGAAAAACTCTGCGGCATAAGCCCATTGCAAATTGACGAGATCTTGTCCCGCGCGGATGAAGAGGTTGACGAGGTTGCGCGGCTATTGGGAGTGGAAATTGAGGCGCCTTCAGACAGAGAGGACCATGCCTCAATAAATGACGAAGAAAAGCAGGCAGCCCTTGTTCGCGAGGTAAGGGACGTTTCCCTACTCTTGGGGACGTTTCAAAATCTCCTTGATGCCAATGACGAAAAGGCTGTCTTGAGTGTGATCCATCAGGGCCTTGGGATACTACTTGACGTAAAGGACATCTATATATTCATATATGATGCTGACAAAGATTGCCTTGTGGGAAAGGCGGTTTCTGAAAACCAGAAATCATCGGTGATCGCTGATCTTATTATCCCTGTCCGCACCGGGCAGAGTCTTTTGGCCTCAGCTTTAAGCCAGGCAAAGCCCATTATACTTTCGCTCGATACCCCTGATCATGATCCTGCAATAATAGATTTGCAGCTTATAAGGTTTGTCGGCAAAAATGGGATAATGGCAGTGCCCATGCTTGCCCACGGTCAGTATGTGGGCGTTATAGCCCTTGGTGTTGATCACTATGAGTCTTCACAGCTTTCAGAACACGGTAACCTCCTGAACATGTTTGCCAGACAGGCAGCTCTTTCCATACATGCGGATCAAATCAGACGCTCATCGCTGACAAGGGTCCGGACTGAGAGGGCCGGGGTCTCCTCGGAGATGGCCAGAAAAGTGGTCCATGAGGTCAGTAATCCTTTGACTATCATCAAGAACTATCTGAGGATCCTCGGGATGAAGCTCAGCAAACAAAATATCGCTCAGGATGAGATATCAATCATTAACAAGGAAATTGATCGAATAGCGCATATACTGACCGCACTGACGTCCTTTTCCAAGACCGCGCCGCTTAAGGCAGCGCCGGTGGATGTCAATGCAGTCCTTTCAGATCTGATCAAGATCACGCGTGAATCTCTTAAAAAACACTCCGGAATTGAGGTCCACATGGATCTCAACCCTTCTCTGCCTGATATAATTTCCGATGAAAACAGCATAAAACAGGTCTTTGTCAATCTCATCAAAAACGCCGCGGAGGCGATGGGCGGGGGCGGCAATCTGTATATCAAGACCAGGCATATATCCGGTCGCATAGAGGGTGATTCCACACCAGGAAATGGAGCTGACCCCGGGTATGTGGAGGTAACTATCAGCGACGATGGGCCGGGCATCCCCGATGAAATCAGATCCAGGCTCTTTGATCCCTTTGTCTCATCCAAAGGGGGCGGTCATTCCGGCCTGGGTTTGTCCATTGTCCACAATATAGTCAGGTCAATGAATGGGACCATTACCTGTGAAAGTGAAGAGGGAAAGGGCGCTGCTTTTATCATTTCAGTGCCGATCATAAACAACAGTAAGTCTTGAACGAGGGAACAGCGATATGACCTCCACTTCCGAATTCTTAACAGTTGATGATAAATCCCCTGTATGTAACAGTTTGGGAGATATACTGACCGAACGGATACAAGGCGGCAGCGTCTGTCATAACCGACCGGAATTCTTGAAGGAGGGAGTTGCCATGTCCTCTACATCCGATATTCTAATCGTTGATGATGAAGTTCTTCTGTGTGACAGTCTCAGGCAGTTGCTGTCCATGCAGGGATACGAGGCCTTTGCGGCCAACTCAGGTAAAGAGGCCAAGGACATCATGCTGAAACGCCGCTTCGACCTGTTGCTTTTGGACATGAACCTGCCTGATACAGACGGGCACCAAATGATGGAATATGCCAAAGTAGTGATTCCTGAGGTCCCTGTCATAATAATCACCGCTAATGCAACCACGGATTCCGTCATAAGGGCGCTGAAAACAGGGGCCTATGATTATATTCAAAAGCCTTTTGACTTTGAAGACCTGACAAAGACTGTCAGAAATGCCCTTAATCAGAAGAGGCTAAAGGAAGAGAATGAGATCATCAATGAAAAATTGAGACTGTCTGAAGAACGTTACAGATATCTGATCGAAAACTCGCCCGACATAATATATACGCTTGATGAAAATGGTAACTTCACCTTTATCAACAGCCCCGCCGGATACCTTTTAGGCGTTAGAAGCGAACAACTGATCGGGAAACATTTTTCAACAATCATACACCAGGATGACCTTAAAAAGGCGAAGTATGTTTTCAACGAAAGGCGAACAGGCGCAAGGTCTACCTCCGGCGTTGAATTAAAACTAAACCGCGCCAAAGGAAGTGAGACTCTTATGCAGGATGAAGTCAACCACTTGACCGTAGAGCTCAAATCAAGCGGCATGTATATAACTCCGGGAAACAATGGCGCCAAAAGATATGTTGGGACTTATGGAGTGGCAAGAGACATAAGCGAGAGAAAGCGGCTTGAGGCCAAGCTCCATCATGCTCAGAAGATGGAGGCTGTTGGCACCCTTGCCGGAGGCATTGCACATGATTTCAACAATCTTCTGATGGGAATTCAGGGGTATGCCTCCATCATGCTTCTGGATCTAGAACCGGACCATCCCCATTATGAAAGACTGATGAGTGTAGAGCAGTATGTTCAGAGGGGAGCAGATCTGACCAAACAGTTGCTGGGATTTGCAAGAGGTGGGAAATATGATGTCAGGCCCATCAATCTCAATGACCTGGTCCGTAAGGTCGCACGAATGTTTGGCCGCACAAAAAAAGATATCGTCATAAATGAAAGATATCAACAGGGTCTCTGGTCGGTTGAGGCGGATGCCGGACAGATAGAACAGGTCCTTTTAAATCTCTTTCTCAATGCATCGCATGCAATGCCCAAAGGCGGGGATCTCAGTCTTGAATCGGAGAATATAATCCTTGATGCAGCAGCAACAATGCCCTTTAATCTTATGCCGGGGCCTTATGTGAAAATCTCTGTTACAGACAATGGCGTAGGCATGGATGAGGCCACTCAGAGAAGGATCTTTGAACCTTTTTTTACCACTAAAAACGAGATGGGGCGTGGCACAGGCCTGGGGCTAGCCTCTGCCTATGGTATTATCAAAAATCACAATGGCCTGATTGATGTTGAAAGTAAAAAGGGCGCCGGTTCCACATTCAGGTTCTATCTGCCTGCATCGGAAAGAGAGGTGCTGACTGAAAAGCCTGCCCAGCTGCAGATGTTGACCGGGCCTGAAACCGTCCTGCTTGTAGACGATGAAAACATGGTCACTGAAGTTGGAGAGGAGATATTAAAGGCCCTCGGCTACAGTGTGATGATTGCCAGCAGCGGTGAGGAAGCAGTCAAGGTGTATAAGGAAAAAAGGGATGAGATTGATATCATTGTACTGGATATGATCATGCCCGGTATGGGTGGAGGAGAGACCTATGATTGCTTCAAAGAGATAAATCCGGATGTAAAGGTGCTCCTGTCAAGCGGGTACAGCGTTGACGGAATGGCGCAGGATATCCTGGATAGGGGTTGCAACCTGTTTATTCAAAAACCCTTTAACATTAAGGAGCTTTCGCAGAAGCTCAGAGAGGTTTTGGACAAAGATCATTCCCGTTCGCATCAGGCCTGATGAAGGCCATTACCAGGTTGGGCTGTCTTTGTGATTTCCAATAAGCAGTAACGACATCCATGCAAGAGACTGACGGCAAATGGTCAAAAGAGGGGTCCAGGAATCATCAAGGCTATGGTCCCTTTGATTATGCGGGAAGGAAAATCACAAAGGTCGAGGCCAGGCTCCATAATATAAGGGTGTTCGGCCGCTATGATTATCCCGAATTAGAAAGACTGGGCGCACTTGAAGACGACGATAATCCGGCAAAAAGTCCAAATTATCACCTGAAGGTGATCAGACAGGTCAAGGGGTCCCCGGATTTTTATCTCTCCGTCTTTGTCAACACAAAGGCCTTTTTTCCTCAATGTTCCATTGAAATCCACCCAACCAGGGATATTGATAGCGAGACATACAAGACCTTCCTGATCTGGCTTAATCAGATCCTGCCGAACCTGATGGTCTCAAAGGTGGAGTATGCCATTGATCAGTTCTGTTTAGACCAGGCCAGTGCGGAGGTCCTCTTCTGGGTTTACATGAGATGCCTTCACCTTGGTTATCATAAGAAGGCAAAGATGCCGGGTGAAGATGAGCTGAAACAGGAAGGCGGGAAAAGGGGCCTTGCCTATGAAATAGACAGACATCACAAAGTCTATGAATGCGGCGGAGAAGACAGAAAACAAGACGGGGGTTGGGATCTGACAGACATTGACAGGGTCAGACTGAAACATAGAGTTGACAGGGCCAAACTAAAGGACTATGGGATAGCCAAACTCGCAGATCTTATTGAGAACCCTAGATTTACTGTGCTCAATCTCCACCGGTGGCGTTTTATGCAGTTTTTGAAATTGAGGAAACTGCCGAAATTTTGGCGGCCCTATCCAAATGAGAATCAGGTTTATCCTCTTGAGACACCTAAACTTGAGGCAATTCGATCCAGGCGCGAGTCGGATAATGTTGCCGAATACATAGCCAATTACAAGAAACTTGTCAGGATAGAATTCAGGGTCAACAAGGCAATGAAGGCGTTTGACTGGCAGTGGTATAACATAAAGTAAAGCTATTGGCTGTTAGCTTTTAGTTGAATGGTTAAAATGAGATCAGATAATACATCCAATGCCTCCTGGATAAAAACAGTATTGCCGGAGATAAGCGCCCCCAGCCTGAAAGACAATACGGCTGATGTGGACAGGCTGATTAAGGGCATCAAAAAGGCCCTCAAGACAGAAAAGGTAGTGGTTGATTTTTCCCTTGTAAAAGTGATTCCCCGAATCCTGAATCAGTTCGACTATAAGGTAAAGACCATCCTGTACGAAACACAAGGTATATGGCATCTGATAGATGTAGTTTCTCCTGATGCAGAGCAATCCATTTACGCAATCTCCATGGATCTGGGCAGCTCAACCGTGGTTATCAGGCTGATCAATATCCAGAATGGCGATGTAGTAGATGAGATTTCTATTCATAATCCGCAGATACAGATCGGGGCCGACATACTTACAAGAATTCATTATGCCGCTCAAGAGGGGGGGCTGGCCAGGCTCAAGGGGCTTGTGGTTGACAGGATCAACGATCAAATTGCTCAGTTGGCCGATAAGCATGATATCAACAGCAGTTCAATAGTCGGGATGGCTGTGGCCGGAAACACCACAATGACCCATCTTTTCCTGGGGCTCGATCCTTACAGGATATGC
>DIKH01000244.1:7971-13742 GCA_002424495.1 Desulfobacteraceae bacterium UBA5623
AACCCTGAGGCGCCTGTTTTTGTGTTTCCTAACGTTGGCAGCTACTTTGGTGGAGACCTGATTGCAGGAATACTTTCATCCGGCATGTCGCACAAGAACGAGGTCTCCTTTCTGATTGATGTTGGAACAAATGCAGAGGTGGTAATTGGTAACAGCGATTGGATGATGGCATGCGCCGGGGCCGCCGGACCTGCGCTCGAGGGAGGGGTCGCCGGTATGGGCATGATGGCCGGGCCTGGTGTAATAGACAAGGTGGTCATTGACCCTGAAACCCTTGCCTTCGAGATCAGGACAATAGGGGATCTGCCTGCTATTGGCATATGCGGCTCAGGGTTGATAGACCTGGTGGCGCAGCTTTTTCTGGCCGGCATGATAGATCTGAGGGGCAAGTTTGTGCGGGACAGGTGCAAAGGCAGATTGACGGATATTGACGACATCAGGCAAGTTGTCGTTGTTTATCCTGAAGAGTCAGGGACAGGGAGGGCGCTTTGCCTTTCTCAGCCTGACATTGACGCCCTTATACGGTCCAAGGCGGCTATGTATACCATCTTGACTACCATCAGCAATACGGTTAATATCCCGTTGAGGGAGATTGAGAGCTTTTATGTTGCCGGGACATTCGGGACATACATTGATCCAAAATCCGCGATTGTCATTGGCATGATCCCGGACAGGCCTCTTGAAACCTATATTCCTCTTGGCAATACATCACTTGAAGGGGCAACCATGGCTCTTGTTTCGTCCAGGGCAAGAGATGAAGTCTTTCAGATACGTGACAAGATCACCTATATCGAGCTAAACGTTAATCAGGAATTCATGAATCTTTACAGCGCGGCAAAATTCATCCCCCATACTGACAGGTCCCTGTTTCCTTCTGTGGGGATAAAAGGATACTGATCTCAAGTATTAAAATTCGGTATTAAAATAATAAAGGTTGAAAGAGACAATGGAAGAGAATTCAAATGAGTTGAATGAACATAGTCACTGGAAATCCAAAAAGACCCTTTATATCATCATGTTGGTCATATTGGTGTTTACCCTCATTGTAATGGCCATCAACTCCATTAAACCCGACAGGCTCACACTGGATGCGGCTGACGACAAATTAAAGGGTACGGTTTTCATAAAAACGAATCAGGCCCTGATTGACCAGATAAGCAATAACTGGCTCCCCAATGACCTGTTTTGGCCGACTGTGTTGCTCGACAATATGCCCAATTTTCAGCTCGGGCAACTGGAGGTGATCCGCTATAATATCAGGGTCCTGAGGGATAATCTTTCACGCATGAGGACAACTGACAAGATCGATCCTTCTGTAGAAGGGGCATTCACCGCCCTTTCAAATGACCCGAAAAAGTGGTGGATGCCTTCTGCTGAAAGCAGATGGCGTAAGGCGCATAATGACCTGGAGATGTTCTGCCAGGGTCTTGCCTCCGGGGGGTCCTACTTTTATGCCAGGTCGGACAATCTGGTGGAACTCCTCAATCAATATGCCTCGCTGATGGGAGGCGCAAACACAAGGTTAATCAATGCCCCCCGCGATATCAATCAGGTCCTTGCCTTGGACCAGGAGGCGAAAGGCAGTCAAGAGGCGCCTGGCAGGGTGAATGTCAGGATCCCCTGGCAACGTATTGACGATAATTTCTACTATGCCCAGGGAGTCGCCTATGCCCTTTATGAATCATTCAGGGCCATTCGCAGCGATTTTATTGATGTCCTCACAGACAAAAATTCCCTGACCCTTATTGACAAGATCATCGAAGAACTCAGCAGATGTTATTTCGAACCTATTATCGTGTTCAACGGAGACCCTGGAAGCATCTTCGCCAATCACTCCCTGAACCTTTCAGGAATATTCAATGATGCCAGGCAAAAGGTGAACTCGCTGATTGTTGCCCTGACCCAAGGCTAAACACTTCTGTAACCTACTCTTTCACAGATATTTTTCCCGCTGACCGCGAGTAAGCACTGATGTTTAACTCTCTGAAACTAACCGACCTATCCAAAGAGCACCCTACAGTCCTGAGGCCCCCCTCAAACACCAGGCCCGCTGTCTGGCTTATAGAGGAAAAAGGCATCAGGGCCGTAGTAAAAGACTTCAGAGCCAACAGATTCCTTTACAGAAATATATTCGGCAGGTTCCTGGTATGGAGAGAGGCTAAGGCATTAAAAAAACTAGGGGGGCTAAAGGGTGTGCCGGGCCTGTACAGGGTCATTGGCGGCCTTTGTCTGGTTATTGAAGAGATACCTGGAAAAACCCTGAAACAAATCCAGGACGAAGGGAGACTCCCTGACGGTTTTTTTGATGATCTGAGGGACCTGGTGGACAGGTTTCATGAAAATGGCATGGCGCACTGTGACTTAAAGAGGGCGGAAAACATCCTCCTGGGCGATGACGGAAGTCCCTATGTCATAGACTGGGCAGCGTCCATCTCCCGGAGTGAGTTCGGCCTTCCGCTTTTGGACCTGATCTATAAAAGATTTATGAAAGACGATTATAATGCCATTACCAAGCGGAAGCTTGTTCATTCGCCTGAACTGGTCAACCCTGAGGAGAGGGAAGAGTATCTTTATCAAAGTCGAGCCGAAAGGACTGTAAGGGCGTTCAGGGACAGGCTGCGGGCGTTTTTAAAGAAGGTCGTATAACTGCCTGTCATCATGATCTTTTTTCCATTGCTCACCACGGATAAAGATCTTTTCCGGACTGCCCATGGCCTCATAAAGGCCTGGAGGATCAGCCTTGACCGCAACAAAGGTTGCAGGCATACCAATGGTCAGACTCCCCGTTTGACCTTGAAGCCCTAAGGCCCTTGCGCCGTTTAATGTTGCGCACTTTATCGCCTCTTCCAGTGGCATGCCTGCTCTTATCAGAAGGCCAAGCTCTTCTTTGACAGATGAGCCGTGGTGGACGCCCAGGCTCCCGCAATCGCTTCCCACTGCAATACAAACCCCGTAGGACATCGCCAGGGATATCTGCTCCAACTGATGTTCAAGATTCCTGAGCGCCATGTCTTTTTCAACGCTGCCTTTTCCAAGGGATTGATAATAGGCCTGCATGGTGAAGGCGGTCGGCACCCAAATGATCCCGGCCTCAGCCAGCCTCTTTAAATTGTCCTTGCCCATAAAAAATCCGTGTTCGATGGTGTGGCATCCTGCCTCTATTGCCTGTTTTACCGGCAGAACCCCATTTGCATGGACCATAGTTTTGAGCCCGAATCTTTTTGCAGTCTTTACCGCCGCACTTAATTCTTCCCGGCTGAATTGCGGTCTGGTCACCTTTCCAAATTCCGTCAGACTGTTCAGACCGGAATTGACGATCTTGACATGATCGTTATTCTTTTCACATTGGCTTATTGCCTGGGCAAGAGACAGCCATTGTAAAGGCGGCCTCCCGATCAGTCTGCCGTAACGCCCGGGCGCATGCCATGCCAGGCCAGCGGATTTGATTAAAATGGGAAGTGGTTTTAAAGACAAACATTGCAGTTTATATCTCAAGGCATGGCCTGCATAGTCCCCGCCATCTCGCACCGCCACCACGCCGTGTGAAAGTTGTTGATACAGGTGCCTTGATATGATTTCTTTCATCTTCCCGAAAGGTGAGTCCAGTTGGTTTTGCCTGACTGCCTGGTTGCTTGTCCCTGACATGAAAAGATGTACGTGGCTATCTATCAGCCCCGGAATAAGCGTACAGTCTGAGAGATCCAGTAAGTGAGCCATGTCCGGTTCAGTACCAGTGTATTTGTCCAACGAGGCAATATTGCCATCTTTTACCTCAAACAGTACCTTTTGCACCGGTGGCTTTCCTGTCCCGTCTATAAGCCAGCCGGCCAGTACAAAAAAAGAATTAGCCATAAGATACTTTACAACCCCGACATATCTTGATACATTTGTTATGGTTGCCCGGCAAGAGCATTCCACGAATCTTTGGCAAAGGTAGCCGATGTACTGTAATTTTTCAATTCATTACATAAAATCAACTGCCCGAGTTATCAGAAAGGAGAGCCTTTATGCAAGTTAAAGAGGATATCCAGGAAAAAAGGGGTTATCCCAGAGTAAAAAAGCTTTTTCTCATATCATATATTAACAAGGAAGAAGGGCGTCAGATATCTCCAGTCTCAATGGGCAGAACACTTGATGTCAGTCCGTCCGGGATCCGTGTAGAGGTGTTTCAGAGGATAGGCATCAATTCTCAAATGGAATTGGACATTGCCTGCAACGATGAAACTGTTTCCGCAGATGGAATGGTGGTCCATTCCAGCAAGATCGGCAATGAGGTATTTGTTCTGGGTATCAAATTCAACAAAATGCAGCATCAGTTGGTGGAAAAATCTTGATTATGGCCTGTCGGCCCCGGCCTCGCCAAGGCTACTTGCTGAAGGCCCATAAACGATGACTCTCTTGCTTTTTATCGCAAAAATAGGAAAGGCTGAAATTCGGCAATATCATGATTCAAAGATGTATAATGTCAAGTATACCGACTACATGGGTAATATCCATGACCTGGGGAACTTCTCAGGGCTTGACCAGGCGCGAATAATTGCCAACAGATATAGTACAGGTGCCAATTCAGGCCGTTTTGCAGAAGTCTCCGAACACAAGGGATGACTTCCTTCAAAAAACAGCAATGCCCGGTTGATAATCGGGCAGAGGCTTGATCAGGCGGCAGTATCATTTATCCCATCTGTCCAGCTTTTCAAAGGCCTCTTTTGCCGCCTGGACAAGCACCGACAAATTAACCGGCTTGGCAAAATAATCGTCGAATCCCGCCTCCCTGCACCTGGCAAGCTCAAAGAGAGAGCCATAGCCGGTTACCGCATGAATAATAGCTGTGGAATTTTCTTCCTTAATTTTGCTGCAAAGATCCGCTCCATTCATACCAGGCAGGTTCAGGTCCAAAAACATAACATGGATATCTTCTGACTTTAGTATCTCCAGTGCCTCTTCCGCGCTTTCCGCCAGCCGGACCTTGTAACCTGACCTTATAAAAGCCTGTTCAAAGATCTCCCGAATGAATTCATCGTCATCAACAACCAGTATCTTCTGCTCTCCCATGATTTTTCTCCTAAGGCGCTATTATCACCTTGAGGCCTTATCAATATCAATAAATCTTATTCCTGAGATAATCCTTGGTGTTATATTTTGCTATATCCATCAATTTTCTTGTTATTGCTCCCATTCTGTCAACCTCTTCTTTGATCCTGGAAATCGCATAAAAGTATGGATCAGTCCGTATCATATAGATTGTCGTGATTGTCATCGTCCAACAATATATTCGCCTTCTCCTCTATTCGCAAACGGTTCCTAAAGTCCGCATCCTGTTTCGGATCAATCTGTTGGTGGATTATCTTATCATGATCGTTCATCTTGCCTGCTCATTCCTTCAAAAGGGATTGCAAAGATGGCGCGAATATGAGATGCCAGAATGCAGGGTAATTGTTGAGCACGACCTTAGGGGGCAATAGTCATTAAGCTGTAACGAATTATACCTCATTATCCACAGAGACTATATAGAAAAAATCATAATGGTCAAGCTGGAGACATCATCTCTTTTCAGAAAGGTCGGAATAGCATCTGTTATCATGATGTCTTCTGTCCTCTTGAGCCGCTTCATAGGTCTGTTGCGTGAGGTCGTAATCGCTTATGCCGGCGGGACACAAGGCGATGTTGATGCCTACCAGTTGGCCTTTGTGCTCCCCGAGATCCTTAACCACCTCGTCGCCACAGGTTTTCTTTCGGTCACATTTATTCCCATATTCAACCAATATCTCGTA
>DIKH01000244.1:13803-22315 GCA_002424495.1 Desulfobacteraceae bacterium UBA5623
GCTATTAATCTGGACCGAGCCATTGGTTGGTCTTGTTGCGCCCGGACTTAAAGACCCTGCTGTCAAGGCGCTTGCTGTCAGGATGACCCGCATTGTGCTCCCCGCCCAGTTCTTCTTTTTTGCAGGCGGACTCTTCATGGCCGTCCAGTTTTCAAAGGAGCATTTCTTTATCCCGGCGATGGCCCCTTTGGTTTACAACCTCGGGATCATACTTGGAGGCTTGGCTCTTGGCCCCTGGATCGGGATTGAAGGCTTTTCCTGGGGGGCGCTTATCGGTGCTGTGGCAGGCAATTTTATAGTGCAATGGATCGGGGCAAGGCGCGCGGGAATGAAATTTACTCTGACCCTCGACTTTTCACATCCCGATTTAAGACGCTACATTTTCCTGACAATCCCCCTTATGCTGGGTCTGAGCATGACCTTCTCCACAGAGTTTCTGTTCAGGTTTTTTGGTTCATATATGCCTAAAGGCACGATTGCAGCCCTGAACTATGGGATCAGGATAATGCTCGTTCTGGTGGGGCTTTTTGGTCAGGCAGTGGGGAGCGCATCCTTCCCATTTATGTCTCGTCTTGCAGCCGAAGGACGGATGGATGAGATGAACCGTCTTTTAAATCAGACCATCAGGTATTTGTCCCTGGTGATACCTTTTTCCGTGCTCTTGATTGTCCTGCGTCATGAAGTGGTCTTTATCCTTTTTGAACGGGGCAAATTTGATGCGGCTGCCACCGAGTTGACATCCAATCTTTTGCCCTTTCTATTGATAGGCGCATTTGCCTTTTCGGCCCAGACCGTGGTCGTCAGAGGTTATTACGCCATGAAAGAGACATTGTTTCCCTCGCTGTTCGGAACAGCGGCAGTGCTTTTAAGCATCCCTTTTTTTGTGGTTGGCATGGATTGGTGGGGCGCAAGAGGTGTGGCCCTTGGCGTCTCCCTTTCCGCCCTGCTTCAATCAACAGCGCTTTATATCCTGTGGAACAGACGCAGCCGCAATATGGCCAGCAAAGATGTTTACGGTCGTGTCGGCAGGATGATCCTGGTGAGTGTCTTATTGGGAGTCATCGTTGAGTGTTTTAAGCGAACCGCCCTTTGCGGGTTTGAACATTCGGGCTTAACAGGGGCTATTTTGACAAGCCTTATCTGTTCCGGCTTGTTTTTGCTCCTTCTCTACATGACAGGCAGGATGTTTAGGATCGAAGAGATATCGGGTGTATTAAATAAACTTATAAGGAAGAGGTAGGCAGGAATATCTGGCAAATTGTCAGGAAAAGTGGTAACCACTCGGCTGTCATGGCGGACTGACCGACAAAGGCTAAGATCTAACCGCATATTTTAGATGGAAAGGAGACTTTAGGATGGATCTCTTTCAGGATTCAGATATGGAATCAGATGTTGAGATGGAAGATATGAGAGGGATTGCACAAGGGATGGGAAGAAAAAAGAAGAAAAAAACCAGTATCGGACCACCCTCCCGTCTGGTCGTGGTGTTAATAGCGATAGTCTGTCTTATTATAGTGTTTGCGGTCTTCGCCAATGTAGGAGACAAGGTGACTGTTGAGGACATAAACCCTCTGATGGACAGGCTCGATAAACTGGAAAAAAATATTGCCAACCATGAAGAAATAAAGAGCAATATTGCCCAATTGACCAAACAAGTCAAAACACTCCAGGAATCCATGGCATCGTTGGAGCAAAACGGGTCATTTATCAGTAAGGAACTCGGAAAGGTCAGTAAACAACTGGTGCTCCTCAAAAGCAAAAGCGCCCCTGTTTCAGCTCCTAATAAGGCCGCGACGCCTGCTGTTGCTGTTGAAAAGAAGAGTATAGTTGAAAACAAGGTTATTGCGGAAAAAAAGCCCGCAGTTGAAAAAAAGGCTGCTCCCCAGCCAAAGAGGGTCTATCATGAGGTCAAACAGGGTGAGACCCTTTTTGCCATTGCCAGACAATACGGCGTCACAATAGATGATCTTTACAGCCTGAATAAGCTTTCGGAAAACAATCCCATAAGTCCTGGCCAGAAGATCATCGTAAAATAGCACAGAAATTATGTAACTGCTAAGAAACAAAAGATCAGGGTTGAAGATGTTTATGCATCTGATCCCACTGCGGTGAAATTGACTTCTTCAAGCTGAGGCATTAACTCCAACGTGTTACCATGACCAAGATTATATGCTGACGCACTTGAAAATTTGCCCATTTTTCCTTTGCCTGTTATTCCTGGGCGTTGCCTTCGGCGCCGACACCAATGGCACGAAAAAATCCTATCCCCTGCCCATGAATGAAATGGAGCATGTGATATCCGACTGGCTCAGGGGCTCGGGCTTTTTGATACACGAAAATGCCCTGGGCTCCGGGGGGGTTGAACTTTCTGCTGTAAAGGCAAAGGCAAAATGGCGGATTATTCTTAAGCCCCATTCCGCCCTGGCTACAGATGTTCAGGCCTCATTCACCGCTGATGACAGGCCTGATAAATCACAGTTAACAAATTTGTGGGTATACATTTCGGAATATATCAGGCCCTCTCGGGCGCAATATACAGCACAAGACAATGGTCCGGGCCAGGATATCCCCAATGGGGTACTTTCCAGGATAGAATCCGTGGTCTGCATAAAGGCGACAGCGCAGTGCAAGGATGAACAATTTTCAGGCTTTATTTTTGGATCAGGCGGCCTGATCCTCTCCACGGCTCATGGTCTCAAAGGCTGTTCGGATATCAGGGTGGTCCTCTATGACGGCCGGGAGCTGAATGGACATGTGGTTAAAAAGGATGTCCATAGGGACTTGACTCTTATCAGCATCAATGAGAAGCTTGACACATTTGTACCCCTTTCCGGAGGCAGAGATCTGATAGGAATGGGAGAGAATCTCTATTCCGTGGGTTGCCCTGTCAATCTGGGAGGGACAGTCTTTTCCGGGATTGTCAATGGACCACAGAGAAGTGTAAACGATCTGATCTACTGGCAGGTAAACATGAAGATTCACCCAGGCAGCAGCGGCAGCCCTGTCTTTGATGTAACGGGGAATCTGGTCGGAATGGTAAAGGGCAGATACCGGGGTCTTGATTCCGTGGGTTTTCTGATCCCCTTTGGGACAATCAGGGAATTTCTAAGAGATGGTGACACCAGGCAAGAGACTGTCAGGGCCTCGGAAGGCTGATCCTCAGTCGGTTTAGATTCCAGATGCCATGAATTACGGACGCTATCAAATTCTCAAAGAGCTGGGAAGAGGGGCCATGGGGGTTGTGTATCAGGCCCATGACCCCCATATAGACCGCATGGTTGCACTTAAGGTTCTGCGCCAGGACCGGGTGCTAAGCGAAGACTTTGTCCGCAGATTCCTCAAAGAAGCAAAGGCAATAGGTCGTCTTTCCCATCCAAATATTGTCACTGTATTTGATGTGGGCCAGGACAACGAGACCATCTACATTGCAATGGAGTATCTGGAGGGAAGCCCCCTTAACGAGGTCATCAAAGAGGGAGGTCTGAGTCTCGATCAGATTGTTGGGCTTGGTATTCAGGTGGCGGAGACACTTGATCATGCCCATAGAAAAGGGATCATACACAGAGACATAAAGCCCTCCAACATTATCATTACACCTGACGGTCAGGTGAAGCTTACTGATTTTGGCATCGCCCATATTGAAGATCCTTCATCCGGTCAGCAGACCCAGGCCGGTGAAATCCTGGGCACCCCTGTTTACATGTCCCCCGAACAGGTAATGAGCAGGCAGGTTGATGGCCGTTCTGATCTTTATTCACTTGGTGTCATCCTCTATGAAATCGCAGTCGGCAACAGGCCATTTAAGGGTGAGAACCTGGCTGCGATATTTCATTCCATCACCCAGGATATACCTGCGGAGCCAGGTCTTGTAAATGCCTCCATTCCAAAGCCGCTTTCCGGTCTGATCATGAAAAGCCTTTCCAAGGCGCCGGAGCAGCGCTTCCAAAACGGCATGGAAATGGCAAAAGCACTGAGGGGCTTTGCCGGCAAAGGCCGGGAAGACTCCTTGCCGCAACAGATCAAAACTGGTACACATAAACGAAAAGGTCTTTTTGTGCTTACAGGCTTTATAATGGCATGTATTGCGGCGGTGATCTTTTACTATTCCAGTGCAGGCAGGTTTGACAAAGACAGCATCCGTTCGGTCTTAAAGGTGAAAAGTGTGCCAGAGGGTGCCCAGGTATTTGTAGACAATTCGTTTAAGGGAAAGACCCCCATTGCTGTAAATCTGCCGTTTGGAAAATACGAAGTCAAGTTGAGTCTCCATGAGTATCACGAGTGGGAGGCCCAGATCAGGATTGACAAAGAGGGTGAAATCCCTCTCAATGTAAGGCTGTTTCCGATTGAAGACACCAAACCTTAATATGTCAGGAGGAATCAAGATGAGAGCGATTTCACTATTGATTAGTTCTGTACTGGTGGTCACAACACTGATTCTGGGTGTTTGCTGGCCGTGTTACGGGCAACTCGCCGCCGGAAAGGCTGTCCCTGCCTTTTCATTGAAAGGCAGTGGTGACAAGACCCACGATCTGGCGGTCATGAAAGATCAGCCGATGATCATACTCTACTTTTTTGACGCAGAGTCAAGGCCCAGCCAGGAGGGCTTGTTAAGTCTTGATAAGCTGTCCCATCAATACAAGGAAAGTGATATGATTGTGTGGGGAATAACGCTGTCATCCAAAGACAAGGTGGCGGAATTCATAAAGAGCGCCAACCCGAACTTTCCCATCCTTTTAGATAATTCCGGTGTGAGCGACCTTTACGAGGCAAGGTTTATTCTGCCGACCGTGTGTATTGTAGGACCAGAGCTTAAGCTGATAGATTATTTCCAGGGAGGAGGTAAGACAACCGAGGTCATGCTGGTTAAGCTTGCTGAAAGAGAACTCCAGCGCAAGCACACAGCCCTTGCCAAGGCCATTAGTGAGCATGTTGAAAAAAAGAACCCGAAAAACCTTCAGGCCAAGACAGTCAAGGGATATGCGTCCTTGAAAGAGGGAAAGGTTGAACAGGCCGAAGCAGTCTTTACTGAACTTGCCGGTAATAAAGGGGACGGAGAAATCTTAGGCAAAGAGGGCCTGGCCAGCGTTTATGCAAAAAAGGGACAGGCGGACAAGGCCATGGAGGCGGTAAAAGAGGTGGAGAAAAAGGCGCCTGACAGGGCATATGTGCATGTGGTCAAGGCGGATATCCTCTACAGCCAGAATAAAAAAGCGGAGGCGAAAAATGCATATCAGACAGCGGTCGAGAAAAAATCGGCAGCGCCGTTTCAAAAGGCCATGGCCTATAACCAACTGGGCAGATTCCATGCGGGAGAGGGAAATTATCAAAAGGCGCGGGAGCTTTATGATCAGGCGGTAGAAATTGACCCCTATTATATCGAGGCCACATCCAACAAGGGTGTAGCATATGAAAAAGAGGGCAAATGGGATGAGGCCCTAAAGGCCTACACCAGGGCCACGACACTGGACAAGACCGACACCTTTGCCGCAGTGCTTGCCAAAAAGGCTCAGGAGATGCTGGCCCTTCAAAAGAATGTAGCAGAAAAAAAGCGGATAGATACCCTGGTAAAGGAACTGGCCGCAAGGTACCGCAGCCAGGAAAAAGCCGCCTCAAAAACCTCCGACACCTGGACTTCCAGGCCAATGGTACTGACATTTGTTGATTTTCAGGAGCAGGGAGGGCTTTCGGCCAGAGACGGTTTTTCAAGTGTTTTGACCTCAAATCTTGCCGATCAATTGAATTCATCGGGCCGCGTGCAGGTGGTGGAGCGTGTCCTTCTTGAGCGGCTTCTGGAGGAATTGAATATCGGATCTTCAGAACTGGCAGACCCTGAGACGGCGTTGAAGCTTGGCAAGGTGCTCTCCGCAAAGATAATAGGTACAGGTTCATTCATTTATATGCAGGACCAGACGCTCTTGAGCATGAGACTTATTGACACCGAAACATCGGCCATCCCCAAGGTGATCACCACCCAGTTCGGATCACAGTATCCGTTGACAAAAAAACTCCACGAAATCAACAGGGACATCTTAAATACAGTCATCCAGAAATATCCTTTGCAGGGATATGTGGTCAAGCTCGTTGGCGGTCAGGCCCTGCTCAATATCGGAGGCAGGCAGGGCGTGGTCCTCGGCACTGGTTTTGATGTGGTGGAAGAGGGAGAAACGATTGAATACAAGGGAAAGATGCTCCAGAGTGCACCAAAGTCAATCGGCCGTGTTGAGGTCGTTCAGGTGGAGCCTGATCTGTGCTATGCGAAAATTGTCAAAAAGGACAGGGAATTCAAGACTGATGACAAGGTAAAGGAAAAGCCCCACGAGACTGTTACAGGAGATGGCAATGCGGTTCGGTAATTTCATTTGGCCCTTGCTCTTGGTTGCCCTCTTGGCAGGTTGTGTATCAGCACCTCAACCTGTCAGGGAGGTGAAAGGCATTGCAGTGTGGGACATGGAGGACTTAAGCCCGATGGGTGATGGCTATCCTGATCTGGGCGGCCTTCTTTCAGCCAGGGTAATTGAGACGCTCAAGGAAAAAAGCGCCTACGACGTAGTGGAAAGGGAGCGCTTGTCCCTGGTGCTGGAAGAGCAAAATCTTGGCTCATCCGAGCTTGCCGATGAATCCACAAGGCTGAGACTGGGAAGGCTTGTGGGCGCCCAACTGATGATATTCGGAGGCTACCAGGTCATTGGCGGTCAGATGCGTCTTGATATTCGTCTGGTGGAAGTGGAGACCGGGAAGATATTAAGGGCCAGCGAAAAAACCGTTTCAGCGGGAGACTTGGCTGCATGGTTGAATGCAGCAGCAGAGGCCGCCGCAGAGCTTGAGCAGTAACAGAGAATAGTCTTGCTATTCCTGCGGCCATGCAATTATTGTAGGTTTGGTCAACTGACACTGCGATTCATTTCCGCCAAGTATGGTCACGCAGGCTACACCGATCTGACAAGTTTCCGTTTCACTTTCTTTTCCGCAACCCTCTCTCATAGTTGCTGACCGCTAATCTTTAACCACATGGGTCCATATTTTTTGACGCTGAACCGGAACATTTTATTTTTCCATCATTTTTCTTTAAAGTCATAATAATCAAATGCCGATAACGAAAATGAGGTGTATAGACTCTAAAGAAATAATTTCGGCAAGGCAAGAGGAGAGATATTAGTACGCCGCACAAGAAATTCCGACCGATAACTAAGCCCTGAATCCTCATTGATTGAAGTCTATACTTTGACTCCAGCGCCTATGATAGGTGTTTGGCGCCTATGTCGAGGGGGGGTCTTGGAGGGTAGGTTTTCTTTTTTAACAGTCTATGGCCAATAGCAACAGGAGGTATTCAAATGGATATATCAGCCGTTATGAACATTCACGAAATAGCAGCAACTAAGGCTGTCACTAAATGGGCTGACTCACAGTCCAGGCAGAATAAGGCAAATACTGCGTCAAATATTCAAAAACCGGCGCCAGAAGAAAAGGCGGAGAAGAACTCCCCACTTGAGACATATCCTGCTTTATTTGCGAACTCAGTCCAGCAGAAGGATGATCCGCAGGCCGTATCCACAAGGGTTGAACGTCAGATGGATGTGCAAGGAACCAAAGAGGCAGTGGCCCAGGCCCAGGCGACAAACCAAAAGCTTGGAACTCTCGTGGACATAATCACATAAACCGGGCCGAGGGATTCGAAAAAAACTAATCGGTCACGGGTTGCGAAGCTATTTTACAGGACTTTGCAAAAAATAAAGGCCCATGTACGATTGAGCTTGATACCGTACTTGGGCCTTTTCGCATGCAAAGGGCTTTTCAACAAGGAAAGCGGAAGCTGTCCCGGCCGTAACCCTTTTATATGTCCCCCTATTTAAGCCGCCAAACCCTGACACCGTTTTCTTCACGCATCAGCAGGGTCTTAAACTTTTTCCCTGTCACATCTCCATAGTAACGGGCGGCCGGCCCAACCTTTCTCTTGAGTTTGTAGAGCGACTCACCCTTCTCGGCCTGAATAAAGACCGAATCATCAACCTCCATCTGGTCCCACGGATACTTATGCTTCGAGTGGACCGCCGGAATCTGGATGTTTTTTTCTATTTTGTTAACTTTCATATCTACCTCCTTTTCTACAATGGCCTTTCCACTGGACCTCTCGGCCCCTTGAATCCTCGAACCCTTAAGCCATCGGCTTTTGCCGATGGTAGTTGACTGCAGATCATACTAAAAGCTTGTTCCGGTCATTCAAGTTCCTCCGACAATAGCACAGCCTCTGCCACATGGCCCATGGACTTTCTGGAGTCCATGCTGCGTTTCTGTATCCAACGAAAGGCCTCGTCCGCCTTCATGTTACGCCTGCGCATGAGAACCTCCTTTGCCCGCTCCACAAGTTTGCGGGTTTCCAACTCCTCCTGAATCACCTTGGTCTTTACCATCAATTCAGTGTTTAGTATTGCAACCGCAGCCTGGTTAGCCACGGCGGTTATCAGGTTTATCTCTGTATCTGAAAAGTCGTGAGGCTCGGAGGTAAAACAGTTAA
>DIKH01000443.1:0-9075 GCA_002424495.1 Desulfobacteraceae bacterium UBA5623
CCAGTTCACTGGTGGTATTCATTTTCCGTTGCTTGCGTATTCAGCTACAAGTGAGGTCCTTTCCTCATACTCTTCCGGTGTAATTGTGATAATATCAAGGGGAACCATAAATTTTTTGATTGTTCTGATTTCGGCATCCTTTGTCATTTCGGCCCGTTTGAAAATGTTTTTATTCCTGAATTCCTCTGATACGATCACAATATCAATATCGCTTTCGGCGGTTGAAAGACCTTTTGCCTGCGAACCGAAGAGGATAACCTTACTCAGCTTCAAGCCTTTTTCTTTAAGGCATTCACAAAGGAATTGCACTACTTTTGCAGTTCTGTTTTGAGCCATTTCAATACATCTTTGCTCTTGGTGAGGAGTTTCTCCGTATTATTTTTTCGGAAATCCTTTTGCATCTGCCGTAAATCTTCCGGATAACGGGTAGGGACACTTATCCGGTTAAGAGTAAAGACTGTTTCATACAATGCACCGGGCAACGAAAGTCCGACCTTCTCGACAAGGTAATGGACCATTTTGACCTAAAAAGCCTATAAGGCCTTAAACTTTTTGAGTCCAATTTTCGACCTTCAATCCTTGAATACGTTCGAAATGTTTAAGGTTATTGGTGACCAGGATCAGATTATTCGCCAGGGCGCAGGAGGCAAGGATCAGATCAAAGTCGTCGAGGGGGGTACCAGATATTTCCATATTGGCCTTAAGGGCGCCGAAGATTTCAACAGATTCCCTGCCCACTTCAACAATTTCCAGTGAGTTTTCAATGGCCCTTATTTTCGCCAGATTGCTGGTCGTTCTTTTGGATTTATAGGCCCCATAGTATAACTCCATAAGAGTAATTACGCTTATCATTAAAGGATCGTGGAGATGCAACCGTAGATTTTCCTGGATGATAGAATGGCCATTTAGATTGTAGATGACAGTGTCAGTGTCCAATAGATACATCAAAAACCCTCCGATAGTTTTCGTGAATTCTTTCTGACACTCTTTATATCCCCTATGATTTCTTGTGCGGGTCTGTCATCTTCCCAAGATCCTGCGAGTTCCAGTAGAACCTGAGCCGGTGTTTTTAGCTTGTTGATATGGCCCTTTTTTGCTAAATAGGTTTTAACCAAAAAAAGGATCTCCTGGCTCACGGACCGGTTTTCGGCCGCTGCCAGCCTTTTCAATTCTTCATATAGTTCGTTATTAATACCCTTTATCTGTAAGTTGGCCATTCGAATCCCCCTTTTCAGAATATTCATGAAAAATTATATCATTTTCATGAAAAAGTCAATTATAATTACGGTCAAGGGCTCTTAAAGGGCCGGACTTAACTGTTTTTATCGCCAAGTCATTTTATCGAGCATGACTATCTGGATTTCCTTCGAATAGATAGATAAAGATCATGGTGTCAATTATTACACCATACCTTTCTATGTTCTATAACACGTCGGTTATGCTGCGGCCTCTTTCGGAAGCTCCCATCCTGGAAAGACAAGCACACCAGGATGAACCTTTAGTGCGTGTGCCAAAGTTTTAGCGCGTTCAACTCCAAGATGGATACGGTCATTTTCTATTGCCGAAATCGTAGCCTGTGGAATGCCTGTGAGCCGTGATAATTGATTCTGGCTCAAATTCTGAAACTCGCGAATTATGCGAACAGACTCACCAACGGAAACAGTGATTCGTTTCTTCTCAGGGCGATATTCATTCATTTATAACCTCTGATAATCATGTGCGGTTAACGATGTAACTTGAAAAAGCAGTTTTTCAGGAATTACCCGGTAAATAACCCGCCACTGTAATCCAAGTCGAGAGGATCGGTAGCCTTTCCACTTACCTGCTAAAGCTTCGTCATGAAACCCTTTGATCAGCTTTAGGCCCGGAGGACCAGAGATTGAAGCGATGTCTTTCCATTTCTCATAATGTTTAAGGATCTCGTTCGGCACTGAGACGACTTGCCTGTCAACTTTGCGGTGTTCTTCAATCCGCCACATACCATATGTATACCTATACCATATATAGTATGTCAAGCACTATGTTGAGATAATAAAGGGCATCTCACACAGAGACACAGGGGCCACAGAGATTTTTGCTTTGCCGTTTAATTCTGTTTAAAGCGGGCCGAATTGGTTTCATTCTGGCTCCTGAGTAGTTATGATTTATTTCCCCTGTGAACTCTACTGACTCTAGGAGGCTGTCCGAGAATAGCAATTTTTTTCAAAATCGAGGCATGCCCGAAAAAATTACCGCAGGCATATGGTTGATATGTTGAGGATGATTTTTTCGGGCATAAAAAAGAGTTTGGGGAAAAGGGCATTTTCGGACAGCCTCCTAGCGAAGCGGGTGTGAAGAACCTCTTCTTCTTTCAATGCGTGAGCCCAAAATTCTTGACATCACGACAAATGGCGGTTATTTTTATGTCAAATGACACGGGAGGTCAAAAATGCAAACTGCCGCCCAAATCTCGAATCTGCTCAGGTGCGATTGTTCCAGTTCCGGGGACTTTGACCGGATCATCCGTGAAGGGTTTCCCTGGGAGTCGGTGTCCTATGTAAAAGAAAATCTGAGTCTCACGGATGGGGAACTGGCGCGGATTCTTGATGTCAGTGAAAGGACACTATCCCGGTTGCGTCAAACCCGAAAACGTCTGACTACTGCCGCAAGCGACCGGCTTTACCGCCTTATCCATATTTTTACGTTTGCATGGGAAGTATTTGAAGACAACAACGCAGCCAAACAGTGGCTGCACCAGCCTCAAGTAGGTCTTGGCGGTCGAATTCCCATTGATTTTATAAGGACGGAGGCAGGCGCGCGTGAGGTTGAAGACCTTTTAGGCCGAATTGAATATGGCGTGGTTTCATGATAACGGCCTGGCGGGTAGTCAAGGAAAAGCGCTCATCCGAGGCCTTTCTGGGTGAAGGGGCAAGGCGTTTCAGCGGCCGCTGGAACCACAAGGGAACGGCCGTCGTCTATGTGTCGGAAACACTTTCATTGGCCGTGCTGGAGCAATTTATTCATCTGGGCCGGGAAGGGATGCATATCCCTTTCGTGTTTTTTAAAGTGGAAATCCCGGATCATGTCTCTGTTGCGGTCCTTAAAGACCTGCCCAAAGACTGGCGCAATGAACCTCCGCCGGATTCAACCAAAGACGCGGGATCAAAATGGACAAGATCCAGACGTTCCCTTGTGCTTTGCGTCCCTTCGGTAATTATTCCATCCGAGTCGAACTACCTGATCAACATCCAGCATCCGGAATTTAATCAGATCCTAATCCGTGATCCTGAGCCTTTCAGCTTTGATCCGAGAATGTGGAAGTAGAAAGAAGTACGTAAGAGGGTCATGACGGATCTGATAAACGGGTGTCTTGACGGTTTTGAGCTGTCTCAAAGACTGCCGGTTAGGTTTTTTTAAGGCATCCAAAGCTGAATTCTGGTATAAGGACCGGCTATGGACTATGACTGGGACGTAATTGTTGTTGGCGGCGGGCCTGCCGGGATGAGCGCGGCCATCAGGACACGCTGGATAAAGAGATACAAGGCCCTGCCTTGCAGCACTCTTCTGATAGAAAACTCCCACCTGGCGGGCCAGGCAGGCTGGCACGGGAGCATCTTTACCGGGCCATCGTGGAAGATAGATGCCTCTGAGACCGTCCGCAATCTGACAAGGGATATGGACGGCCTTAATATTCCGGTCTATAAGGGCAGGGTTGCCGGGATCGAGCTTGATGGAGAGGTGAAAACCGTCCATACTGCCGACGGCAGGGTCCACAGGTCTCTTGCGGTCATTATCGCTACCGGCATAAAGATGCTGGTCAATGAAAGAGACTTCCTGGGAAAGGGGCTCAACATTACCAGCATGGGCTATGAGGCTATTGTCTCAGATCTAAAATATCTGCTTATGAAGCGCTGGGAGCCGGCCCTGGTAATTGTGGGCAGTTCCAAGCTTGAGAACCTTGCGCCTCTGATTAGAAGGCTTAACAAGGCCGGATCCGGCCTGGTGTTTGTCATAGAAGGTGATGCGCATGCCGGCGATGACAAGGACACTGTTCACGGTCGGGTTGAGGGTTATCGGGGTGAAGGCCGCATTGAGGGGGTGCGCATTATGACCGATCAGGGCATCAGGGATATCCCATGCGGGGCTGTGCTCCTGGAGTTCAACTCCTATGAGATCAGGCCGACGAGCGGGACAGGGGTCTGGGATAACCTGTTTGATTCGTTGTTTATTGAGGTGGACCCTGACATGCAGACCGCGATCCCTGGAATTTTGGCCGCGGGAGATGTCACAAAAGGCGGTTACAATTCATTTTCAAGGGCCGTGTCCCAGGGTATGATTGCCGGATTGAGCGCTTATCGCTATGTATATAAAAAAAAGATGGGAGATGAGCCGATCCTGTTCGCATACCGGCCAACGGATTTTGTGCTTTCCGAAGATTTTCGGGAAATCCCGGCGGTTGGCAAGGAATTGAGGCCAATGATCCTGTGCAGGGATGAAGAAATTATGGATGCCCTGGACAATACCTGGTCCTGGCTGCCGGGGAGACTGACAGGCCGCAATTCCATCTCTGAGATTGCGGCGGAAAAAAACTTTCCTGTGGAAGGGCTTACGGAAATATTGATGCAACTTGCGGAAAAAAAACTGATCACATTTCATGCCCCTGAAGGATCTTCATCGTGAATCAATTGTCGCAGGCAGTATCAGGGCTTGACAGAGACATCCTGGCCTTCATTGAGCAGGGGACTGAAAACGATCAGGAATTCAATCGTCTTGCCCTGGCTGCTTTTGAACTTCAATATAATCATGTCACCTTGTATAGGCATTACTGCCAGAGAAGAGACATAACCCCAAAGGACATATCTTCCTGGGAGCAGATTCCTGCCCTGCCGACAGATGTCTTTAAAGACGCTGCCTTTTGTCTCTTGCCCTCTGAAACCTCACGCACCTTCATCACCAGCGGCACCAGCAACAAAAAAGAGCAGGGAAAGGTGTCTTATGATGAAGGAGGGCTCAGGTTGATGGATGCCACCATAAAAAAGGCCGCATCCTGGATGTTTTTCCCGGATAATATAAAGGCACTTATCCTGGTCCTTGCGCCCCCCCCTGAAATCGCCCCCCACATGGTGATGGTCTATGGTATGAACCGGCTGATAGAGTATTTTGGCCTATCAGCGAGCAGGTTTCTTATTCAAAAATCAGGGTTTGACGCAAAGGCCCTTGCCGATACCCTCCATCGCTCAATTGATGAAGGGGTTCCTGTGGCCATCTGTGGAGGATCATTCGGATTTGTAAACTTTTTTGACTACTGCACGTCAAAGGGATTAAAGTTCGATCTTCCCCAAGGCTCCAGATGCCTGGATGCAGGCGGGTTCAAGGGCAGGAGCAGGGAGGTTGGGAGGGAGGAATTCCTGGATCTTTGTGAAGGTGTTCTGGGCGTCCACAGAGACTATTGCGTGAATCTCCTGGGGATGACCGAGATATCTTCCCAGTATTACGACAATACCTTGAGAAACCGTCAAAGGGGTATTGCAGCAGGGCGGGCAAAAGTTATCCCTCCATGGACAAGGGTTATGGCGGTTGACCCTGATACGCTTACACCCCTGCCTGCCGGCGAAATCGGGCTTCTGCGCCACCTTGACCTCGCAAACAGGGGCCACATCTGCTCCATACAGACAGATGACCTGGGGAGAATCTTGCCAGGGGGTTTTGATGTATACGGCAGGGCGCGGGATGATGGGTCAAGGGGCTGTTCGCTCAGCATTGATGAAATGACTCGGATAATTGGGGAAGCCAAGTGAAGGATATTGAGCTAAAAGGATATTATCTCCCCACTGATTTCAGGTATCCGATTTCGGAGTTTTTAACCAGGGTTTACCGGCAAGGGGACATCTCAGTTCGTCTCAAAACCCCGGTTGTTACCCCTGATATGGTCAACTCCCTTCTGGTTCATCTTAAGGAAAACCGGGATAAATTTCTCGTCCGCATGCCTGTTGAACGAATAGTTGGGGTCCTGAATGAGGCGTCAGTACTCTGGCTTGACAGGGATTATGTCTACAGGAGACAGGCCATAGAAATCATCCCGGCGATAACCGGGTTTTCGTCTGAAACTATTGAGGCAAGCATTGATATAGAGATGGAAAGCTCTCTTTCCGATGATATGTGGCGGGCGCTGCACTCTGAGATGGGAAACCCCCTGTACCTCGATGACTTTCAGTATTCCGATGAACTGGGCGGGTACCGCCGCGCCTTTGGACCAGGATTGGTCGTGTCCTTTTTTTCGGAAAACATCCCGGCCCTGCCCCATCTGTTGTTCATGAGGGCGTCTCTGGTAAAGGCTGCCTGTCTGGGAAAGGTGGCATCGGGAGAGCCCGCATTTGCGGCCCTTTATCTCAAGACCATTGAGGAAATTGACCCTGAAATGGCTGCCTCAATGGCAGTGCTCTACTGGCAGGGAGGAAACCAAGAGGTGGAGGATGCGGCATTCAGCCATGCTGATGCGGTGGTTGCATTCGGGGCAGTGGAGACGTGCGCATCACTTTCAAAAAGGATCCCCCGCAACATAAAAACCCTGGTCCATGGCCACAGGATGGGGTTCGGCATCATTGGAAAAAATAAAATGACCCTTGCCGGTGTTGATGAACTTTCCCGGGCTGTGGCATATGACCATGCAATGTTTGATCAAAAGGCATGTCTTGCCCCCCAGGTCTATTTTGTTGAAACAGGGGGAGAGGTCTCTCCAGTGGAGTTTGCCCGCATGGTTTCAGGCGCAATGGCCTCATATGAAGAAAAAATGCCCAGGGGGAGATTGTCGGCAGGGGAGGCCGCAGTCATCCATCAGCAAAGGGGAAGATATGAGATAAGGGAGTTTGGGGGAGATGATGTCCGGATGTTCGCACCATCCTGCGGGACATCCTGGACAGTGGTATATGAAAAGGCCCCGGGTCTTTTCAGCCCCTCGGTCCTTAACCGTTTTGTCAGGATATGGGCGGTGGAGGATATTTTTCAAGCCCTTGAGGCGCTTCGGCCGGTCGGGCAATTTTTACAGAACGCAGCAGTCGCAGTCGGCGATGAACGGGAGGCCGGATTGATAAGGCGGCTGGGAGAATTGGGTGTTGCGCGCATCACATCACCCGGCAGCATGCCCACACCTTCCATGATGTGGCGTCATGACGGCATGGCAACGCTTGCGTCTTTACTCAGATGGTGTGATGTGGAAAAAAAGGATGACATAACAGGATTTAAAGATTGAGGATTTTCAATGGAACTTAGGGTATCCACAAACTGGGATAACAACCTGATTGATGCGTTGGCGGAAACCTCCACGGAGGAGGTCTATGGAAAGCTTTCTCACGATGTGATCGGAGGGGTGCGGCCTGCGTTTTTACTCCCGCGGATCAGCAGTGCCCAAGCAGAGGCCCACATACGCTATGTCAGGGAAAAAGGCATCCGCTTCAATTACCTTATCAACACCATGTGCATCGCCAATGTCCACTATTCCCGCGAGGGATACGGACAGATAAGGGAGCTTCTGGAGTGGATAGGCGCAACCGGCGCCGATGTGGTCACCATAGGGTTTCCTTACATGGCCCGCCTTGTAAGGGAGGTTCTGCCTGGAATCAAGATCAAGGCCTCCAGCGTGTGCCGGATAAATTCCGTATATCGAGCCAAGCAATACGAAGACATGGGTGTAGATGAAATAGTGATTGACGAAAACATCAACCGCGACTTTGAAACGCTCGCAGCCATTAGGCAGGCGGTTAAATGCGATCTGGAGCTGATCGCCAATCCGTGCTGTCTGCACGACTGCCCGCACCAGCCATCCCATGTGGCCCATGACGGCCATGCATCACAGACCCAGAGCATGGACCACTATTGTTATCTACAGTATCCCTATTACAATTGCACCCTCAAAAAATTCACCAATCCCGTAGAGATCATCAAGGCCCGCTGGATCAGGCCGGAAGACACATGGGCATATGAGGAGATAGGTTACAGCAAGTTCAAGGTGGTAGAACGGTTTAAAAAGACCGACGTGCTGGCGAAAACCGTCAGCGCATACCACAACAGGAGACATCAGGGAAACCTTATTGATATCTTAACCCTTACAAACCCGGACGCCTATCTTGAGCCGAACCTGGCATACTTCAACAAGCCCGAGCATGTAAATGTGACCAAGGTTATACAGGTGGCGGACCTGATGAATTTCGCCCTGCGTGATTTCATCTATGTTGACAACAGCAAGTTTGAAGGGTTTATTGATTTTTTCCGCGAAACAGGCTCGTGCCGGAACCGGGACTGTGACAAGTGCGGTTTCTGCAAAAAAACATTCGAAAAAGTGGGGACATTCAACAGGGACGAGGCGGAAAAAAGACGCAAGGGTTTTGAGGATTTTATACGTTCCATGGTTGTAGGGGACGTCTTTGCTGAAACCAAGGGGGCCTGAAAAATGCAGTATTCCACTGCCGCCAACTGGGATCTTGAATTACTCGCTAAATTGCAAGGTACATCAGTTACAAGTCTGTATGGCCAGATATGGAAAGACCCCCTTGGCGGCGGGAGGATGTCCATATTCATCCCCAGGATAGACAGGGACCGGGCCTCATCCTACATAGGAGAAGCCCGCGGGAGAGGCCTTGGTTTTAATTATCTGATAAATGCAACTTGCTTCGACAACATGGAATTCACCAGAAAGGGTTACGCCAGGATAATGGAGCACCTTGAGTGGATATTATCTACAGGTGCGGATATGGTGACGGTGTCTCTGCCGTTTCTTGTGCAGATGATAAAATCCCATTTTCCCCGGCTCAAGGTGGCGGTGTCGTCCTTTGCAAGGATACAAAACGTTCATATCGCCCGTTACTGGGAAGACCTTGGCGCAGACAAGATCATCCTGCCGGAGATCCTGGCCCGGGATTTTAAGACCTTGAGGCTGATACGGAAATCCGTCAGATGTGAACTTGAGCTGATCGCAAATCACCTCTGTCTCTATCACTGCCCCATTGATCTCCACCACCGTAACATGGTTTCGCACGGCTCCCAGGAGGGCCACCCCTGCGGAGGATTCGCCGCAGACTACTGCAAACTCAACTGTCAGCG
>DIKH01000443.1:9231-9631 GCA_002424495.1 Desulfobacteraceae bacterium UBA5623
AGCGTGCCGCAGGATGGGGCCAATATAATGCCCAATCTCGATATGATCGAAAGACCCGACCTAATTGATACCGGAAAGATGAAGGAGATATTTTCTATCCTAAGGGAGCCCTTCAGTGAAAGGCTCTATATAGACAATTCAAGGCTGGAAGGGTTTCTTGATTATTTTGAAAAGGCCGATTGCCTGCACATGGACTGTAACATCTGCGGCTATTGCGCAAAAGTGGCTAGGGAGACTATCACCATTGACGAGGAATGGAGAAGAGAAATGATCTCACGGTTTGACAGGGCTGTGGATATACTGATTTCCGGTGAGTTGGCAGGATACAAAGTAACTTCTTAAAAAGTCCGGGTGCGAGCGGGCAGGGGCGGGTGTCTGTTTTGAAATGCGCATATCTTTA
>DIKH01000036.1 GCA_002424495.1 Desulfobacteraceae bacterium UBA5623
AAGTTCAAAAGCGGCTCCATGTAGGTGCCAGTTCTCTACTCTACCCATTGGTCCACCATTGGTCCATTGGCCCTATTCTCAAGGTGTACTAATTTTGGGGGACAGGTCAAAAGCGATTACCTACTAACTCTTTCCGTTGCATGAGATTACAGATAGAAGTCGATTCTATCGTTAGTATCGAACAAGTATGCTGTTCAATTTTTCTTGCTATATTGATATACTTCAAAAAGGAGGTAAAATCATGCACTGGGGAGACTATGGATGGGGAATGGGTTTTGGATGGATATTCATGATCATCTTCTGGGTACTTATCATACTTGTGGTTATTTATTTAGTGAGATTAGTTACGGGTACCGGAAAACAGCAGCAGGGAGAAACTCCCATTGAAATCTTGAAGAAAAGGTATGCAAAGGGAGAAATTACAAAGGAAGAGTTCGAAAAGATGAAGGGTGATATAACAAAAGACTGAAGCCCGGGGTGACCCTGACTTCACCGGTATAGGAAGGACGACATGAAGATGAAAGACCCGGTTTGTAATATGACCATAGAGGATACAGATGCTGCAGGAACATCCATCTACGAAAGCGACACGTACTATTTCTGCTCAACGCATTGCAAGGATACGTTTGATAAAGATCCTGAAGCCTTTGTTTCAAAAGAAACCGCCGAACCTTTGAAAACAGGGGTAATATATACCTGCCCCATGCATCCTGATATCCGTGAAGAAAAACCAGGGTCATGTCCAAAATGCGGCATGGCACTTGAACCCCTTACTCCTTCAGTAGGTGAGGCCAGGACAGAGTGGACCTGCCCTATGCATCCCGAGATAGTCCGTGATACCCCGGGAAGCTGCCCCGTCTGTGGTATGGCTCTTGAACCGAAAACATTTTCCGAAGAAGGTGAAAACCCCGAATTGATTGACATGAAAAGGAGATTCAAGTTAGGAGTGATTCTTACGGCTCCTCTCATTTTTATTACAATGAGTCATTTTATCCCCGGTTTTTCCCTCGAAAAACTGATTTCCAGAGATATTCTAAAATGGATAGAGCTTGTTCTTGCAACGCCTGTAGTTCTCTGGGCAGGATGGCCATTTTTCGTGCGCGGATGGCAATCTGTCATAAACCGCAGCCTTAACATGTTTACATTAATCGGGCTTGGCGTAGGGGTAGCTTACGTATACAGCCTTATTGCAGTGCTCGTACCCGGTATATTTCCTGCCTCCTTCAGAAAGGATGGCAGCGAAGTTGGAATCTATTTTGAAGCTGCGGCAGTTATTGTGGTGCTCGTGCTTCTTGGGCAGGTGCTTGAGTTAAAGGCTCGAAGCAAAACCGGGGCAGCCATTAAAGCCCTCCTTGGTCTTGCGTCTAAGACAGCCCGACGCATAAAAGATGATACAGAAGAAGATGTTCCCCTTGAGCATGTAGTGTTGGGCGACATTCTCCGTGTTCGTCCAGGAGAAAAGATACCGGTAGATGGCATTGTTATTGAGGGGTCAAGCTCAGTTGATGAATCTATGGTTACGGGCGAGCCGATGCCTGTGCAGAAACTGAAGGGAGACCATATTGTTGGCGCAACGATCAATGGAACAGGTATGCTCATAATGAGGGCGGAAAAGGTTGGAGCTGATACCCTACTATCACAGATTATCCATATGGTTGCAGATGCGCAGAGGAGCCGTGCACCCATCCAGAAGTTTGCAGACATAGTGGCAGCCTATTTTGTCCAGATTGTTTTGGCAGTTGCAATCTTTGCCTTTATAATGTGGGCATTGATAGGGCCTGAACCGAGAATGGCATACGCAATCATCAATGCAGTGGCAGTTTTAATCATTGCCTGCCCCTGCGCCCTCGGTCTTGCGACACCCATATCCATAATGGTAGCCATGGGAAAGGGCGCCACGGCAGGGGTGCTTTTTAAGGATGCAGAGGCGATTGAGGTGATGAAAAAAGTAGATACCCTTGTTGTTGATAAGACAGGGACTCTTACCGTCGGCAAGCCATCCCTGGTGAGGAGTATCCCGGCAGAGGGATTTGACGAAAACAAGATGCTTTATTATGCTGCAAGCCTTGAACGTGGAAGTGAACATCCCCTTGCAGCGGCAATCGTAAAAGGCACAGAACAAAGGGGTATAATCCTTGCCAATGTTGAGGAATTTGAGTCCTTGACCGGCAAAGGTGTTGTGGGCAGGATTGAAGGACACGTCATTGCTGTGGGCAACCAAAAACTCTTTGACGATACAGGCGCTGACCCGGCCGAACTCTTACAAAGTGCTGAAGTAATGCGCAATGAAGGACAAACGGTAATGTTTATTGCCGTAGATGGTAATCCAGCGGGGCTTCTGGGGGTGGCTGATCCGATAAAGGAAACGACCCCGGAGGCAATAGAAGCGCTTCATAAAGAAGGTATCAGGATTGTCATGCTCACTGGAGACAACCGTACAACGGCAGAAACAGTATCAAAAAAGCTCTTTCTTGATGATGTGATTGCAGAAGTGCTTCCTGATCAGAAGGCTGATGTTGTAAAGCGATTGCAGGGTGAAGGAAGGATTGTTGCCATGGCAGGAGATGGGATAAATGATGCCCCTGCATTAGCGCAGGCCCATGTGGGTGTTGCAATGGGAACAGGCACAGATGTGGCAATGGAAAGCGCAGGTGTTACGCTGGTAAAAGGAGACTTAAGGGGTATTGTCAGGGCAAGGCGTTTGAGCAGGGCAACGATGCGTAATATTAAGCAGAACATTTTCTGGGCATTTGCTTACAATGCGCTGGGTGTCCCGATTGCGGCAGGTGTTCTTTACCCGTTCTTTGGAATCCTTTTAAGCCCTATATTCGCGGCAGCTGCCATGAGCTTCAGTTCGGTATCCGTGGTCGGCAATGCCCTCAGGCTGCGGAGAGCAAAGCTCTGAGAAACCTTGACTTATACAAATTGGTTAACTTTTTCTGGGCTGCATGAGATAATAAGAAGTAAGGAGTTTTTTCAATCACCCTTAAGGAGTTTATGCTAATATCTTTCGGACAGTAAAATGACCCGTTTTCTGAATTCTGTAAACTTCATTTTAGGTTCCATGCTCTAAAAAGTCCGGTCCAAGCCCAGTGGCGAGACCATGGGCCAGGATACGGCCCGGTATGATGGGCTGGGTGGGGCATCGGCGGCTGGTTTGGTCTAGCCCATCTTCCGCAGTTTGCCTCCAATTTTCACAAAAAATTATCAACTTCTTTTCTAAAAGCTTAAAGATGTCAATATCTGTTGACCGAAAATCTCATGTAGTGGAGACCAGCCCCTTGCCAGGAGCCTGTCCCCGGAGGATAATATGGTCATGTACCTTCGCCCCAACAAGAGAAAGAAGGGCGACTCTGCTTATGAGTACTGGTCTCTCGTAGAGTCAGTCCGGACCGCCAAGGGTCCGAGGCAGAGGGTTGTCGCCACCATAGGCAAGCTCCCCGGCCTCGATAAGGAGGAACGGATAGGGTGGGAAGAGATCGGTCGTATCCTCACCGGAAAACCCCGGCCCGAGTCTGAACTCTTTACGCAAGAAGAAGAACCCCCTTCATGGGCTACCGTCAATATCAACAAGGTCAGCGTAGAACGACTCCGCCATTTCGGTGATGTCTATCCGGGCCTTCTCTTATGGAACAAGCTCGGTTTTGCCGACTTCTGCAAAGAGCATATGGAAGAAGGCAGAGAAGAGATCCCCTGGCCGGTCATGGCCTCAATCCTTGTTCTGGCAAGGTTCTGCGCTCCTTCCTCAGAATTGCAGATTGCAGAGTCATGGTACGATAAGACCGCGCTTGATGATCTTTTAGGCGTTCCCCCCAACAAGGTAAACGATGACAGACTCTACCGCGCACTTGACGCTCTGTTGCCCTATAAGGACGAATTGTGCACACATCTGCAAAAACGCTACGGTGAGATGTTCGGGAGCACCTTCGATTTTCTCTTCTACGATATCACCTCCACATACTTTGAAGGGAGCGCCAACGGCAACCTTCAGGCAAAGAGGGGATACAGCAGAGACAGCAGACCCGACTGCCCCCAGGTCACAATCGGCCTTGTAGCCACAAAAGAAGGATTACCTCTTGCCTTTGAGATCTTTGACGGCAACCGCACTGATGTGACCACCACTCAGGAGATGGTCAAAATTATGGAGACCAAATACGGCAAAGCCAACCGGGTATGGGTCCTGGACCGGGGCATGGTAAGCGAAGATAATCTCGAATTCATGCGGCAGACCAATGCCCGATACCTGGTGGGGACTCCGAAATCACTTTTACGGAAGTTTGAACAGGAGTTACTCGGCCAAAACCGGGAAGAGGTCCGGCCCGGTGTAGAGGTCAACCTTATCCAATCACCCGAAGGGGCGGATGAGACCTTCGTTCTGTGTCGTTCCCTGGGGCGGAAGGAAAAGGAGAATGCCATCCTCAACCGCTTTGTCGCAAGGCTTGAAGAAAAACTTACAAGGCTCGCCGATCAAGCTCATAGAGGAAAGATCAGGGACAGACAGAGGGTAGAACGCCGGATAGGAAGGCTCCTTGAGAGAAACAGCAGGGCCGCTTCTCTTTTTACCGTCACCGTTACCGGGAAAGATCGTCTATCCATTGATATCAAAAAGAATGAAGAGCGCTATCAATGGGCGATGGAAACC
>DIKH01000215.1:0-3913 GCA_002424495.1 Desulfobacteraceae bacterium UBA5623
ACTGTATCGATTGTCATAATCGTCCTACCCACGTCTATGACGATCTTGAAACGGTTGTTGATTTTGGTCTCCATTCCAAAAAACTTAATCCCGAGATTGAGGGAATACGAGAAGACAGTATCGCTGTCTTGAAAATTGAGTATACAAGCAGGGATGAGGCCACAGAAAAGATCGTCGGGGACCTGCTGGAACGTATGGCTAAACGTCATGGAACTGATTTTGTGGCAGAACACCAAAAAGAGATAGCAGGTTCAGGATCATATCTTCTGGAGGCCTATCTTAACAATGTGTGGCCGAAAATGAAGGTGACCTGGGGAACCTATCTTCAGCACCTGGGGCATCAGAATGCTGATGAGGGCTACGGATGTTTCCGTTGTCATGACGATGAACATAAAACAAAATTCGGTAAGATTATCAGGCAGGATTGTAATATGTGTCACGATGAGCCGAAATAAAAGATAAGAGTTCACTATTACTCCACATGTATTCCAATAGACTCGCGCTAATACGAGTAGCCTCTATGCGCGGCCTATTTGAACACAAGTGGAGTAAGTGAACTCTTGACACTGAGGATGTTACAACAAATATACGTTTTGAGAGAGAACAGAATGAAAGGGATAAATCTGGAAAACCTAAACGATGAGGGTGTTGAGAGTCTTCCCTCAAAAGAGCGTCGTCAGTTTTTGCAATTCTGCCTTTCCATATCAGGTGTATTTTTAGGCGGATCGATTCTTTCTTTGACCTCTGCCAATAATGCGCAAGGTGCATTACATAGCGGCAAGGTGCCAGTGGTTGAATTTCCTTATAGCCCACACTACACTATGGTAATTCGTCAAAACCATTGCATTGATTGTGAGCGTTGCCTGGAGGCATGCAGAAGCACCAATAATGTCCCTGCCCATGGCTATCGAACTAACATACTGGAGCGCAGCATCCCGATTGCTCAGGGCCAAAGGGAACGAGCCTTCATGCCGATCCTTTGCAATCACTGCAACCACCCTCCCTGTGTACGGGTCTGTCCAACCCAGGCCACCTATAAGGATAAAACAAATGGTATTGTACAAATGAATCCAGACAAATGCATTGGCTGCAAGACCTGTATGGCTGCCTGTCCCTACAATGCCAGGTATTTTAAGGAAGAGGATAGGACCATCGATAAGTGTAACTTCTGTTTCGATACCAAACTGAAAGAAAGTGGTGGGAAGATTACGGCCTGCGCCGCTGCCTGTCCTGCTGATGTTCGTATTTTTGGAGACCTTACTGATCCGGAGAGTGACGCCTATAAGCTGATCCATGCTCCCGGGAATGTACTCTGGGTACTTCGCCCGGAAACAGACACCCTGCCAAATGTCTTTTATATGGATACCTGAAATGAACCATGTCCAGAGTGACCAGCAAGACAGGATGAGTGAATCTAAAAAAAAATAAAGGAAGAGACATGACCTTCTACCAAAAAGCAACTGCATTGCCTTCAACTTCCATGAACCGGGTGCTCATTTTTGTGGTGCTGGCGCTTATCAGTGGGATTGGCCTCTCCTTCGGGATCCACTCAATGCTTGTGGGCCATGATCACACCTTTGGAACAACCAGAGAAGTGCCCTGGGGAATTCTCATCAGTCCTTATGTATTTTTTGCCTGCCTTTCAACCGGGCTCTGTATCGTTTCTTCTCTGGGACAGGTCTTTGGGATCAGCACATTTCGACCTATTGTTCCCCGGACGGTCTTTCTTGCTCTTATCACCATGGCCACAGGTCTTATGTGCATCACTCTTGAGCTTGAGAATCCATGGCGAGTTGGTTTTTACGCACTGTTGTCCCCGCATCAATTCTCAAATATCTGGTGGAAGACTACCATTTACAGCCTCTACCTGATATTCATGGTCCTCAACTTTATGTCACTTACGTTAAAAATGGAAAAGAGAGCAAAGGTATTTGCAATTATCGCTTTTGTGGCGGTGACCATGGGAAACCTGAACATGAACTCGGATATGGAACTGCTTGGCGCCAGGGGATTCTGGAGTGAAAACTATATGCCGCTCTACTTCCTTTCACTCTCTACCTTGACCGGTTGCGCTGCAATTCTGTTGTTCAGCTGGATTGGAAAAATATTTAGCGGCCAGATACCGGAGACTAAGGATGACACGGCACTTAAGGCCACAGGAAAGCTGTTTATAGTGCTTCTTCTGGCTATCCTCTATTTTACGGGCGTCAAGATAATGGGTGGATTTTTCCCCCAATTCAGCAAAAATCCAGAGGCAATGTCTCTCCTTGTTCAGGGTGATTTTGCCCTTAACTTCTGGATTGGAGAGGTTGGTCTTGCGGTCCTGTTCCCCCTGGCTCTCATCGTTGTCACCAAAGGAGAAAATTCAAATATCCTGGCCCTTGCCGGTGCTTCCTGCTTGATCGGAGTCTTTGTCTTGTTCTATGATCTAGTCATTGTGGGCCAGCTAATCCCTCATTACTCTCAATACAATGTTGTTGATCTGCCAAAGTATTACTCATACAGTCCCAGCCTGCACGAAATCATGATTACTACCGGTGCAATATTCTTCTTTTTGGCAGCATTTATATTAGGTGAAATGCTGTTTAAGAAAATTTATGATTCTTGATCCATATGAGTTGTGAAGAAAAATGTGAGAGGAAACCGGACAAGATAATTGACATCTGATACATGTGATTGTTATCAGATAGAAACTCCTTTAATCAGCAGTTCTATTTTTGCAGGATCTCTGACAGATCATTAAAGATCTTTTCAAAACCGACCCTGTTTTTATTGGCACTGCCAGCAAAGAGGATTGACACTCCGCTCTCTTCCTCTTTGAGGAAAAGCCAGATTCGTTGATGCGACATGAAAAAGGCAATCACCAGGCCAAGAAGCATCAGGCCGCATCCGAGGTAGACAACCCACACTCCCGGATCTTTGCTGACCTGCAGGCCAGTAGCATACATCTGTTTGGCAGTGAGGAGATAGGTACCGCTTTCTCTTTCAACGGTTGCCGACTCACCATCCTTGAGCCAGAGTACGGAAGGCGCTCCCTTGTTGTCGGAAAACCATATTTTCAGACGCGAAACCGACTGTCCCGTCCCATCCGCATTAATCACTCCGAAGGTGAGACCTTCCTGGGGCCATTCCCCTTGTTCCTGGAAAGGAATAAGAGTGGTCTTGCTGTTACCGCTCCCCTTATTGGTCACCTTGATCATAAAATCCTGATACCCTTCATAGCTTGCTTGATACAGGGTGATTCCCCTGTATTTCAATGGAGAGTTGACCTCTATGGGAGCCTGAAAGAGCTCTTTACCATTCTCCAGTAGAGTTAATTCGGATCTATATTTCTTCGGCATCCCGTTAGGGTACACCTCAAGGATGAAAGAGTCACAGCGTACCGTGAAACCAAGATCAATGGTCTCATTCCCATTGAATGTGAAAATCGTATCTGTCTGCTGTGTCTCGGGAATCATGACGTTCCCCTTGAATCCAGAGAGCTCACCAATGATGGCGCCGACAAATATCACCAAGATGGAGGTATGAACCACGTAGACACCAATTCGGCTCCAGGCCCCTTTTTGAGCAAAGAGCAGGGTCCCGCCATCACTGTTGCGACTGCTGCTTTTCCAGCTACTTCTGTTGAGTTTGGCAGCCAGTTTCAAGATGGTTGCCTCCAGCGAAGAACTGCTTTGCCATTCATTCTTTCTCCCCATTTTCTTAAGACGTGTAAAGGGCGTATCAAGGCCGTCAGCCTTTATCTGTTTCCACACCTCTGGAAAACGATCAATACTGCAGACGATGAGGTTCGTACTGAGAAGACCCAACAAGGCGAGAAACCACCAGGAGCCGTACATATCAGGGATGTTAAGTATCTTGAAAAGTTGGGTCAGATTAGCGCCATATTCCTGGGCATACCACTGCAGAGGTT
>DIKH01000215.1:3935-4917 GCA_002424495.1 Desulfobacteraceae bacterium UBA5623
TGATAATCGCAAGTTTGACAGAGGCAAAAAAGTCCCAGATGGAGTTTGCTTTTTTCATGTTATTTGGTTAAAAATAAGGGATAAATTCAAGTTGCAAGTGCAACTCTCTCCAAACTAGGTGACTGAAGTGGCTCCATAAGTCGACAAATTTCTCCTGAAATTAAGATAGAATCTTAATCCTAGGAACAGCCTCAAACACACCCTTTATTATCGCCCTTTTGTTTGAGTCCAGCCGGCGGCGTGGGCGGCGTTTTGCAGCCCTTCCGCTTTCACCATCTTCAGGTTCAGCGTCAAATCTTATGTTCAGGATGCGCCTTGCTGGTATTCGGTTTGGGGGGCAATGGACTGAATCCCCATGACCCGCATGAGCCGTTGAATCCGTTTACGGTTGACCTCATATCTCTGCCGACGAAGATGATCACACATCTTACGGCTCCCATAAAAGGGGTGCCGGGTGTATTCCTCGTCGATAAGCCGTATGAGCAGCAGATTCTCTGCTGTTTCCGGCTGCTTCGCCGGTTGTTGATAGTAACTTGATCGTGGTAGCTCTATCAGCTCGCATTGTCGATGCACATTGATTTCAGGATGTTTCTGATCAATGTGCAGAATCTCTTCCTGGCCGTGTTCATGCCTGGAGTCCGGTATTTTTAGCCACTCCAACTCAACCTGCAGTTTGCCAATCTGCTGGTAAAGCCGATCTTTTTCTGCATCTATAGCCTCGGCGCTCTTTTTTTGTTCGCCATCGAAAATAGTTACCCATAGAATCCAATGCCTGTTTCTTCCAGCGGTTCACCATACAGCTATGAACGCCAAATTCCGAGGCAATCTCATTGGCCGTTTTTTGACTTTTTATGACCGCTATCGCCACCTTGGCCTTCAACTCTTTACTGTGCTTTTTCCGCTTCATGATTCCCTCTTAATTGAGTGTGTTGTCTATCTTAACACACTGTCCAATAATTGGGTAGCGTAGAGAAAGAGAGAC
>DIKH01000228.1 GCA_002424495.1 Desulfobacteraceae bacterium UBA5623
TCAATAAAGCGGCGGAAGTTCTCTCTGGTATTATCGCTGATAAAGACGGGCTCTGTAGCATGTGCGCTGTTAACCAGTACGGCCATGCGCGTTACTATGCTGCCGATTATTCCGGCATCAATCCCTCCGGTGAGTGTTGCAGCGAGGCGTGACCTTTCTTCATCTGTCAGCGTGCCAGCCTCTTTCAAAGTGTTGTCCAGAATTTCCAGAATAGCGTTGATCAGCGAGGGGGACTCAACCGCTTCCGGGGCAAAGCTCTTCTGAATATTTTTAGCTACAATGCCGGCAGCCATTTTCTTTAGCGGGTTTTTCCCTGCCCATTGTGCCGCTACTTCCGGCACGGCGGACCGCATTATTGTTTTAAACTCAGAGGTCCGGACAAAGGCGCGCGCCAGCTCATCTAAAAACGCCGGTTGTTGCCGGTCTGTTTTATCCTGTCTCTTCTGTTTTGCAGGTGTAACGCTTATCATCAGGAATGCTCCTCCTCTTTTTATATTGATCTTTTACTTAGTAAAGACAGGCTCTCCGCCGCGCGCGGAATTCTTCATCAATACAGGTTTAAGAACTTTTCTGCCTTTTTTCACAGGGTGTGCATTATCCTCAGCTGCGTCCACGATGAGTGGTTTTATCATATTGCTGAATAAATCGATCTGGCGCTCATACTCTGTATTTCCGGAGGTGGCCAGAGAATGAAAAGTAATGCCGAGAAAGTGAATAAAGATGAACATGGCGAACTGGCGCGAGATGTTGAGCTGTTCAGACATGGCATCGCAGTAGCGATCCGAGAAAAACGCATAGACTTTCTTGTACTGCTCGCTGCTTGAGTTCCGCTGCATATCAATTGTCAGCAGCATTATATTCTGGTAGAAATTTCCATTTTCCTTCCAAAAATCCACAATCAGTTTAAAGCGCTGCCGAATACTGTCAGCAGGTTTAACCCGGCTGATATAGTCGCTAATATTTTTTTCGCCAGCCCAGGAAATCAACTCACCGAGGATATTCTCCTTGGTGGAAAAATAGTGGTAAAGAGTTCCTGTGGATATACCGATCTTATCGGCAATCTCCCTCATGGTTGCTTTGGAATAACCCTTGCGGCTGAAAAAATGAAAACATTTTTCCAGCATCTCTTCCCGGTACTCATCATGATCAACTATTTTGGGCATGGTAATATTTCCTTTTTATGATTTTCGGCCGCGGCGCCGGTCGCGGAAAAACCGCCATAGCGACTTCCAGGACAGAAAGCGGGACCTGTGGTCCAGAACCGCGTTAAACACAATACGTGCTGCCGCTTCGACCTCTTTACCGTCTGTGTTATCCAGTGTGTTCGATACAAAGCGGGAAACGGCGCGCGGGTCCTGCCGGTCAATTTCATTAATGAAGCGGGCGGCGGTCGTGATGCCTGTCCCCAGAAGGCGGGGGAGATTTTGTGACAGATAATTAGCAACACTTTCCCTGAACTCAGGCGAAGCTTCCCAGAGGTTCGTGATGATCCTTCCCCAAACTACGGCGCAGGTTGTGATATTGTCTGTGTTGATATCATTGCCCATTGCAGCCAGATAACTCTTAAGAAGTTCCGGAGAGAACTTTTCGTCAATCTCCCGGCCTGCTTCAGACAGGGCGCCGGTGCAGCGGTTGACGAGGTGAGGCAGAGTCGAAAGGACGGCCAGGGATACTTCGGGATCTTCCCACAGTAGCGTCCGGACAAGAGATTGATCACTTTCGTTGGCAACGCTTTTTAAATTTGCGCGGATGAGATCTTTGACAAAGGGGGTCGCCAGAATTTCCTTGACCACATTGCTCTTGACTGTATCCGGGGATGTTTCTTTTTTAATTGCAACATTTCTATCTATTGGCTGATTTGTTGCCTCTTTGAAGACTTCGTCCGCTATGGCCAGGATGATTACAGAAAGTTCTTTGCCGTTTTTAATGACGCGCTCCAGTGTTTCCCTGTCCACACAGGAGGCCAGGGAAAGAAGGAAGTCATGGAGGAGCAGGGGTGACATCTTTTCACGCAGCTGGATGAGGAGCTCGTCGATGCCCGAGAGAGCGGCATTGACAACAGGGGGCAGGGCGCTGATGAGACCGAGGGAGAACTCCGGATCCTGCCACAGAAGTGTCCTGACCAATCGTCGGCTTGATTCCGGGTCGATGTTTGTCAGTACCGTCCGGACGCCGTCTTTGAAGACGGGTTTTTTCAGAAGCTCTTTCATAATGCGATCAGTCAGGTCAATGACGCCCTTATCCATGTTTATTGTTTCCATAGAGACCTCTTAAAGGGTTTTGCAATTATAAAAATATCGCGCCGCTTCCATCTGGCAGAGTTGCTTGCCGCCCATCCATAGTTGGATGATCTTGATGTCCCGCCAATGCTTTTCGATATCGTACTGACGATCCGGTCCGTAAACGCCCAGGACATCCATGGCCCTGCCGAAATTCTCCACAGCCCTATCGCAGACGAAATCCTTGAGGTTGCGGAGTTTGGCAAGGACTTCCTCGGAATAAAGCGGTTGGCCGTAAGGGCGGTTTCG
>DIKH01000321.1 GCA_002424495.1 Desulfobacteraceae bacterium UBA5623
GTGATTTGCCCTACGCCATAGCAGAACATATTAAGAGGCCTTCTTGCCGTCACCTTGTGGTCGAGCTGCCTTAAAGAGCCTGCGGCGGCGTTTCTGGGGTTGGCGAATGCGGGAAGATCCTTTGAAAGCCTTTCCTGATTGAGATCATTAAAGGCCGTCTTTTCCATGTATACCTCGCCTCTCACCTCCAAAAGGCCGGGGATCGGCAAACCGTCCCTTGGTTTCGTCAACCTGATGGGCACGGTAAGGATGGTCTTGATATTGTTGGTTACATTTTCCCCCACATAGCCGTCCCCGCGTGTTGATGCGACAATAAGTCTGCCGTTTTCATAGACCAGCTCTACTGCCAGCCCGTCAATTTTCGGCTCCACCGTATAATCGAGCAAGGAATAATCCTTGAGGAACCTCTTTATCCTTGCGTCAAAGTCCCGCATATCCTGATCGCCAAAGCTGTTTTCAAGGCTGAGCATTGCAAGGCCGTGTTTGACGGGAGAAAAGGTCTCCTGTGGTTGCGCCCCAACCTTTTTGCTGGGAGAATCCGGGGTGACCAGTTGGGGATACCGGGCCTCCAGATCCAACAGCCGCTTAAAGAGCCTGTCGTACTCCGCGTCTGATATCTCAGGATCATCCAGGGCATAATAGCGGTGGTTGTGGCGCCTGATTGTATCCCTCAACTCTTCAAGCTGCTCCGTGATTTCTGTCATTTTATCGTTGTCGGTCACTGGTCCAAGGTTCTCTTTGTTTGGTTTTTAGAAGTGATGATATTAGAATTTACCACCCTTCTTGGCAACATAAAATTAATCTAACGCCCTTCGGATCCTGGCCCGATTGACATCATCTGGTACTGAGCTTAGTTTTAATCAATTCGCTGTATATAATTGAGCATATGATCCCAGGAGGAACTGTGATTATGAGATTTGACAAGCTTACATTAAAGGCCCAGGAGGTCGTACAGGCCTCTCAGCAACTGGCGGAAAAATTCGGCCATCAACAGATAGAGCCGGAGCACCTTATCCGCGCCATACTGGATCAGAAAGAGGGTGTCATCCCGCCCCTGCTGGGAAAGATCGGCGCAGACCAGAACCAGCTCATCCAGGCGTTTAATGCCTCCATCGAAAAGATCCCCAAGGTGTCAGGAGGAGGATTCGGCCAGGCATCCATCTCCATGCGCACAAAGGCGGTGCTGGACAAGGCCTTTGTCGAGGCGGAACAGATGAAGGATGAATTTGTAAGCCTCGAGCACATACTCCTTGCCGTAACCGAGGAAAAAAAAGCGGATGCATCCGCCATCCTTGCCCGTGCAGGTATCACCAGGGAATCCATACTAAAGGCCCTTGTAGATATCAGGGGCGGGCAGAGGATAACCGATCCCAATCCTGAAGACAAATACCAGGCCCTTGACCGCTTCAGCCGGGACCTGACCGCAATTGCGGCTAAAGGAAACCTTGACCCGGTGATCGGCCGTGACGATGAGATCCGGAGGGTCATCCAGGTCTTGTCCAGGAGGACCAAAAACAACCCCGTCCTGATAGGCGAGCCGGGTGTCGGGAAAACCGCTATTGTGGAGGGACTTGCCCAGAGGATCGTCCAGGGTGACATCCCGGAAACCCTGAAGGACAAGCGTGTGGTCGCACTCGATATGGGAGCCTTGATTGCAGGCGCCAAGTACCGGGGCGAGTTTGAAGACAGGCTAAAGGCGGTCTTAAAAGAGGTGACCGATGCCCAGGGGCAGATCATCCTTTTTATAGACGAGATGCACACCCTTGTCGGCGCAGGCGCTGCCGAGGGCGCAGTGGATGCATCCAACATGCTCAAACCAGCCCTTGCCCGGGGGGAATTGAAGTGCGTGGGGGCCACCACCATCAAGGAATACAGAAAGTATATTGAAAAGGATGCGGCCTTTGAAAGACGCTTTCAGCCTGTGATGGTGGAAGAGCCTGACGTGGAAGACACCATATCAATCCTCCGGGGCCTGAAGGAAAAGTATGAGGTCCATCACGGGGTGAGAATAAAGGACTCGGCCCTTGTGGCCGCAGCCACCCTGTCCCACCGGTATATCACCGACAGGTTCCTGCCCGACAAGGCCATTGACCTGATTGACGAGGCGACCAGCAGGCTCAGGATCGAGATAGACAGCATGCCAGCCGAGATAGACGATATCCAGAGGAAGATCACCCAGCTTGAAATAGAGCGGGAGGCCTTGAAAAAAGAGCGGGACGAGGCCTCAAAGGAGCGCTCCCAGAAAATCGAAAAGGAACTGGTAGACCTCAAGGCAGTGACAGAGGAAATGACCGCCCACTGGAAAATGGAAAAAGAGGCCATATCCAGGATAAGACAGATCAAGGAGAGGCTTGAGACAACCCGCTCCGAGGCCCAGATTGCAGAGCGCGAGGGAGATCTGGCAAGGGCTGCTGAACTCAAGTATGGCAGGATGAATGAACTGGAAAGGGACCTTAATGAGGAAAACAGAAGGCTTGCTGAGTTACAGTCCACCCGGAGGATGCTGAAGGAAGAGGTGGATAGCGAAGACATCGCAGAAGTTGTGGCCAAATGGACAGGGATACCGGTTGCGAGGATGATGGAGGGTGAAAAGGAAAAGCTCCTTAAGATGGAGGAGAGGCTTTCCCGTCGCGTCATAGGCCAGCAAAAGGGCATAGTCGCTGTGTCCAATGCGGTCAGGAGGGCCAGGTCAGGGCTCCAGGACCCCAACAGGCCCATAGGCTCATTCATATTCCTGGGACCCACAGGTGTTGGCAAGACCGAGCTTGCAAGGGCCCTTGCGGAGTTTCTGTTTGACGATGAAAAATACATGGTCCGCATTGATATGTCCGAATACATGGAGAAACACTCGGTGGCAAGGCTGATAGGCGCGCCCCCTGGCTATGTGGGTTATGAGGAAGGCGGGTATCTTACAGAGGCGATCAGGCGTCACCCTTATTCCGTGGTCCTGTTTGATGAGATTGAAAAGGCCCACCCGGACGTATTTAACGCCCTGTTGCAGATCCTGGACGACGGAAGGATGACCGATGGAAAAGGCCGCACAGTTGATTTCAAAAACACGGTCCTGATCATGACATCCAATATCGGCACCCAGTGGATACAGGAGCTGGGCGGCACGAACATTGCGGAGATGGAAAGAAGGGTGATGGATGCCATGCGTGCAACCTTTAAGCCGGAGTTCTTGAACCGGATAGATGAGACGGTGATATTCAATTCCCTGGGTCTGGAGGAGATCAAGGCGATTGTGGGGATACAGGTGGGTCTTTTGGGCAAGAGGCTTGAGGCTGGTAAGATTACGCTTGAACTGACGGACAGGGCAAAAGAATTTCTCGCTGGCGCAGGCTTTGACCCGGTGTATGGGGCGAGGCCTCTAAAAAGGGCAATTCAACGCCTGATCCAGGACCCCCTGTCCATGAAAATACTGGACGGATCAATACAGGAAGGGGATTATGTCAGAGTAGACGAGCAAGGGGGAGAAATCGTTTTTAAATAAGTCAACCACCCTCGGCTTGAGGGTTCAAGGATTCAAGGGATCAAGGGAAGACCTTATATACCCTTGGGGCGCAAATGTCGAGCTGAAGTTTTCGATTTGTCCCTTAGACTATGAGAGGACAGAAATATTATTACGGGGTTATTCAATCGTCTGCAATTTTCCTTCGAACAATGTTATCGTCTTAATTGTCTATTAAGGAATATACGTAGACGATTTTATGAACCCCGTAATATGCTTACCTGCATTCACAGGTTGTTAGGGCATTTAATCAGAAATCGGATTAAATTGAACCCTCCTGTTTTTGGCCCGGCCTTCTTCTGTATCATTGGTGGCAACAGGATCTGAAAAACCAAATCCCTTGGCACAAAGCCGCTCTTTTGCGATGCCTTTGCTGACCAGGTAATTCATCACTTCCATGGCCCTTTTTTCAGAAAGTTTCTGATTGTACTTCTCGGACCCGATATTGTCTGTATGCCCTTGAACTTCCACCTTCATGGCTGGCTGGCTCTTGAGATATTCCACCCCTTCATTCAAACATGGGTAGTATTGGGGTCTGATATCCCATTGATCAAAATCAAAATTGAGATTTTTACATACCCAGCATCCGACTTCATTGACCGTCGCTCCTTTTGGCGTGTTGGGGCATTTGTCCAAGCTGTCAGGAACTCCGTCACCGTCGCTGTCTTTGGGCGGTTCAACAACTTTAGGCTTAGGCGGTTCAACGGCTCTGGGCGTTTCAACAGGTGCTTTTTCGCCGCCAAAGTAGATAGTAAGGCCTACGGTACCGAGAAGATTGCTTTGTGTCTCATCAAAAGAAATAACATGGCGGACATCTACCCGAAACGCGAGGTCTTCAGTTAGAAAGTATTTTAGACCAGCGCCGTAATTGACCGCAAAATCATGATCACTGTTATACTCATCCCTAGGGTCAAAAATAATCCCCCCAGCACCTGCCGCAATATAGGGGACAAGTTTTTCGGAAGGCATAAAATGATACAAGCCATCTATATGATAATTATACGTATCCACATCGAGATCGAAGTCGTCCGTATCAATCTTCGTGTCGACATAATTGAAAACACCTTCAACAGCCCAGTGTTCATCAAAATGATAGCCCAAACCCAATCCATAGGTGAGTTCGTTGTCAAGGTTCTGATTCCCCTCAAAAACATATCCACCAATAAAAGGGCTCAGGGTAATTGCGCCGGGTCTGATTTCGGCTGCGGCAGTTCGCGCCATAAACATAAAACAAACCAATAGACAAATAGATATGACCGATTTAATTGATCTCATCTTTTCCTCCTTTTCTTTTACCCTAAAAACGGCAGTTGAAATGAAC
>DIKH01000003.1:0-2860 GCA_002424495.1 Desulfobacteraceae bacterium UBA5623
GGCAACTGCCGTTTTTAGGTTTAATTTTTACTTATTAAACAGGCAATCAAATATAGCAAAAACGTTATTCCGGCGAAGGCCGGAATCCAGAAAAATACTGGATACCGGATCAAGAGACTGTGTCATAATTAAGTATACAATTTGTTCTTTGACAAGCGGTGGAACTTATTCTGGGAGTCCATGAAGGCATGAAGCTGATGGCGGTGGTCGCACTAGGACACCCTAATGAAGAGAGGAGGATACAGGGAGACAGACGGCCACTGTCAGGAGTGATACTGGCGCGCAAATAGTTTGAGCATTACACACATCATAGATTAACCTTTCCCGCCTCTACGTTGTTTGTCCCAGACATGATCAAAAGCAGAAATTAGGACCATCGCACAATTATATTTTAAATTTCCACTCCTGATCAGACCCCTCCAACAAGCGTTTCCTCTGGTTCACACAGGAAATGCAACAGCATCCGCTTTCGAGGGGATGTTTCCCCTTTTTTTCGGATAATTCACGTGAAGCCTCGATCATTTCAACAATCCTGATTCGTTCTGTCTGTATTTTCTTTGATAACTCTGTATGATCTTTCATAGGTGCTGAGGCCTTTTTGTAGAAAATTCAATATGCTTCCTATACTTCTCAATCAGTCTTCTTTGCCCAAAACGGTCTGCAAAAAGCATGATTTTGTCCACATCAAGAGGATCAAAGTAAGTTGCAAGCAGGTTTTTCTGATGCAAATCAAAAAATCCGGAAAGATCCGATTCATCTTTTACACTTCTGTCAGGATTGTTTGCAATGGCCATTAATTTTAAAATAACATAGTCTGAAGGCTGTATCACAGGGATATTGCCAAAAATCTCATCTTCTATGGATATGCTTCTCATTAGGATGTCCTTACCATCCCGCGTACTGACGAACATAAAATCAACCTTGCCATAGACACCCAGTTCAGAATCAAATTGAGCAAACATATCTGTTTTCTGAAAACATTCATACCCCAATTTTTCCATTATGGAATAAATGTCAGGCCAATGCCTCAGTTCAGTCAGCAGATCAATATCAGATGTGTATCTTGGAAGACCATATATACCCAAAGCCATTGCCCCAATTAAACAGAACGGAATCTGTTTTTGTGACAGATTTTCCGAAAGGATCGAAAGTATATGGTTCAGTTTCTTTGATTCCATTATGGATATTTATTATCATGAAAAACAGGGAACTGTCCATGAGAAGGAAACAACATTTTGACGGTTTTATAAAATGTTCTACATCAAGGTCTTCACCAGCGCACGAAAAACAAAATAATTCGCTCCCTCCACTTATGCTATTACCTCCCAATCCAATTTTATTCAAACGTAGGATACCTTCTTAAAATCTTTTTCTGAAGGCCTCTAGAAACTTGAAATAGAAATTAAGGTGAGTCAAGAGCATAAAAGCAGAAGCGGAGCTCTTGATAAAGGGCGATAAGCATTTGCTTAAACTCAAACCCTACGAAAATGTTAAAATCGCAAAGCTGGCCGATTTTCTTATGATGTTCTAATCAGTTGAAAATTACACACCGGCGTTGGATTGGCACGGGGCAGAGGATGGTTCGGTAGAGCCGATGCCCGCCTTTTTTATTATCCTGACGATTTCAGGGCGGTATTTTCCGGTTTTTCGGGCTTTTTTGTCCATCAGTTTGACAACGGCCATGGCCCCAAAGAAACAGAAAAATCCAAAAAACGCGGAATAGGCGGATGGGTTGCCGTGGAAATTTTCAGCCATACGCTCCCCGATCATTGCCCCGACGATCATGAGAATAACCGGAAACACATAGAGCAGGAAAGACAGTTTATAAAGCTGGCTGGATTCGAAATAGACCACAACACAATCCCCCAGCCTGGCGTTGGCAGTGTTCACTGCCTCTACCTCCATGATCCTCTTACCGCCCCCGCCGCTCTGGCAGGTGTTTTTTTCCCCTCAGGACTCGCAGGCGGTCATCTGCCGGGTTTTCACCATGGCGGTGTTTTCAAAGACTTTTATGATAATGCCTTCTTCAGTGGCCATGACAGTTTCCTAGTGAGCCCTGGTTGCGATAAAAATGATCCGCGGTTGTTTTTTAAAATTGAATAGAACGCCAGAAAAAACCCCGAATCATGACGCCTCTAGGATTTTTACCGTCTGATCGGAATAACAAATAAGGCCGCACCTCAGGCACCGTCTGGCTTCGGCCAAGGCCTGTTCTTCATTGAATCCTTTTTCGATTTCCAGGGCCAGGCCAGGAATATCATGAATATCGTTTAACTGCATGACTTGCCGGGGCGCGGATTTCACCTCTTCCAGGCGGTCAACGTTCTGTATCAAGGTCTTGCCGGTGAGGACGTCTCTCGGCAGTTCCAGGTCCAAGCCATAGAGCAACCGGTGAATGGAGGCGGCCCCGCGGCGGCCCGCGCCAATGGCCTTGATGGCGGCACTGAAGTCTGTGATCACATCGCCATCGGTCAGCAGGCCGTTTGCCCGGCCGTGTTCCGGGTTCCGGTAAGACACCATGGCCCGCCATTCCAGCTGGTCCGCCGAAAGTTTGGGCTTTTCACCTGCATCGGCAGCTTCGCCTACAGGTTGGTCTACACAGAAAATGAGTTCCGGCAGGCGGCCGGATTCCAGAATCAGGGTGTCTGAGGCAATCACCGTTTCACTGTTAACGGTAATGTGCGTCAGGTGGTTACCTTTTCCGGTAAGTCCAGTGATGGTGGCGGCGAACAGAATCGTTCCCCCTTTTGACTGGATGTTTTTGATTTCGGCGTCATCAAGTCCGGCGGCCTGGGCGTCGCCGCCGAAGACCACTGTAATTTTTTCCGCGCCAAGGGATTTGCAGGCATTGACCGCGTCT
>DIKH01000003.1:2905-7931 GCA_002424495.1 Desulfobacteraceae bacterium UBA5623
TATTGTCCGCGCCGGTCCTTAAAAGATCAATGAGCAGAAATGTTCCGGGCACAGCTTCTTCCGGAGCCGTGTCTTTGATGCGTTCAGTGCGGCTGTCCCAGCCGCCGGCGGCCAGGAACACGGTTTCAAACCCATCGGCCAGCAGGGAGGCAATGGTGAAATCCCGGCCCAGTGTCTGACGGATGCGGGTTTCAACCCCCATTTCCATGATGCCCTGAATATCCCATTCCAGGATTTCAGCGGGCAGCCTGTAGGAGGCGATGGCAGTGCGAAGCAGTCCTCCGAGTTTTTCCGTGGCCTCAAACACCGTGGGTGAATGGCCCAGGCGGGCAGTGAAAAACGCCGTGGACAGTCCTTCGACGCCGCCGCCTACTAAGGCCACCCTGCGGCCGGTTTCCGGAGCCTTGAAGGGCAGCACCCGGTCGTTATTTTTCATTTCATAATCCGCGACAAAGCGTTTTAAGAAATTGATGGCCACCGGTTCATCAATAAGCTGTCTGCGGCAGAGGGTTTCACAGGGCCGGGGGCAGATGCGGCCGATGACCGTGGGGAAGGGGTTGCGCTCCTTGATGACCTGGACCGCCCGATGGTAATTTTTTTCCGCGACCTGATGAATGTATTCACTGATATTGATGCCCGCCGGGCATGCCCGCTGGCAGGGTGTGGTGCAGTCGTCTGTGGTGTATTCCTTGAGAATTCTTCGCGTGACCGAAGACAGGGTGATGATATGTTTGGGGCAGACCCGCTCGCAGGTGCCGCACCCAGTGCATTTTTTTTCGTCCACCACCGGAAGGCCGTTTTTACCAATTATGATGGCGCCGAAGGGACAGGCGGCCGCGCAGGATCCCAGGCCCAGGCAGCCTATCTCGCAGGTCTTCATGCCGCCGTACATCATGGCCGCAGCCTGGCATGTGCTCAGTCCGTCATAAAAGAATTTCACCGCCGCATCCCTGACGCCGTATGTGCACCCGGGCAGGGCGATGTCCGGTTCTTTGGCTTCGACTTTCATGCCCATGAGTTCCGCGATGGTCTGAGCCAGTTCCGGACCGCCGGCCACGCAGGAAGCAGGCGATGATTTACTCTCTGCAATGGCTTCCGCGTTGGCCCCGCAGCCGGGATACCCGCATCCGCCGCAGTTGGCTCCAGGCAGCAGTTCGCCGATTTTTTCCACCAGTGGATCCACATACACATAGAATACTTTCGAGGCCACAGCCAGGCCGACTCCGATGACCACGCCCATTCCTCCCATGATCAGAACCGCTTCAATCATTTTTCAACTCCTGATTATTACACCAAAACAACATCGTTAGGTTTATTTAACGGATTCTGTTAGCAGAATTCTTACTCATCCGGTAAATTTAAATTTGAATCTTTTTCCATAATATTTATCATATGTCAATACAGTTCACTGTTTTTGTCCGTACGTCGCACTGAACATTGCCNNCTCTGTAATGGGTCACGGCAATGTTTTTTTGACAGCATTTGGGCTTATAAAGTTTCCGCGTTTCCCGCGGCACCCGGCCCATCGGTGCAAACCCGCTAACAGAGAAATTATCCCGTTGACAATACGGGGAATTATGAATATAGATTTTTCGGCCAGAATTATGAAATTCCTGGCGGTGACCTGGGCGCAGCACTGATATTGCGCTAATGAATCTGCAAAGGAGAAACAAACAGGCCATGGAGAAAGAAAACACCATCGTCATCAATGGCAACCGTTTTAATTTTGTCCAAGGCGAGACGATCCTAGACGTCGCCCAAAAAAATAATATAGAAATCCCCACTCTTTGCCATCTCAAGGGCACGACCCCCACAGGAAGATGCGAAGTGTGCGTGGTGCAAATCTCAGGCAAAAACGACTTGGTGCCCGCATGCAGCACCCAGGCAGAGGCAGGAATGACCATTTTAACGGAATCTTCTTCCGTCGTGGCCTCCAGGAAGCAGACCATCCAAAAAATGCTGTCCATGGGAAATCACAACTGCGCAGTGCGGGCCTCCCTCAAGGAAAGCTGGACCAAGTACCAGCTCAAGGTCCATCAGGAAGACAACAGCCCCGAACTTTGCCCGGCCTGGGGAGACTGCCGTCTCCAGGACTTGGCCTACCGTTACCAAGTGACCGGCGGCGGATATTCTAATGTCAAGGCCCTTTATCCTATGGAAATGGCCAATCCGTTTATCATCAGGGATTTTCCCCGGTGCATTCTCTGCGGCCGGTGCGTGAAGGCCTGTAATGAAGTGCAGGTCAATAACGCCATCGAGTTCGGCTATGATGGGGAAAAGCAGAAAATTATCGCCCGTGATGACAAGCTTCTCAAGGATTCAGACTGCGTCTTCTGTGGGGAATGCGTCCAGGCGTGTCCGGTGGGCGCGCTGGTGCCGAAAGACAGCCGGTTTGAAAGGCCATGGAAAACTCAAAAAGTTAGAAGCACTTGCAGTTACTGCGGCGTGGGATGCCAGATTGATTTTCACGTCAAGGACAACCGCGTTGTTAAGATCACCGGGGCCGAAGACACCCCGCCCAATTACGGCAGGCTGTGTGTAAAAGGCCGGTTCGGGTTTAATTTCATTCATTCAAAAGACCGCCTCACCACTCCCCTGATCAAAGAAAGCGGAAAATTCCGGGAAGCCTCCTGGGACGAGGCCTTGGATTTAACGGCCCGGCGTCTTTCCGAGATTAAAAAGCAGAACGGCGCGGACAGCATCGGGGTGTTCACATCGGCCAGGGTCACCAACGAGGACAATTACGCGGCCATGAAATTCACCCGGGCCGTTTTGAAGACCAACAACATAGATCATTGCGCCCGTCTCTGACACAGCTCCACAGTGGCCGGTCTGGCCGCAGCATTTGGAAGCGGGGCGATGACAAACACCATCGGCGATGTGGAAGACGCTGAAGTGATTCTGTTGACTGGTTCCAATACAACGGAAAACCATCCAGTGCTGTCCTCTTTCGTCAAACGGGCTGTTAAATTCAAAAACGCCCGGCTGATCGTGGTGGATCCCCGCCGGATCAAGCTCACGGAATTCGCCCATCTCTGGCTCCGCCCCAATCTGGGCACGGATGTGGCCTGGATCAACGGGCTGATGCACGTAATCATAGCGGAAAATCTTCAAGACAAGGTTTTTGTCGAAAACCGGACCACGGATTTTGAAAAATTGAAGTCCATGCTGGAAAAGTACACGCCCGATTATGTGGAACAGATTACCGGCGTTCCAGCGGCCCGGATTATCGAAGCGGCCCGTCTCTATGCCGGGGCCAGGGCCGGGGCCATTCTTTACTGCATGGGCATTACCCAGCACACCACGGGAACGGACAATGTCAAATCCCTGGCCAACCTGGCCATGCTCTGCGGAAATTTGGGCATTGCCGGCGGCGGCGTAAACCCGCTGAGGGGTCAGAACAACGTGCAGGGGGCCTGTGACATGGGCGGACTGCCCAATGTGTATACCGGGTACAGGCCGGTAACGGATGCAGCGGTCCGCAAAGAAATGGAAGAGGCCTGGGGCGTTACCGGTCTTCCGGAAAAGCCCGGCCTGACCGTGACAAAGATGGTTCCCATGGCCCACACCGGCGAGATCAAGGCGTTGTATATTATTGGAGAAAATCCTTTGGTCTCGGACCCGGACCTCAACCATGCGGAAAAAAGTTTTTCCCACCTGGATTTTCTGGTGGTTCAGGATATTTTCATGACTGAAACCGGCCGGCTGGCGGATGTGGTGTTGCCAGCCGCCTGTTTTGCGGAAAAAGACGGCACATTTTCCAATACCGAGCGCAGGGTCCAGCGGGTGCGAAAGGCCGTTGACGCCCCGAAAGACGCGTGGGACGACTGGCGCATCACCTGTGAAATCGCCAAACGCATGGGCTATCCCATGGATTACGGGAGCAGTAAGGAGATCTTCGAAGAAATCGCCAGGCTTACCCCCTCTTACGCAGGCATCACCTATGAGCGCATTGAGCGGGAAGGAATTCACTGGCCGTGCCCGACACAGGACCACCCGGGGACCCCGATTCTGCATACCCAGCAGTTCACCCGCGGAAAGGGGATGTTTCATGCCATTGATTATATTCCCCCTGCTGAAAGGACGGACGACGAATATCCGCTTTATCTGACCACGGGCCGGGTACTGTATCATTATCACACAGGCACAATGACACGCCGCACCGATGGATTAAACGAGCGGGCGCCGGAATCGTTTGTGGAAATTTCCGCCGAAGACGCGAAAAAATTCGGGGTTGAAGATGAATCCATGGTTACAGTGACGTCCCGTAGGGGGGAAATCAACGTCCGTGCGAAAGTTTCGGGAATGGTAGACGCGGGAACAGTGTTTATCCCCTTCCATTATGCGGAAGCCGCAGCGAACAAGCTGACCAATGCAGCCCTGGATCCGGTTTCCAATATTCCCGAATATAAGGTATGCGCCATCAAACTTTCCCTGGCCGCTTAAATATATTTACTATGCAGAGCCAGTTTCAAAACGTCCCATTTTGAAACTGGCTCTGTTGTTAAACAATCCTTGTATAAGGAAGGCTGGCCGAACACAGCGCCCCATCCTTACACCACCCATACCGCCATTTTATTAGCCATCTGAGTTACTTTAGTGCTTACTCGCCCTAGAAAGAATTCCTCAACAACCGAAATCCCCCGCCGACCCAAAACTATCGTGCCGTAACCCTCATTTTCCGCTTTCCGCACAATTGCCTCGGCCCGGCTGATCTCCTTTTTCAGGATGGTCTTGGAGATATGATTGCCCGGAACTCCGGATCGCTTCAGGTGGTCTGCGGCTTCATCCATTAATGGTTCAATTTCTTTTTTATTCGAATCTATCCACTCTTCCTCCTGGGTGGGATTAAAGAGAGCCTTCAGCCCTATTTGAATCTCCAATGGCCGGATGACATGGCAAAGGCCAAATTTACATAAGGAGCTATTTACCAGGGAGCCGACACAATCCACGGCCTTCATCGCTCCTTCCGAGCCGTCAAACCCGATCAACACCCTGCCGGGATCGGGATTTCCGCCGACAACGA
>DIKH01000003.1:7982-14219 GCA_002424495.1 Desulfobacteraceae bacterium UBA5623
TTTAATTTGCTGACACCCTTCCTTCCCACTACCAAAGCATCGTATCGGTCGCGGGACTCATTCAGGATATCTCTTGCAACGCCTTGCTGTTTTACCTGGACCGTTATGGCAACGTTTTTGCCGGTAAAGCCCGAATCAATCAGTATCGTCCGGGCTCGTTCCATAAAATCGTTGATATTCTTTTTCATCTGAACAGCCCAGGCATTTATTTCAGCTACCCTGGACCGGAAGACGGCTTCCTTACTCAAATCCAAAAAGGCTTCGGGCACGCCGGTATTGACGCAGAACAAAACCACCCGGGTTTTTTCTGACGGGAAAATTCCGCTGATATACCGCACTGCATCAAATGACTGGTCAGACCCGTCCATTGCCATTAATATTTTTAGATTGTCTTTCATGGGTATCCTCCTTTTTTTGTTTCTAAAAATTGTTTCCAAGATTATCAGCTTCAAATGGACGAGCCCATACCGGATATATCGGGAAACGCCCCTAACTTAGAATAAGCAGCATAAGGCATGCCAACAAAAATTAGACCCAGCGTCATTTAATATGATACGTTAAATCAAAGAGTTAAGCAATATTAACTAGTTGGTTGACCCCCAATACCTGGTATTTTTTCGAAATCAAAATTTCGAAATATTTCGAAACCCTGCAACGGGTCGAAGTAATGGTGTTATTTGAGGATAAATAGATTAGTTTTGTGCATCAATAAGTTATCTTATAGCTGACTTAGCGGTAAAGGCTACATCTGCAATATCAATTTCATTCTATATTTCAAAAAATTTCTATTTTTACTTGAATATTGTGAGTTCCTGATATAGTAGAGTTAAAGTTTTGCGATCAGTGTGTTAACTCGTCGCATTAACAGTATCTACAGTTTTACATATTTAAGGATGAGGGCAAATCGCCATGACCTCGAAAAAAGAATTGCAAATCGCTTCATTACTGGCAGTTGTACTTTTTATCACCGGACTTGCCTGCTATGCCGCATTTCCACCGCCTGCACCTGAAGAACCTGTACGCCTAATGTTTTTTAATGCTGCCGGCAAGGTGCTTTTTACCCATGAAGTCCATAAAAAGGATTATGACCTCTCGTGCGTTGATTGTCATCATAACATTGAAGATGATGAAATCTATAGCTGCAAAGAGTGCCATGAGGCTACCGGTGATGAAGATATGCCTGGAAGGACAGACGCCTTCCACGCACAATGTATGGGCTGCCATAAAGACAATGACGCAGGGCCTGTGGACTGTAATTCATGCCATGCGATGTAAACTATTACAGGATGCAAAATTGCTGATGAAAAAAATTCAGCAAACAAGCATGGATCACCAATTTCACCAGATAAGGGTTTGTTATGATTAAGAGATCGTTTATCAGACTGACTGAACCGAAGCTCAAGTGTGATCTGGTTGAACCGGATCCAAAAGAGCCGGAAGCCATCCCAATACCACCCAGGATGATTCTCCTGCTGAACGAACCATTGGACAGCCAAAGGGAATCCATTATCAAAAAAGGTGATATGGTCAAAAGGGGGGAACGGATTTTCCTGTACAAAGAGAGTCAGGAATATGTCACGTCTCCGGTTTCCGGCACCATAACAGCTATTGCTCCCTTTACAGGAAATTTTGGAAAAGTTGCAACATATTTTGTCCTGGAGACGAACACAAAACAGGATATTGAACACAGCTTTGCCGAATTTGCCGCCAATCCGGGTATTGAAAATGCAGACCGCTATTTGAGGGGGATACCAGGAGATCCTCCTCTGAAGCAGCTCGCAGATCCTGAAAACCGCTATAACAGGATCATGATCACAGGTGTGGATGACGACCTGATGTGCACCACACGGCAGTATGTCCTGACAAGATTCAGAGAAAAGATATCCAAGGCAGTGGCGCTTCTTAAACAGCTGACTGGAATTAATGATATATCTATTGTAATACCCGCAACAATGGCAAACCTTTCGGCATTCAATGGTATGAACCTGGTTAGAGTTACATCTGATTACATCAGCTCTCTGCCTCCCATGATCATGGATAAACACCTTGGCACTCCATTTGTTCCCGGTAAAGCCGGCAAAGATCTTGATGTCTGCTTCATCTCGGTTGAGGCAGCGCTATCCCTTGTAAGAGTCTATGAAGATAAGCAGCCTGTCTATGACAAGGTCATCACTATCATAGACAAAACCGGGAAAAGATCACGGGTCACCGCCACCATCGGCACCCCCATCCACAGAATTTTAACCCAGCTTGGTGTTGAAACTGCTGAACAGGATAGAATTATAATTGGCGGCCCCTTAAGAGGAATTGCCGCCTACACTCTCTACCATCCGGTTATGCCGGATATGGACACCCTGATAGTTCAGGCGAGAGGTGAAATTCCCAGGGTATCTGACTACCCATGCATCAACTGCGGTAAATGTGTCAAAATTTGTCCATCCAAAGTGCCGGTCAATCTGCTGGTACGCTATCTTGAAGCCGGTCTGTATCAGGAGGCTGCCGACAGTTTTGATCTGTTCTCATGTATAGAGTGCGGACTTTGCAGCTATGTTTGCACTGCAAAAATTCCCATCTTCCAGTATATCCGTCTTGGAAAGCATGAGCTTATGAAAATAGAATCAGATATTAAAACGGAGGCTCAAGATGTTTAAACAGAACAAATTTACAGTATCCCACGCCCCGTTCTGGCATGATGGCGACAGTATCAAGGCCATGAATCTTAATATCATGGCAGCAGCCCTTCCCGCCACACTGTTTGGAGTTTTCCAGTTTGGAATGGCAGCTCTGGGTGTAATTTGTCTATCCATCTCAAGCGCCATGGCATGGGAAGCCCTGTTTAACTTCGTATCCAAACGTCCCATTGCTATTCATGATTACAATGCAGCAGTAATCGGCATGATGTTCGGCATGATGCTGCCGCCCACAATTACCTGGTGGGCAGTGATCACCGGAACATTTGTGGCTGTAATTGTCGGACAACAGATATTCGGCGGCATCGGCGGAAATCCTTTTAATCCTGCAGCAATCGGTGTCTCCATTCTGCTTCTTTCATGGAAGAACCTTTTTGATTTTGATGCAGCGCTTCTTAACTATCAGTTTGACTTTACCGCACTGGCCCCCCTAGCTGCACTCAAACATCAAGGGCCTGGAGTTGTGGAGCTTTTCCCGATTTCTTCCCTGGTAATGGGCAATCAGATAGGCTCCATTGGTTCAGTATTTGGTGCTGGCATTATCTTAGGCGGCCTATACCTGATCATCAGGGGATATATCCGATGGGAAATTTCATTAGCATATATCCTTGGCATCATTGTTACTGCATGGATATTCAATATCACCGACCCTTCAAAATATGCAAACCCGATGTTTCACCTTTTTACAGGCTATACGTTGTTCGGGGCATTTTTTCTAGCCACTGAATCCTCATCATCACCGGTCAATCTTATCCCAATGTTCATATATGGAGCCATGGGAGGATTTCTGACAATTCTTATCAGGAATATCGGGAGCTATCCTGATGGCACATTATATGCCATCTTATTTATAAACCTATTAAACCCTCTTATTGACAAAATCAGGCCAAAGGCTTTTGGGAAGGGGTATGAACAATGCGCGAAATGATAAAGATGGTTGTTGTTCTGACCGTATTAAGCGCCTTTTCCGGAGGCTTGCTGGCTTCTGTCAGAACAGGAACAAAGGACAAAATTGAACAGCAGGTACTCAAATTTCAGAAAGCGCCTGCCATAAAACAGATTTTGAGCGATGTCTCCAATGATCCGCTTCAGGATCGGTTCAAAATTATGGACAAAGAACAGGAGCTGACCTTTTTTGTCGGCAAACATGATGGAAAGCCAGACGCTGTAACTTTTGAAACGGCAGGAAAAGGGTTTGGCGGAGACTTGGGGCTGATGGTGGGTATTAACATTGAATCCGATGCAATTATCGGTGTCTGCGTTACTACCCACAGTGAAACCCCTGGAATCGGCTCCAGGGCCAAAGACGACCCTAAATTTGCAGCTCAGTTCGCAGGCATGACTATGGATAAGAACTTTGCCACCAAAAAGGATGGGGGCGATATTGATGCCATGTCAGGTGCAACGGTTACATCAAAGGGTGTGTGTGTTGCTGCACAACAGGCGCAGGATATATATACAAGACTGAAACCTGAAATTCAAAAACAGATTGCACAAATGGCAAATTAGGAGATTAACTTATGGCGCAATCCATATTAAAAGAGTTTAACAAAGGACTTTGGGAGCAGGTCCCCCCGTTTCGTCTTGTTCTGGGCCTCTGTCCTATCCTGGCTGTAACAAAAAGCGTTGAGAATGCAGTTGGAATGGGGCTGGCATCTACTTTTGTATTTGTCTTTTCCAATCTTCTTGTAGCAATGCTGAGAAATATTATTCCATCAAAAGTGAGGATTGCCGCTTATATCATCATAATAGCCACCTTCGTTACAGTTGTTGAGCTGGTCATGCAGGCATATACTTACCCCCTTTTTCTGAAACTTGGCATATTCATCCCGCTGATTGTTGTAAACTGTATAGCCCTTGGACGGGCTGAGGCATTTGCATCTAAAAATCCTCCACTTGCTTCAGTTGCAGACGGTCTTGGAATGGGAATTGGTTATACAATTTCCCTTGCTGTAGTAGGCGCCTTGAGAGAATCTCTCGGTAATGGCACACTGCTGGGGCATACGGTTTTCGGACCTGACTTTCTGCCATTCAGATTCATGCTTGAAGCGCCAGGGGCTTTTGTGTGCCTTGGACTCGTCTTATGTGTTATGAACCTTATCGGTAAAAAATAAAAAGGAGATAGCATAATGGGTGACTATATTGTTCTTGCCATAAGCTGCATTCTTATCAACAATATTCTACTTGCACAGTTTCTTGGTAACTGCCCGTTTCTTGGAACATCAAAACGGATGGACACAGCAGTTGGCATGGCAATGGCAGTTGTATTTGTAATTGTTCTGGCAGGTGTTATCACATGGATTACCGAGATATATCTTCTAAAACCTCTTGATATTGAGTATCTGAGGACTCTCTCGTTTATCCTTATTGTTGCCTCGTTAGTTCAGTTTGTGGAGATGTTTCTTAAAAAGAGTATCCCTGCACTTTACACAGGACTTGGTATTTTTCTGCCTCTGATTACCACAAACTGTGCTGTTCTTGGTGTCTGCTTAATTAACATTAAAGAGGAATACACATTTCTTGAAACATTAGTATCGTCTTTCACCTATTCTGTCGGATATGGATTTGCCCTGATACTGTTTGCGGGAATAAGAGAAAGAATTATTCTTGCAAGGGTGCTAAAGCCTCTTCAGGATACCTCTATTGGACTTGTCACCGCAGGCATGATTGCAATCTGTTTTTTCGCATTCATAGGGATGGTGTGATTTTTGTTCAGTTAAGTGACCAGTGCGCAAAACAATATGTCACCGAATCAACCACTGTTTTGTATTATTAGGTGCAAGATATCTCTATTTATTAATCGTATTACATCTATCTTCTCTCTTCCTTCCCTGCCCCGTTGATGCTGCTGAGAGCCCATCTAACTCAACCATTGAGTTGTTTACAGGCAATACCATGGGGACCGCCTATCACATCAAGGTGGTCATGCAGAACGGTGATGACAAAAAGCTTTTGAGTTCTTTAATAGAAGAGAAGTTAAAAGATGTAAATCAGAGCATGTCCGTCTATTCACAGACCAGCGAAATATCTCTGTTCAACAAAGCAGAAAAAGGAAAAATAATAGAAATCTCACCTGAATTTTATTCTGTCATGGTCACGTCACAGAGGCTTCATCACATTACAGAAGGCGCCTGGGATGGGACAGTGAAACCATTGGTTGACCTATGGGGCTTTGGCACAAAAAAAGAGATCACGACCACGCCGTCTTCAGACATTATAAGAGCTCTACTTGAAACCACAGGATTTAATCAGATCACTATTCGAGACAATTCTCTTCAAAAACGCCATTCCGCTATTACCCTTGATCTGGGGTCAATTGCCAAAGGCTTTGGCGTTGATGCAATTGGACAACTTTTTAAAGAGCAGGGNNATTGGAGGCGAGGTGCTGGCATCGGGAGAAAAGATGCCCGGAAAGCCCTGGATGGTTGGTATCAGCAAGCCTGATAAATGGGACAATCCCGATGGGATTTACCGTTCATTTCAACTTAGGGACAAAGCTCTTGCAACCAGTGGGGATTACAGAGCATTTAGCATAATTGAAGGAAAA
>DIKH01000136.1 GCA_002424495.1 Desulfobacteraceae bacterium UBA5623
CCACAAGGCCGATCCGTAATCCGCCAATCTCTTTTATGATATACGACCGATAGACCAACTTATTTGTCTCTTTATCGTAAACATTGTTTGCCAGCATCGGATAACTAAGTTCAGCAACCCGCTGGTTAAATATCTTTGGACCATAAGCAAATTCCCAGTGGGCTGTCATGGCATCAAGCCCCAATGAATTCAAAACAGGGACCAAAGCCTGTCCCTCGGTATTTAGGGCGGGATAGGTGCCATGGAGGGTATCGCCGCAGTCGCAAAAGAGTGTGCGCCCCTGGGTCTCAGCCCGAATCTGTTTTACAATCGTGGTGATGCGCGCGTAACCTCCCGCAGGGCGGTATACCGCGTGGTCGCCCTGCCAGAACATCTCCTGGTGTAAATCAAAATAGGCATGGCTGTCGTTCATTTGAACTATTGAAAGTATCTTTCTGCTCTTCATTTTCTTCTCTCTCCTTTCAGTCAGGTCACTGACTTCTTTTCTCATGGACAATCTTTACCAACCCCCAGCGGACATCTGCCGCCAGGCTCCCGAAGGGAGACATGTTGGTTCCCGGATAACCATTTGTTATGACTTCAAAGGTCCTTTCGGGCGATAGGCTGTAAACGGTAAAGTCAGGAGGCGGCGGCTGAAAACCTTTTGAAAGCGCTGAACCCCTGCCGTCCCTTCCATGGCAGAGGGAGCAGGTTTCGTCATAAATCTTTCCGGCCTGCTGAAAGAGTGCGTCAGAGATTTTGACAGGAAGAGGTTCTGGCAAACTTAAAACATGATGCTTTTTATCAAGATAATCAATCAGGCTGTCTAACTTATACCTATCGAAAACAGTAAAGTAAGGCATGGCGGAACCGGAAACACCTCCGGCAAGAATTGTGTGAAGATAGCGACGGGTCGTTCTGATGGCTGAGATGTCTTCTGGAGGTATGGTCAGCCTCTTTGCCTCCACACCCTTTCCATCCCCTTTTTCCCCGTGACAGAAGCTGCAACTCTTGGAATATATGGTTTCACCATTATCATACACCACCTTCAGAGACGCCCCGTATGCATCCAGCGCCAGTTGCTTAAAAGGTTTGAGTTCATTTCCGTAGGCTATGGCGTTTGCTTCAAGCCGTTTCTGGAGTGGAAGCAGAGTTCTGTCATGAAGGAACTGTCTTGTTAAGAGCATTGAAACGAGCACAAGCAGTAAGAGTGGCAGCACCAACCTGATATTCAATGGACGGTTTTTGCTGACGACCGAGAAGACAACCCACAACAGGATTGCGGCAGCCACAATACCGACAAGTAAAAAGACAGTAATGATATACCCGGGTCGTTCCGGCAGTAAACCGTAGAGCAGTATGCCGAGGATAAACTGGAGCAAGATCCCGGCAACAAACCACTTTTGCAGGGACTTCCTTTCCGTATCGTCCGCTGCGATAAAAAAGTAATGAAATCCTGAGCCGAATACAACGGCAGCGCCCAGGATATGCAGATATCTGAACAACCAGTGTACGGCCAATGCGTCCGTTAACCGGTAGCCACCGTTCATTATTGCCTGCCACCTGCCTGGGTTTTCAAACGCTGTCAGAATGGCGACAAAGATACCGGGCACGGCCAGGAGCAACGCAAGGGCAAGGACGCCGAACGCAAAATGGAGATATCTATGTACATATATCTTGTGCCCCAAGGCATCAAAGCAGAGGAATGCAATAATCAGAAACACGACAAGTAACATCCAGTACCGGGCAAAGAGATTTACCGCGGTGAAGAACGGGATTGTGTAGCCCACCTGAATGAGGAGCAGGGGCGCGATCCCCAGGACCACTGCCAGGCTTTTGTGAACCATGAAGGTTTTAAGGATCCTTTTATCGAGCCTTAGTTCCTTCGGCCTGCCGCCGCAGTGGGAATCAATAAAATAGTGCAGGCTGAGGATGGCCGTCCCAAGGGTCAGGAGGACAAAGATCAGGTGAAGCGTAAACGATGTGAAAAGAAGCCCTCGCAACAGGGCATCAGTGATGGGTTTCTCCAACAGGAGATCGGATAACCTATTCATGAGTTCCACCTCCATGGGCAGGGGCAAAACGGGAGGGGGCATGCTCTTTGACTGTTCCCTTTGAGAGTCCGTACAGGAAACCTGCCAACGCCCTCCGTTCATCCTCTGTCCCTGAAAAAGGAGGCATGAAAGGTATCATTTCATGAGTATGGGCGAGTATCACGAAAAGGCCGTCCACTGTCCTGCCGTCTACCTTTTTTGCGATGTCGTTTATTCCGCCGATGGTATGGCAGACAGAACAGTTCCGGGCGAAGAGACCTGCGCCCTGAGCGGCTGTTCCATGATTATCGGAGGACATCGTAAACCAGGGGTCATTCTTCAATAGCCCTTCCTTGTTGAAGAAGGGGGTCTCGTTGAGCAATACCTGGTTGGCATACATATATCCCGGCATGAGATAGGGGCCTCGTATGAATTCCCGTATGCGTTCGAACTCGCCGACAAAACCCATGGATACCAACAGCGCGGGAATAATCAGGATCTTCGCAAGAGTGGAGGAACCCTTCATCGAAACCAGGGAGAACGTGAACAACACAATGGCGCCTGCACAGTTCACGTACCAGAAGATTTCCGGTTGCTGCGAAAACCGGGAGGTCAAAACAGCAAATACGGCATGGGTTTTAAATGTCGAAGGGACGATACTGAAATACCACCAGGCAAAGACAGCCGTAGCTGAGAATGAAATCAGGGCGGCCTTTCCAAAGAGCTTAAGTGCCTCAATCCTAAACATCCCTTCCCTGCGGGTGAAGATGAGAAATGCAACAGAGAACAGAGACCCGAGTGAGAAGGAAATCCCTATCCTTAACAGCAGTTGGGGAAGATAACTGGGATTCAAAAATGCCGGCCAGAAACTCTTAGCCCACGGCCATCCGTCGGAGGTGAGCATAAAGCCGAGTATGCCTGTAATCAGCAAGGCGGAACAGAGGGCTAAAAAGACATACACCATGCCCAAAGAGATATGTTTTCCCTTTCGCTCTCCTACCCATGTGCTCCATGTGAAATAATAGAAGAGAATGCATATCACCTCGCAGGTAAAGACTATCCATTCAATAAACCATGGCCAGAAGAAAACCCTGAGCATTGACCCAATGCCACCGGGCGACAGGGCGCTCGTGATGAGCCATATTCCAGCCCCTGTTATTGCCCCGATCCCTGTAGTGATGATAATTGTGAATTTCAGGAAATCCCTGGCAAAAGCTTCCCAATCCTGAGACGCTTTTCTAAGCCCAAGATATTCACTTATTACAATGAATGAAATTGCTCCAATAGCCATCCCATGGCTGATGATCACATGAAGAACGGCATCCAGGCCTATGGTCATCCCGCTACCGAGATAGGAAAATTGAAAGACGGGGAATTGCATTTATGAGTCCCCCTGCCTGTTTTTTTCAGTATAATGGGACCTGGCCCCGGTCGTAACAAACAGCGCCACATCCAGGGCATCCTCAACTGACAGGTCAGGATTTCCTAATGGCATATTGAAATGGGCAAAGGCTGAAAAGTTGTCCAACTTTGCCATCCCTGCACCATCGTTAAAGGAATCCTTTCCCCACAGAGGAGGTGCCGCCAGGGTCCCCTGGCCGTTATCGCCGTGGCAGTTGGCGCATTTCTGTGCGAAGACCTGTTTTCCCTTTGCGGTATCTGGCTTATAAGCGCTCTTGAGGTGTTTCACCCCCAACCAGGGGATATCGGCATAGATGGGGAGCCCCTTTGATATCCACTGATAGTAGGTGACCATGGCCATCATCTCTTTGCTGTCTGCCGGCAGGGGACTGCCGTTCATGCTCCTTTCAAAACAGTCATTTGTCCGGCTCGCGAGGTCCACGGAATAGTTTTGCCTCTTCCTGAATTTCGGGTAGGCAGCACCCACTCCCACAAGCGAAAGTCCTCCGTTTTTCCCTCCTTCGGTCATTCCCCCCTTGAAATGACAGTTGCCACAGGTGAGCTTATTCCCAACGTACTTTGCCGCATACTTCTGGGTATTGATTGTAATGTTGTAACCTAACAGTATGGCATCTTTTATATCCTTTGGAGCATCTTGAGGTGAAGGAGGATTAAATGCAAAAATACCTTTTGTTGGTTTCGCCGAGCTGCCCTGTTGTGAAACACCCTTCCCGGGTGCGATGGTTTCAACGCTTTCGGTATCGTTGAATCTGATAAATCTGCTAAAAACGAGAGA
>DIKH01000061.1 GCA_002424495.1 Desulfobacteraceae bacterium UBA5623
CAATTATAATTGACGATTTCATAAATACCATGTTGGTCCCAAACGATGTTAGAATAAGGTATTACCAACCAAATTATTCAACAAAGGAGGGAACAACATGGCGAAAGTTAATTTATCACAATTAGGTCAAGTATTAGAAAAACAAAGTGGTCATGTTTTTCACGTTGGCATTGATGTTCATAAAAACAGCTACTCCGTGGCCTTTTATGGAGATGAGCAGGCCTTAGCCTCTTTTGTTTGTTCAGCCGAAGCGGACGATCTGGTCAATCAGCTGAAGAAATTTCGTACTCAGATCGCCCAGGTAGTTTATGAAGCCGGACCGGCTGGATTGTATTCGGCTGGCTGAATATTCGGCCCATGGTATGCTCAAAGGCATTGCCATTCCCAGCAAGGCGCAAGAAGCCCAACGGAGCCTTGTGCGTCGTCGGCACGATCTGATCGAATCGATCCGCAGGGTCAAACAACGAATTCGGTCTCACTTGCTGTATCTTCCGGTCAAGGAACCTGACGGCTTTTTTTGCTGCGGCTTCGAGGTCCTGTTGGGTGAAAATTTTATTTGATACCCCGTGAAGGAGATTATCCTGGATTTCATCAAAGATCGAAAGTATCCAATCCTCTCCTTTTGTTGAGATAAGGCCATAATCCCAGTCTAAAAATAATTTCCTATCTATCAATTTAATCATGAAGTTGGCGAGGGCTTGTTCTTGGGTTGTAAGCGTCACCAAATCAATATCAATTTCATCAAAATTTGCAAGCCCTCCAAGTTGTAATACCTGTTTTTTCAAGGTTGATACTATTATCCTAAGTTCTTTTTTGTATTGATGTTTAATTTTATTTATAGCGGATTGCTCGATCTGCCGGACACGTTCACGGCTCAGCGAAAGGTCTTGTGCAAGTGATTCAAGTGTTTTTTTTCTGCTCACGTTCAAGATACGTTCAGTGATAACCATGTGTTCCTTAATACTCAGACAGTCCAAAGGGAACCGACTTAATTTCTTAATCAGCCCTTTGATAGTTTCATCCAGTGATATACTCTCATGCGAATACTCAAAGACGCGAATCTCATTGATTTGTTTCGGACTGAATTGTATCCCAAATTTGAACCCCGGATTTTGCACCTTCTCTTTTAACTCATTTATAGATTTTCGACCCAGATTGCGGAACTCTAGTAACTCCTTTTCGGTCAATTGGACAAGCTGCCAGATATATTGAACTTTCTTTTCCTTTAGACATCTCCTGCTTCGAACGGATAAAACCAAGTCACTTACTTTTGTGTTGAGGTCCCTAATCACTTCTTCTGAACCTATGTCAATTTCGTTTGCTTCTTCCCTTTTTATAATAAATCTCGCAGACTGACTCTCTATCTGCCCTGGCTGAACATGACTCAGCTTTGCCCTAATTTCCCTGAGGCATTTTGTTCCAAAGTGGGGTATTGCTAGTAGGTCCTCATCTCTTTTACTCAACAACTCGGAAATAGAATGAATATTGGCCATCCTGAGGCAATTTTTAGAGCGAACAGATAGCTCCAATGTTCCGATAGAAGCCGAATATAGATCTGTGTCATTTTGCGGCTCAATCCGTTTTTCAACTTGCATTCCAGCCCGCAAGCCAATTTTTAAAAGGCGAGCTTTTATTTCATGACATGATTTCCACCCCAAGTGGGGAATCGCCAACAACTCATCATCTCTTCTGCCAACCAATTCACCGATATAATTAATATTTCCGGCTCTTAAACAATTCAGGGAACGGACAGATAAGCCCAGTGTGTTAATGGAACTTGAAAGGCGTGGATCTGAAAAATCTGTTGGAGTGTTTGGCTTTGGTTGCTGACTCGCTGTGAGTTGATATTGCGACCCCCTCTCATTAGTCGACATATATTTTTTTGATAAGAATTGATTGGGATAAAAGAGACCATCATGCGCTTGAGTAGTTGTGACTGGTAATAATGAAGTTATCTGCTCAGAAGAAAAAGATATCCCTGCCAATTCGAGAAAACATTTTACAGGGACACCGTGAAGCTGTTTCATCAAGATAATCCCACATGAAAGGAAAGGTGAAGCCAGATTAGTGTTGCTCAGATGAACAATTTTATCGCGCCAAAGGGAAAACTTGACACTAAGGACATCTGGATAATTTTCTTTTGGTCCACTATATTTAGCTAATTTCCCGGAAAAATTGACACCATAAAAACCAAGGATTCTAATCAGCTTGTAGAAAGAAGTCCTTTGTTGTTGTTTATAAAATCGTTCGAGGATTTCAATGGTAATATCCCGAAAATAAAAACCATTTTTACCATCAGTTAAAGAAATGAGTTCTCCTGTGTCATTAGAATCTATTGGGCGGCTACCAAGCCAATCAGGGATTTTTATAACAGACATGCCTTCTTTTTGATCCTGAATTAATGATTACCCTTATGATTTGTTCCGTATTGGCCATGACCTATATCAGATCTAAGTTCGCTGTTAAGCTCGGTATTATAACTCAAAATAATGCGAGACATTGCCGGACTAATAGGAAATCACTCTTTGCTGAAAAGACCACTCTGATTGCAATCAGTTCTTTTTTGCTCTAAATTGGAATCACTTGGGTGGTTTGTATAACTTTTTGGTATATTTGATTTTTTATCAAATTATCCGAAAAAAGGTCAAGAGAAATGTGGGACTGCCAGAGGGCGGATAGGACTTTGGCTTGGGTCTTTCTGGGGACTCCAGACGGTGGTGGGGTGTCCTTCCAGCCTTTCAAGGATATTTTTGCAGATGTTTTTTCTGGTTCAAGCCCTATCTCAAAATCGCCAAAAAGTGTCAGCCCCGCATGTGCTGGTGATTTGCTCTGTCGTCGTTTACAGCTTGAAAGCCAGCATCGTTTGTTTTAACATCTATCATCTAGGAGGCTGTCCGAGAATGCCCTTTTTCCCAAACTCTTCGTCATGCCCGAAAAAATTATCCTCGGAATATCAACCATATGCCTGCGGTAATTTTTCCGGGCATTCCTCGATTTTGGAAAAAATTGCTATTCTCGGACAGCCTTCTAGCCAAGCGTAGACGAAAATCAGGTAAAAGGAAAATATAAAACGCAATGAATCAAGAACCGAACAAGGTTATCTATTCCATGATCAGGGTGAGTAAATATTATGATAAAAAACCCGTGCTTAAGGATATCTCCATTTCCTTTTTTTATGGCGCAAAGATAGGGGTCCTGGGCCTTAACGGTTCGGGAAAGAGCTCTCTATTGAGGATTTTTGCAGGCACGGACAAGGAGTTCAATGGCCAGGCCCTTTTGTCCGCTGGTTATACGGTAGGCCTCCTTGAGCAGGAGCCTGTGCTTGACAACACCAAGACAGTCAAAGAGATCGTGGAAGAAGGGGTGCAGGAGACCGTTAACCTGATAAACGAATATAACCGCATCAGCGAAAAATTCGCCGAACCCATGGACGATGATCAGATGAACAGGCTTATCGAACGGCAGGCAGCGGTTCAGGAAAAGATCGACGCCATTGGGGCATGGGATCTTGACTCTCAATTGGAGATGGCCATGGATGCCCTGCGGTGCCCTCCAGGCGAGACAGCCGTAAATGTACTTTCAGGCGGTGAGAGAAGACGAGTTGCGCTATGCAGGCTTTTGCTTCAAAAACCGGACATCCTCCTGCTTGATGAGCCGACCAACCACCTTGACGCGGAATCGGTTGCATGGCTGGAGCAACATCTTCAGCGCTATGAGGGCACTGTCATTGCCGTAACTCATGACCGCTATTTCCTGGACAATGTGGCGGGCTGGATACTGGAACTTGACCGCGGCGAGGGAATACCCTGGAAGGGCAACTACTCTTCCTGGCTGGAGCAAAAGCAGACCAGGTTGAAAAATGAGGAGAAGAGCGAGAGCAAAAGGCAAAAAACCCTTCAGAGAGAGCTGGAGTGGATAAGAATGTCGCCTAAGGGAAGGCATGCAAAGGCAAAGGCGCGAATAAACGCCTATGAGGATCTGGTCAACCAAGAGGGCGAAAAACGTGAAAAAGACCTTGAAATCTATATCCCGCCGGGGCCCAGGCTGGGAGATGTGGTCATAGAGGCAAAGGATGTCGGCAAGGCGTATGACGATAGACTCCTGGTGGAAGGCCTGACATTTTCAATCCCTCCTGGCGCTATTGTCGGGGTCATCGGTCCTAATGGCGCGGGCAAGACCACTCTGTTCAGGATGATCACCGGCCAGGATGCGCCCACCGCCGGGACATTCAAGATAGGAGAGACCGTAAAGCTTGCCTATGTGGACCAG
>DIKH01000296.1 GCA_002424495.1 Desulfobacteraceae bacterium UBA5623
CTCAATGTCAACCACAGAAAAATTAATCTGGCCCGGTCTGGCATACTGGAGCAGCTCGTTGACAAAAGAGTCCAGGCGTTTCACCTGTTCCTGGACCTCATTAAAGACAAAATGATATGGATTCTCAGTGTGATAATTCCTGGCCATGATCTGCATGGCCCCGGCTATTCCGGCCAGAGGATTTTTTATCTCATGGGCCATGCCGGCGGCAAGTTCTCCCAGGGCGGTAAGTTTGTCACCCCTGGCAAGATTCTGCTCCTTGGTTTTTCGGGAGGAGACGTCTTGAAAGATACAGCTCAAGCCGGAAACATTATCATTGATGTCTTTAATAACCGAAAAGCACACTTCTGTCGGGATAATTTCCCTGTTTTTCTTGTGCATTGGGATTTCAGCAAGGGCTCCCATGCATGAATCCATGTCGTCAACGATATCGAGATAGAAGCATTTGTTGTGATTATTTCTTTCAGCAAAAAGATAATTCAGTGGTTTGCCAAGGAGCTCGTCGCTCTGGTAGCCGGTGAGAAACTCAGCGGCTGGATTGACTTCACTGATTTTCATACATTGATCAACGATAATCAGGCCACTGCGAAGATTATGGATTATACCGTGGTAAAAACTTTTCAGTTCCTGGATATCTGTAAGCTGGGCATCTATTTTGTCGAACATTATTTTTTGCGTCAGGGCTCGATGTACCGAACATGTTGTATGCTTCACCAGGGAAATTGCATGGCGAATCTCATTATAGCTGATTATTTTTTTAGATAAAGAGCTGTCAGCCAGCACATAGCCGTAGAAATATTTTTCATCACAGATCGGCAATATCAGAAAAGAGGTGACATCTCCCAGCAGATGACTGACCGTCTTGTCATGTTTCTTCATCTGCATCACTGTATAATGCTGATATTGTCCCGATTGTTCCGTATAGGACTGACAGGATGCAAGGTCAGGGACGCAAAGATTAATTCGCGATCTTCTGTTTTCTCCTTTAGAGCTTCTGTAATTATCCTGGAGAAATCCAAACGCCTGCGGCGAAGAATCATCATCTGTCTTCGGATCTTTAAAGTCAACAACATTGAGTGGCTCTCTGTCGTTATACACCTTGCGCAGCAGGCCGTTGACGTCGTCAAAGAAAACCTTGAAACTGTACTTGCTGACATCTTGAAAGCCATAACAAGCCTGTGATTCGAGAAAATGATTTCTGCAATCCAGTCGTAAGATCATTATTCGATCCAGTCCGGTGCTGTCAATCAAATCCCTGACAAGATAATCATAAATCGCATTGACGTCATCGGAATCGGCCATTCTTCGTGAGCTCCGATACAGGGAGCGAAGGTCTGTTATAATATTTTCCACAAGCGCAGATTCCAGCTTTAAGTAAGAGTGAGGAGTCCTTGCAGGTAAGCGAGCCTGCGAGCCTCCGGCATGAGCAACGGGGATAATCAGGGTGTCCGGGTGAAACGAGAGTCCTCCTGCCGTTTGAGATGATGCCTTTTTTTACTTCTTGCGAGGTCGTCGCAGGAGGTAAATCAAAAAATATGCAGGAATCAGGCCATACGATATGTTCTGCAGGCAGTATCCGCTCTTTTAAAACAAAGAGAGTTGATGCTCTTGCAAAAAGTCTTGTCTGGCTGATGTTTTTAGACCAGAAGAGGATATGCCGGAGGGTTAAATGACCCATGCTTGTGTGGGAATTGCCCCATGGGTGGGTGAGGTGACGCACGTGGGCATCTGGAAAGGCTCCTGCAAAATGACCACTCTGTCATCTCTGAGTGCTTTTATCGGGAATTTATTTTCATACATTCAGGATGGTATGGATACCCGGCTGCGCGGGAATGAAAGGTATTAAGCTTAGAATGACATGTGTTGGTTTAATTCGTTATTTTGCAAGAGGTTCATGTGGTTTTTGTAAGATGTTTCCCTGGTCAGAGGTATATTTTTTGCATATATGTTTGCTTTCTATGTCAGAAAGCGATAAATAGAACATTTGTCATTCATATTATAGATGGTTTGTCAGAGTTTCATAGGTACATTTGTTAAAATAAAATAAGGGAGGGGAAAGGTGGAGAAAAAGGAGTCTGGTAAAAAAACGGTAGTCCGGCATAGTATGTTTGGGGCTTTATGTCTGTTTTGCCTGCTAACGACAGGGCTTGTTGGCGGGGCGCAGGCGGCGGAGGCCAACGTTCAGGCGGAACCGGCGGCAGAGGGACAATCAACGATCCTGGCAAGCAGCGACTGCGTTAAATGTCACTCCGAAGCGCCTAAAGATATTGCTGAAAAAGGCGGGGCCCATAAAACCGCAGTCAGCTGTGTGGACTGTCACGCGGGGCATCCGCCCAACGTCATGGAAATCATACCCCAATGCAGCCAATGTCACAGCGGGAAGAGCCATTATGAACTTGAAGGATGCCTGCAGTGTCATACCAATCCGCATGCTCCCCTTGACCTCAGCCTGGCTAAAAAGCTCACCGCGCCGTGTTTGACCTGCCATGAGCCGCAAAAGGTCCAGCTCAATCAATTCAAGAG
>DIKH01000242.1 GCA_002424495.1 Desulfobacteraceae bacterium UBA5623
TAAAATTACGCTGAATAATTACGAAAACAAAAAGCAGAGATCCATTGGGGAGATGAAACCGGTCTGTGCTCTGACAGTCAGCATGGCCGCAGTTATGCACCCAAGGGACGAACTCCTGCAATTAGGCTTTGCGCAAAAAAGCAACGCCTCAATTTGATCAGTTCTATTACCAACCAAGGCAAAGTACGTTTTATGATTTATAAAGATACCATGAACGCGCAAATGATGATCAAATTCATGCAACGTTTGATTAAAGATGCTGATCAAAAAATTTTTCTGATTCTGGATAATCTTCGCGTTCATCATAGCTACTTGGTTAAAGACTGGGCTCAAGAACATAATGAACAAATTGAACTTTTCTTTTTGCCATCTTACAGCCCGGAGCTAAACCCTGATGAATACCTGAACTGTGATTTAAAGGGCGGCGTCCATTCAGCCTCACCGGCAAGAACAAAAGTCCAATTGCACAATAAAGCGCTGTCACATTTACGGATGCTTCAGAAAAAACCAGATAGAGTTGCAAAGTATTTCAAGCATCCAAAAATTGTCTATGCAGCATAACTGGTATGTTTTATTGCCGGGTTAATAACTCTTGCCGCTCTTTTACTTTGGAAGATTTTCAGGGATCTTTATAAGTCATTTCGCTATGGATGCAGCGATAAATATGCAAGGAAGCTCGGGAGGTGAAAAAGCGATAATGCAAACCAAAGAAGATATGCAACTTCAGATAGCCATGGGAACGCAGGTAACGCTACAAATAGTTGGCAAGGATATACACATTACAAATTGAAGGGGCCAAGTCGCCTTTTGACTGAAGTATGCTAGGGATATTGAAGGGATTCAGCCTGAATGATAAATTATGAATGAGGAGAGAAATGATTTATCAAGAGATTATGGCCATATCGACCAAGGGGCACGGAGACATGCATGATCTTACTGAGACGGTTCAACAAATTGTGTCTGCCTCAGGAATGAAGACAGGGATTGTAAACATCTTCAATATAGGAAGCACGGGCGCCATCGGCATGATTGAGTTTGAGCCGGGACTCAAAAGAGATCTGCCTGAGCTCCTCGACAGATTGATCCCTCCCAACCTCAATTATGGGCATGAGCAAACCTGGCATGATGGAAACGGGCACTCCCATCTTCAGGCGAGCCTCCTCGGGCCTTCATTGACAATCCCCTTAAGCAAGAGAAAACTCGCTATAGGGACATGGCAACAGATCTTCCATCTGGAATGTGATATTAAGCCAAGAGAGAGAAAAATAGTGGTGACTCTCACTGGAGAATAAAGATGGCAGGAGGATGAAGGTGTCAGGTCTGGACGTGCGGCCGCACAAATCATCCTTGAAAACACAACATCTACATTGAAAAGGAGGTTTCAGATGGACAGCTCCAAAAAGTACAACGTGCTATCCCCCACCGAGCTTCACCAGTGGATAGAACAAGGAAAAGCCTTCTATCTCATAGATACCTTGGTGAACAGTCATTTCCAAAAGATCCATTTACCCACCGCAAGGAATGCATGCGTTTTTGAGGTCACATTTATGGATCAACTCATGGCCGTAATAAAGGAAAAGGATACTGATATCGTAGTTTATGGATCCAGCAGCAGGTCCCGTGATGCAAGCACGGCAGCTGAAAAGCTTGAGCGCGAAGGATTTGCCCATGTCCATGTGTTAGAGGGCGGTATAGAGGCATGGCGTTCCGCCGGACTTTTATCGGAAGGTGAGGGGGTTGAAGAACCGGATGATCCCCAGACCCTGTTAAAACTGGATGACCGGTTATACCGGGTGGATTCAGACCGGAGCATCATCCAGTGGACAGGGAGAAATGCCAACACCAGTCATTTTGGAACCGTCAAGATCCGCAACGGGGAACTCCAGGCTAAACATGGCGTTTTTACCGGCATATTCGATATTGATATGAATTCCATCGTCAACATAAACCTGGAAGGGGATGATCTACAGCCGGTGCTGATCGCCCATCTGAAATCCGATGATTTTTTTCTGACAAAAGCCTTTCCAACGGCAACCATTGAGATTAACCATGCTAAGCCTGTAAAAAATCCGTTTCTGACCGTGCCCAATTATGAAATCAACGCGACGCTGGAATTGCGTGGTCTCAAAGTTGACCAGGACTTTTTTGCCACCGTGACAAGGACGCCCGAGAATGGTCTCGCAGCCGAAGCACATTTCGATATAGACCGCACGAAATGGGGTGTCATTTATGGGTCTGCCAGGTTTTTTGAGCATCTTGGGATGCATGTTGTTTTTGATTTAATCAGCTTTCAGATTAGAGTTGTCGCAGACTGATCGGTTTTTGGGTTGGCCATCGAGGTGTGTCATGACCATGAATGAAATCAAAGAAATTCTTCTCTGGTGTGTAGGCCTCAACTATACAGTTCTATTGATCTGGTTCGGCGTCTTTGTCTTTGCCCATGACTGGATGTACGGATTACATGGTCGTTGGTTCAAGTTGTCGGTTGAGACCTTTGACGCCATTCATTACGCAGGTCTTGCTGTTTACAAGATCGGCATATTCCTGCTCAACCTGGTGCCCTTGATTGTCCTCTATTTTATTTCGTGACGACGTCGCAGCGCTGACTTCGCGAATGGGGTCGAATGGGGGTCGGGTGCGAATGGGGGTCGCCCATTAAAGGGCGGGTCAAGCTAACTGTTTGAAATCAAGTAAAATACTCTTGAAAATCCCCCTTAATTAGGGTTTATATAGCTTTTTTTAGGGGTAAAAAGAAGATTATTCAATTAATTCACGGTGAGGGAGGTTTCTTATATCACCCATTTTGGGGCCAAAAAGCACGATATAGGACCTGAAAGCATCTATTTTTTGACCATTATTTTAAGGAAAAAAAATAGATAGCTTGGCCAAGGCCGCAGGCCGGTAATCCTGGAAACAAAAAAATTCATCCCAAATAAAGGCGGAATTTTTTTGTATTTATCTCTGAACGGCAATTCATGGGATGTGGTGATCTGGAGCATGATTCAGTTGTTGCATTTTTTGCAATAGTTCAAGATGAAGGCGGGCGACTGATCGAGCGGCAAAAGGTAAGTGTTGGTAAACTTGATCAACAATAGGAATTAATTAAAGAGTTAAACCACTACC
>DIKH01000363.1 GCA_002424495.1 Desulfobacteraceae bacterium UBA5623
AACACACTTATTGAACCACAAATAATTAAACAGGATGACAAACCCGCCTTTGCAGTAATTCCTTGGGATGTCTATCAGGATCTTGTCAAAAACTATGTTCCCGATGAATCTGAGGTATGGTTTCCACAGGAAGTGGTTGAGGCGAATGTGGTCAGAGGCGAAAGCCTGCTTAAGGCCTGGCGTGATCACCTTGGCTTGAGTCAAGCCGAAGTTGCCAGGCGGGCCGGAATGAGCCAGCCCGCTTATGGCAAGCTTGAAAAACCTAATGCAAGGCCCGGAACTAATACGCTTCGTAAGCTTGCCAAAGCCCTGGGGATATCCCTGGAGCAGTTGACGGAATGAGGCAGAGGTTAAACTTCCGACAGAAACTGCCGATAGATTGGGATATGAAGACATTGAAGTTATCCCAATTACTTGGCATGGGCATAAAACGAAAGATTGTCATATTTTCCTTGTGTGCTGTCATATTCTTGCCCGGCTGTCTCTTTCAGCGTTATACGGCGACCGCATGGAAATCCTTTTTTGTGGACCTCCCGGAGCGGATCTACCTGTACCCTGAGGCCAATCCGCTAGGACAGTCCAGGGTGGCGGTATTCAGATTTGCCGAACCAGATTATGCCCCCGGAACAGGAAAGGTCGCTGCCGAGGCCGTTTTTGACGGCCTGATTAAAGAAGGCGATTCATCAATATCCAAAGAAACAGAAGAAGACTCTGTTGATATTGTCAACTGCCTGAATGTGGCGCGTTCGAAGGGCTATGATCTGATCATCACAGGTGAAGTCCTCTATTATTTTGATGGAAGCATGTCCCTGTCTTCATGTGTCAATGAGAGAATAAATGTTATTGATGTCCCGACCAGGAGGATAATATGGTCGGCATCAACGGTTAGCAAGTCAGATCCGTGTGTTTCAAAATACTATTATCTGTCAAGCACTACGGGATCTCCTGCAAGACCGGCAATCGAATTAATAGAGAGAAATGCCGAAAAATTCTGCAACATGCTGGTGGGACAATCCTCAGATCAGGCCGAAACAGGGGCAGACACTATCATCTCAGGGTCTTGAAGACTACTGTCACTTAGTCTGTAAAACACCGGTTTGAATTCCTTCCATATCTTTAGCCCAATACGGTTCTGGGTTGCGACAATCTCTTCAAGGATCTGGCTGTTAGTAAGGGGGTTAATCAGGACGGCCCTGAGCACCACGATCTTTTGCGGGCGGTAGGTGGTTGATTCCATAGTGGTCCTGGAGACAAATGATGTGTCATCTCTCCTTAAGGCCTTGTGAAGCTTGATGTTCAAGCCATTGATCAAATTGTTGACCTTTCTGATCTTTCGTTCACTGTCTTTTGATCTGTCTTTCTTCCAGGCCATCAGCTGTTTTTTTACCACGCCGGGTATAAAGCGGTAAATCAGGATAAAGAGCTGGGGATTATTCAAGGTCTCAAAATTGCCGCAGTTATCAAGGATCATCTTTAGATTGTCGGTAGATTTTTGGGCCTGTTTAAAAAGGAGTCCGTAGCCCTCTTTGCCGATAATCTTAAGAGACGCCCATGGTTTCAAACAGGAAAAAGGACGTGAGCCTTCAATAGTAAACCTGCCTGTGTCAACGGAATTTCTGCGGATTACATATTGAGAAGAATGACGGATATAACGCAGGTCTTTTTCATCCTGAAAAAGGACAACCCCCATGGACATGGGGCAGTACAACAATTTATGGGCATCAATGGTGACGGAATCCGCCTGTTCAATCCCCTTGAACAGGTGCCTGTATTCGTCCACAAGGATGGCTGACCCCCCCCAGCAGGCATCCACATGAAAATGGGTGTCTGTCTCACGGGCTATGTTTGCCATTTCATAAAGGTTGTCAACCGAACCGGTCTCTGTAGTACCGGCGATCCCTATAATCGAGACAATCTTTGTCCTTCCCCTCCTGTTCTTTTTTTGTAGTTCTTCTATCTTTTTGCGAAGTTTTTTTATATCAATGCGGTTATTGCTGTCTACCGCGATGCTAATGACATTGTCTTCACCCAGGCCCAACAGATTGGCGGATTTGGTGATGGAATAATGCCCACGCTTGGACACCAGGATGACGGCCTTCGAATATCCATAATGCCGCAAGGCACGCGCCATGCCTGCCATACGAAGGCCCGGAAAATCGCCGTCAGGGGCGAAGGCCTTTTCCCTGGCCACAAGAAGGGCTGTCAGATTTGCAAGGGTTCCATCCGAGACGACGTTTCCCAAGGCCACCCGATGGTTCTGGATGTTTTTTTCATAGTATTTGTCGCCCTTGTTAAAGACAAGGCGGTGGAGCCATGCCACCAGTTCCCTTTCCACAAAACTGGATGCCTTGGCGCTCTCTATCTTGACCTGATTCTGGTTCAGGGCTGCTATGATCATCTCCAGCAGGATCATGAAATAGGGTATCGCACTGGTCATGTGGCCGATATAATAAGGGCTGCCGACCTTGACCGAATGCTTTACGATCTTGCCTTTTATCTCTCCAAGCACGTCCTTGATAAGTCTTGGGCTGGCCGGTACGGCTGTCTGATCAAAGAGGTGGCTCAATTCAGGCAGGGTGATTGCGCTGTGGATGCCCCCCTTCTGCTGAAAAAAGTCGTGGATCATCTCAAGAAGGTCGTTGCCGAACTCAATAAACTTGTCCGGTGAGTCGGGCATGATAAAAAGTTTCCGCAAATATTCAAGGTTGGATATTATTTCTTTTGGCTGGTGCATAAAAGCGCCTTTCGTCAGGTCTGCCGGTTACTTAGTCCAGGCAATTTGCCGTGGAATCCTGAGCCCTTGAGGCCTTTGCCGGAATGGCCAGCATGCGGTCCACCGCGCCTTTGGCCTTTATCCGTATATCTTCCGGCACCTTTACCTCGGGCCGCATCTCGTTTAATGACCTTCTGATATCCGTAAGGGCGATCTTTTTCATCTCCCTGCATATCATATTGGAGTCGGCAGGAATCAGCAACTTCCCCGGATTCGCCTTTGACATGGGATAGATGATCCCTATTTCAGTGCCGATGATAAATTCCTTTTTATCAGATTCAGATACAAAGGCAAGCATGCCCGATGTGCTTTTAATCACGTCAGCAAGATCAAGGACATCTGGCGGACATTCCGGATGGGCAATGAAAACCGCCTCCGGGTGGGCCTTCTTTACCTTCATCACCTGCCCTGGCGTCAGGCTGTTATGAATAGGGCAGTAGCCTTCCCAATAAGAAATCTTTCTATCGGAATTTTTTTGTGCATACTGCGCAAGGTTCTTGTCCGGGGTCATAAAGATCTCAGCCGCGGGGTCAACGGAATTGACAACCTGGATGACATTTGCTGATGTGCAGCATATGTCGCTTTGGGCCTTAACATCCGCTGTGGTGTTGACATAGCTGATTACCACGGCATCAGGCTTTTTTTGTCTTATCTCGCCGAGGGCTTTTGCCGTAATCATGTCGGCCATGGGGCAGCCGGCATTCAGGACCGGAAGCAGAATCTTTTTATCAGGACACAGGATTGATGCTGTCTCCGCCATGAAGTGGACCCCGCAAAAGACGATCACATCCGCATTGGTCCTGGATGCCTTTATGGAGAGTTCAAGGGAATCGCCACAAAGATCAGCAACGTCTTGCACCTCCGGCGGCTGGTAATTGTGGACCAGTATTATGGCGTTTTTCTCCCCGACCAATCGCCGGATATCTTCCTGAAGCGATTTTACGTTGCGTTCATTCAAATTTGTTACCATAAATCTTCCTGGGATAAGATACAAAAAAATAAAGAGGCAGGGTAATGTTGAGCAAATATTACCAAGCCCTGCCGGATTCAAGATAGTGTTTGTCAAAGGCAATGGAAACATAATCCACAGATCTAACAAACAGAATTTTCCATATAGTGGCTTTATACCTTATAAGTCAAGGGGTTTGAAAGTTACCTGGTGTCCATCCAGAAATGAGATATTTTGTTCAAGATCAAGGCATGCGAAGACTTTAACCGCAGGAATACGTGACGAATTATTAATTTTAACTGTTGGATTTTTAATTAAAATAGGATTTTTCCTTTCATTCACAATTAAAAATTAACAACTCAAAATTGGACCTTAGCCTAATGCAGATATTGGGCAAAATAGCCATTTCTGGATGGATACTACCTAGCCCGGAAACCCTATGATCACCACCCCGGCCATCATTATGGAAACGCCCAGGAGTCGCTCTTTGATATTTTCCTCCTTGAATACCAGCCAGCCGAATATA
>DIKH01000230.1 GCA_002424495.1 Desulfobacteraceae bacterium UBA5623
TTTGTTCCTTCTTTATAGCCACCTTGATCATTTCATCCGTCACGGTCTTCGTGTTGTTCACCCGGCAAAGCTCCTCGACAAAAAACACCTGGCGTTTCACCGGCCTGAAATCGCCCTGGGCCGACCTGCTCATCATGTCAGCCTGATTTCCCGAGAGTCTGAGGCCAGGGGTCGTTACTTTCCCGTTCCCGTCCTTTTCTTCTGTCACTTCCTTCGCAAAAAATAAAATATCCTTGGCAGTGATGGGCTCAAACTCCACGACCCGGAGGGTCCTGCTCCATATCCTCTTTTCCCTGTCCATCTTGACCTTCAAAAGCTTCTCTCCAACCAGGGCGAACGGCGCAGAGGTCAGGTCCACAAAATCCCGCACCCACTCCAGATGCCCGTCAGGCATCTTGTCCGCCTCATCAATCACAACCGCCCTGGGGTTTTCCGACAATCTTCCCACGATGGCGTCAAACGCCGCTTTTTTCCGACCCGGGATAGGATCAATCCGCAGCTCAAAACATAAATCCTGGAGCATCCAAAGCTCTGATTTCTGCCAGCCCTTGCCGCACCGGCAATAAGTCCAGCCCTCCTGGGCGGCATAATACCGGCACGTGTTGGTCTTGCCCCTGCCCGCAGGCCCGTGAAAGGCAAGTATAATAGGCTCGCCCGGCATCCTCTCCGCCTCCCTCATGGCGGTGATAAAATTCTTCGCATTCAGAGTCTCAACAAATGTGTTTTTCATAAGGATTTCTCTCTCCCCTCTGTCAGCCAATAATCCCGCAGAAATTCAAACCGTCCCTTAAGGTCCCGGTATTCCTGCATCTGTTCAAAAGCCCGCATAAACTCCATCTCTTTGAGGGGCAGAACCTCCCCCTTGCATTCCCTCTCCAGGCAGTCCTCATAATGATCAGCATCCGACTGCCATGTCTTTTCCGGCGCCGGAAACGGCAGCACCCGCATCTTGGCGGCCTCCTCCTCGATATGCTCGGCCTCCGCCTGAGGCAAAGTCTTAAAATCTGCGTCAATCTGCGTAATCTGCGGATCAGGTATGGCGACCAGCATGGGAGCCGCCCCGATATACTCCCGAGCCTCTTTCACCGTGCCGTTCTTAAGCCCCTTTTTCAGCCTGATCCCTTCCTTGACAAGCTCCATGTCTTCCTTGATCCCGGTAAGCTTTGCCACAGGGTGTACCGGCTGTATGGGCCTTGCTGCGCAGATCTCCTTTTTCCCCGCCTCGTCATACACATAGATCTCGGATAGGTCCTCCAGGTCATAGCGGATCAGCACGCGCCTTTTATATCCATAGAGTTCCACGTCATAGTAATTCCGGCCCATAAAGTGGATCCCGTTTCGGCCCACGCTTTTAATTTCCATGCTCATCATCAAAAACCGTAACGCCACAGGGTCCACTCCCGGCCCCTTGCCTGCATCAAACACGTCCCTGGGCCGAAGGCCCTTCAGGCCCGCATGCGCCCTGCCTGCGTATTCGTTCACCCACCCGGCAATAATCTGATCGGCCTCTTCCACAGTAGGGACCCACCCGCCGTATTTCTTTTCATGCATCTGTTTGTGCAGCCTTTCATTTCTCAACAAATGGGCGGGCTTATCCTGGATGGAGGTGCCGGAAAAGGTCGGCATAAGCCGCTCTATTCCACTGAATGTCCCGAAAAACCTTTCCACCGGCTTTGACTGCGCGTTATATGGCCAGGCGAATATGGTTTCCATGCCAAGGCGCGCGAACATGCCGTAAAAGCCCGTCTCTTCAAAATCAATGTCCTTGTCCGTGAACAGCTTCGCCTTAAAGGCCTTTCCATTGTCCAGATAAGCCACCTTGGGCATCTTTCCCAGGGTAAGAATTGCGCGGCGCAGGCTGGCCGCCACACATTGAACATTCTCGGTCGGCATAATCTCCCAGCCCGCTGGCATGCACGATGCCCAGTCATACCAGGTCACCATCGTCATCCTGACAGGCTTGCCGGTGAAGGGGTGCAGCACCTGGAAGTTGAGCGTGTGGCCGTCCGCAACCAGCACATCTCCCACGTCCAGAAGCCCCGCGTCGCGTTCCAGATAGGGGAGCACCTTGTCGTTCAGGGCCTTTTCGCCCTCGCGGCAAAACACCCACTTGTCATAATAGGTGTCACGCCAGTCTTCCAGCGCCCTCCGGATCGTTGATTCATGCGATGGTGTGGGGATGCCCCTTCTTTGAAGGGACATTTTCGTAAGGCGGGTGATCTCGGCCATCCTGAGCCGGTTCGGGTGAAGGGCGAAGGAAAGCGCGGAGTTAAACTCATCCTCAGTCACTTTACGCTGGCCTTTGCGGTTTCCATATTGTGTGGCAAGCGCCGTATAGTCACAATCGGAGTCCAGCCATTTCCTGATCCAGGTTTGAACGGTTTGAAATGATGTTTTGCCCAGGACCTCAAATACCTTAGGGAGAAGGTGTCCGGTGTTGTAACCCTGTATAAAAACCATTCCTGCTTTGACCACGGATTGTTTCGCGGTCTTGGCCTTGTCTTTTTCCTTCATATACGCCCGGATGAGGTCGGCCCGGGCCAGGGCGATCCTGTTTTCCGCCTCTGACAGGTTATTAGACCTCTTATATAATGATAGCGCCGTCAAATCCGGACATGTCGGACTCAGAGCCTGGGTCTCGCCGGCAACCACTTCCGGAAGCATCACATGCGCCTCCCGGGCCTCAGCTTTAAGTGATCGAAATATCTTGATTTATAATGGTGAATCGAATCTTTTGAGATGCCGGCCCGTTTAGCGGTCTCAGCATCCGTCAGTCCCTGGATAAGAAACCAGTATATTTTCGTGCATTTGACCCATCTCAAGTGCTCTTTCGGTTTAGCTCCATAATGAAGCCTGGAATTAACGGCCTGTCTTGAGCATGAATATAGGCGCGCAATCCCGGCTTGCGAAAAGCCCCTGCTTAATAAATCGGCTATGGCGTCATCTGTAATTTTCATCTACTCCCCCGCAACTAAAAAAAGCAGAGAATATCAGGCGGCTTTTTTTATGCGATTACGCCTTGGCCCGAAATAATACCCAGGGAAAACCTCTGTCGGATGGCGGTCGATTTTTTTAGCGATGGCCTGCCTGATCCGCTCAGAGACGGGGATGCCGTTGACTTCATGAGATACACACATCTCAGCCACCCCTATCTCCAGGGCAATAGCTTTTTGTGTAATATCCCGAATTTTAAGCTCATATTGAATCTTGGCCGGGTGCATGGTTAACCTCCTTTAGTGGATCTCTTCCAGCGCGACCTGGCGCTGCTCTTTGATCTCGTTGGCGTAATTGGTCGCAGCTTTGACGGCGAATGAAGCAAGCGCAAAAGCCACAATGGCGATGATGATAAATTTTTTCATTTTTAAATACTCCGTTGCTGGGCAGCTTCCAGGGCCTCTCGCATGAATTGAGCCTTGGTCGCAAAAAAGAGTGCGACTTCAAGGTCCTTTATTGAGGAGCCTTTTGGAAAAGATTTTGCTGCTTGTAAATAAAAGCTTCTGAAAATCTTTAATATTTTTACCTGGTGAGGGTTTGCATTCTCACCAAATGCTACGGCTTCTTCGGATGACTTTAGAAATGTTGTCATATGGCCTCCAGTAAATTGACCAGATGATGGCATGCTCGCTCCGTTAGCAGCAGGCCTTTGTTCGGGCAGGACTGTATTTAGCCCTGGGGGAGTTATAGTATTCCGGGAATACGTCTTCGGGTTTTTGTTCAATCTTATTTGCAATCGCCCGGCGAACGCGCTCGGAGTTCGGGAACTTATGTATCTCGCGTTGAACGGTCATTAGGCATACCCCGATCTCCTGAGCAAGCCGCTTTAGCGTATAGCCCCGGAGTTTGAGTTCGTATTTAATTGTTTCCGTATCCATGATTAACCTCTTTCCTTGTCTATTTTTGTTAGCCTTGCTAGATAAGTTATATCCATAGGTTGATTATGTCAAGAAAAAAAAT
>DIKH01000396.1 GCA_002424495.1 Desulfobacteraceae bacterium UBA5623
CCAAATCTGTCGCTGTAGTACTAATAAGACGTGAAGAAAAAAATTTGTTGTTAGGTCCATTGTTATTGGCAGGATATTGGGTTGACTCAGGGCCGACATGATAACATACATTTTTTCTTAAAAAATCCGTTCATATATTACTCGATTTTGTGGCACAGATTTTGGCGCCAAGTTATCAATTAGACATCTACATATCTTATGTGATAATATCCTTTCTGTACACACGGTAAATTTTGGTGGGTCTTGCGCCGCCTTCTTCATACAGTCGGTTTATGGCGTCATTGTCTTCCAGGTTCCACCCCAATTCCAGATATTGGTACTGTTCCTTGCTGCGCAGGACACGCATCAGATGATCGAATACGACCAAAGGAAGACCCATCTGATGGTATTGCCCCTTCACCCCCAGTAATAGTCCCCTTAGCCCTGTCACCTCCGGCCAGTAGAGCTTCTTTGCTATCAGGGCGAAAAGGCCGGCACGGCCATTTAAGCGCTTAAGCAGGGGGCTGACATCCGGGAGAATCAGACAGACGCCCACAGGCTCTTCTTTGTAATGGAGGAAGAAGGCAAGTTCAGTATCCAGGATAATAGACATCTGTCTTGCCGTTTCCTTCAGTTCGTTGTCATCCATGGGCACAAACCCCCAGTTGTGCGCCCAGCATTCATTATATATATCATTCATCAGCTTGAGATCGGCGTTGAGGTTGTTGCGGCTGAACTGCCTTATGCTGATTTCATCCTTTTGGGCCAGCCTTTCTGCCAGGGCAGTGGTCCATACAGGCGGCTGGAAGTCCCGATCAAACCGGTATGCAAAAAGATCCTTTTCCTTGCGGAAACCACAAAAATGCACCATCTCCTGATAATAAGGGGGATTGTAAGGCATCATCAGGCAGGGCGGCGTGTCAAAACCTCTGATTAGTAACCCAACCTCGTAATTGGTAGAGGGGTTGAGCGGGCCTCTCATAAAGGCGATGTCCTTTTTTCGTATCCAATCTTCAGCCGCAGAAAAAAGCGTAACTGCCGCCTCCGGATCGTTTTCGCACTCGAAAAATCCCCAGATGCCCATCTTTTGATTGTGGTATTGGTTGTAATGCCTGTCCACTATGGCGGCGATTCGGCCCACTACCTCCGAACCCCGTAAGGCCAAAAAGAGTTCCCGCTCAGAAAAATCCCAGAAAGGGTGTTTTTTAGGATTGAGCAGTCTTGCCATATCGGATTTTAAAGGAGGAACCCAATTGGGGTCTTGCCCGTAGATCTTCCAGGGAAGATTAACAAAAGCCTTCATATCAGCCCCGCGTCTGACAGTCACTACATCAACTCTATTCATCAAAAGGTCTCCTTACTCTGTGAACCATTTCATCTCTAAGCTTTTGACCTGCATGATGATAATGTTATTTTCATCCGTTGCACAGGCATCCCAGGTAAGTCCATCTTTGTCCTGGGACTTTACTCTGGCTGCCATGAGGATGCTCTCTCCCGGTTTTACGGAGCGTGTAACACAAATCTCGCCGATTGATGCAGGGATCATATTCCGGGTTTCTTTCTCGTCTCTGATGATTACATAGAAAAAGGCCATGTGCGCCAGGGCCTCGAGCAGATAGGGAGGATACTGGTATAAGACCCGCGTGAGTCCCGAAAAATCCGATGACTCTCTATATATCATGCTGCCGCTGATGACTCCCGGCCCTGTTCCGTCAAGGGCGTAAAGCACGCGATAGCGTCCCTGCAGGTTACTGCGGTCCTGATATTTTTTCGCGATTTCTTCCCTGGCTAAAGGCCTTGTATCCAGAAGATCAGGGCTGACCGTGAAGTCCGGCCAGTCAGACAACGAAGGGGTATGTCCCCCCAGGATCACCTGACCCTGATAATTCGTTGTCCAGTGATCGAGGGGTCTGCCTGTAGGTGAAATGTCGCGGCTTGAGAACAGGACGTCGCAAAGCTTCTGGCCTTTATGACCTTTTTGCGTGTTTAAAACGATCCGGGCCTCCCGCCCTGTCCCAGGAGGGCACATGAGGATGTCCTTGTATTCAACATTGCTGATGCTGAGGGGCCTTAGATGAGGATATAACACATGTGCCGTTTCGAGAAATGTCTCAATAGCCATTATTCCGGATACAATGGGATGCTTTAGAAACTTAAACGGGCTGTGATCTAAAAGCCATAAATCGTGCTCAGGAGAAAAATTCCGTCGAACCTCAAGCTCACCCTTTTCAAGGTTTAGAAGTCTCACCTCCCGGATCATAGGCAGATGATATCGTTCAAAGGTGACTCCTGCTGAATAAAGGCCATCTGCGGCCGTTACTGGTTCATTCAGGTTCATCCTGACAATCTTAGTCTGTGGAATGGCCCTGGCCCATATGGCCAGGCGCTGGTCATGGGTGCTCAGAAAAAGCTCTCTTAGAAAAAGCCCGGTCAGTTCATTTACATGTATATAGGACTTATCCATCCCTCTTAGTTTCATCAGATCTTTAATTTCAGGATCAGCTGCCATGCCAAGCCCTTCTATGGGGGGAAGCATCAGCGTCTTTGTGACAATTGGGCCATTATCCGTTTTAACTGCATTAATTGCCGCCCAAAGCGAGCGGCTGGCGGCGCAGTAATTGACCTGACCGGGGTTTCCAAGGACCGCTGCAATGGAAGAAAGCCCAACAACCATACGCAGGCCGTGACCGGAGGCCTCCAGCAAGAGATTCCAAAAACCCAGAAGCTTTACATCTATGACCTGCGAAAAATCCTCAGGGTTCATAAATTCCATGAATGAGTCACGGAGGATACCTGCCCCGTGGATAATGCAGTCTATCTTGCCGTAACGTTTTAAGATTTTGTCTACAACCTCTGTCGTCTGCTGCACGTCGGACACATCACAGGTATAATATTCAGCTTTAAGGCCCAGGTCGGAAAGACACTTTAATGTATTTGTGACCTCAGCTGATGCCATGGCTTTTTTGATTTCTATCTCAAGACTGTCTGCAGTGATACCTGGATAGCGTTTTGTGACAATGCGGCGCAGTGCCTCTTGCGTGGTCTGGCCTGTCATGGGCGAGCCATTATCATCTACAAGTGGTTGCAATTCTGTTCTGCCAAGCAGGGCCAACTTTACCCCAAATGGGGCCAGGGCACGTGCCATGTGGGAGGTGATGCCTCTTGCTCCGCCGGATATAACAACAACATCTTCCCGTCTCAGTTCGATTGGTTCTAATGGTTCTGTTGGCTTGATTGGATGGTTCGTTATCTGGAGCGTGAAGGGGTCCTGGCCGCGGTATACGATCTGAACAACCGGGTTATCACGGTCCAATGCCAGGTCCATGGCTAATTGGATGTCTGTGTCCATATCCAGCGAGACGCTGCGAAACATCATTGACGAATACTCCTGGGCCGCTGCCAGGTACATGCCCAGTACCCCTTCGGCAGCGATTGCCGACGGGCTGTCAGTCAAAAGGCCGCGTCGGATTACCAAACAGAACCTCTTTGCCTGCGAGTGCAAAAGGGCCTTCATGGAACTGAAAAATCCGGTCAGTAGTTTGGTAATATCCTGCACTTCTTCAAGTTCTATGCAGGATTGTTCGTCCAAGGCCAGGATGATCCCTGCCAGGGATTTCAGAGAGGTCAGATAATCGGAGGCCTTTTTGGCCCCTTCTGCAGTACGCAGATCATAGCCGCCATTTTTTCCTTTGCGGCCCACCATGTTTACAGACACGGTCCGCAGCCTATATTTACGGCTCAATAGATCTCCCAATTCCGATGCCAGGCCGGAATATGCCCCTCCATGGATTACAGCAACCGTCACCCCCTGTTTTAATCCCAGAGGATTGACAGGTGTTTTTTCAAGCGGCGCCTCACTCAATACAAGACGCATCAGTGGCGGTAGTTTGCTGAAATCTTCATTCTCTGATGGGGCAGTATGCGCTTCCACAGCCGGGGCAATCGGTGTTCCGGCTTCGGGAGGAGCAGCAGTAATAGTTTTTCCGTCACGGGACATGATCTCAGAAATGCGATCAGACATGTCTTTGATGGAGCGTACGCCGATAAAGTCCTCAAGGGCGATGGTTATCCCGAATGTTCGCTCTGCCGCATCCATGATCACCGGGAGCCTGCTTGACCTGATGGCGAGGTCCTGCCGGATATCCATATCCGGTTCGATCTCGTCCCGTTCATAACCGGTGGCATCCATGATGATTCTGATGATCTGCTCCATTTGCGAGCCCTCTGCCGGGGCAGGATGCCTTTGATCAAAGGACATGGAAGGGGGGATGTTTTTTGCCGATGGTTGGGCCTCTTGAATGATTTTAAATGACGGCATGCGTTTTTCAGGAATGGAAACCTGGGCAGGGGGGGTGACATTAGAGCAGGGAGGAAGCAGATCTTCCAAGCGCTCGTAGCTGAATGATGGATCAATTTCCCTTTTGATTGCCGAAAGGATCTGTGGCCTTAAAATCCTTCCGAATGATTCAAGGATAAACGCATTGATCTCCCGTTGAATTATAGCGCTCACAGGATTATCCGCCGGCGTGGCTGCTGTCTTTTCTGCTACGGACAAAGTGGCGGCAGAAGCCCGGGCAAGATCAATCCGGTCCGGCGATTTGAGGGGTTTGAGCTGACTCATGGTAAAGAGCCGGGCCATGGCCGTCCTAAAGGTGAAGGACTCTTTTTCCGGTTCGCAGGTATTTATACACTGGGCCTGCTCCGTTATTTCGGAAATCATGTTACACAGGGTATCTTTGGGACCAATCTCCACAAAGAGCCTGATATCGTGATCATTCCAAAGGGTCGTCACATTTTGCATCCAGTGGACCGGGGATTCCAGATGGGCCATTACTATTTTCTTGATCTCATCCGGGTCGCTTGGAAATGGCCTCATCGTGGTATTGGAGATAACGGGAATGCCGGGCGCATGAAACAACATATCAGCAATATAGGCCTCCATTTCATCATGAATGACCTTCATGATCGGGGAGTGAAAGGCCATGCTCACCTTGAGCCGTGTGGTCCGGCAGCCTTCTTTCTGAAGTTCTTCCATCAGGCCTTGTATATTATCGGTTCCACCCCCAAGGACTATCTGGTGGGGAGAGTTGAAGTTTGTGAAGAATATGTTTTCACGCTCGGCAATCTTTGCCTTGAGCATTTCAAGGGGGCCGTCCACTGCGATCATAGCGCCCGGATCCACGCTTAAGCCCGCTGCCTTGTCCATACACTGGGCGCGCTTGTTGACGATGTGAAAGCCGTCTTCATAGGAGAATACACCGGCGGCGCAAAGCGCAACAAGCTCTCCCAGGCTGTGTCCGGCCAAGGCCTGAGGAATAACACCCATGGACATAAGATATTGCACCATGGCATATTCCATGGTGAAAAGGGCAGGCTGCTGCCAGCGTGTCTTTTGCAGGTCCTCCTCTCGGGAGTTAAACAGGAGATCCAGGATGTCAAAATCCGCGACCGCTGCAATGCGGTCCATCCATTCGCGGATAAGGGGAAAAGTTTCGTAAAGCTCCTTACCCATCCCCTGATAGTGGGTGCCCTGACCGGCAAAGACAAATGCAAGGGGCGGGCTTGATGTGCCTTCCTGGGAGATAAATATTCCCGCCCGGGCCATTTCCCTTAAGAGCCTTGGCGAAAGCATCCCATGTTTTATGGGGGGGAATGCCGCAACCTTTTTCCGCGCCTGTTTATCGTCATCCGCCACAACACTCAGACGATAAGGCTTTCCCTGCACCTGGCCGGTGTAGAAGCAAAGACCGTCAATTTCCATGGGCATGCTGATTTCGGAATGAGCGTATCCAAGCGCCTGTTCGCTGTCAGGCAATGAGACAAAGACCTCGTCCGAGTCGTTTTGGCACTGTTCTAACTGGACCACATAATTTGAACCGCCGAAGCCGAACGCATTTACCATCAGGCGCCTGGGTCCGGCCGGTTGCGGCCAATCCTCAGGTTTAATCGGCACATGAAAGCCCCAAGCCTCTAACGCGATCTCAGGGTCAGGGGTCTGATAATTGAGGGTGGGGGGGAAAATTCCTTCCTGCATGGCCATAACACCGTGGATGAGGCTGTTTAATCCTGAAGCGCCCAAGGTATGACCGATCTGTGACTTAAAAGAGGTGAGAGTCGTTGATTTGCCGGAAGGGAAAAAGTCCCTAAGCGCCTTTACCTCTTCTACATCACCCTGCACCGTGCCAGTGGCATGGCACTCCACCATGTCCACCTCATTCGGTGTATAGCCGGCATCTTCAAATGAAGAACGAATGGCGATCTGCTGTGTCTCTGCCAGAGACTCAACCATTCCGCGGTTGTTGTTACTGGCGCCAATACCGGTAATGTAAGCGCAGATATTCGCCCCGCGCCGCCTGGCCACTGATTCGCGTTCAATAACGATCATTGCTCCGCCTTCACCCAGGACCATCCCGTCCCTTGCCGCGTCAAAAGGGCGGCTTAATTCCCGGGGCGGACGTTCGTTGTTGGAGATCCCTGCAAGGGCGCCCAGGGCGGAAAATTCCAGATAGTGGGCTGGCCTCAGGATTTCTTCTCCACCGCCAACGACTGCGGCGTCAATGATATTGTTATTGATCATCTGAACTGCGCTGTGCAGGGCCACAAGGCTGGTGGCGCAGGCCGCAGAAACCGAATGGCTGGGGCCCATGAAGCCGTATTTATTGCAGATAAAACCGCTCGCCGCGCAATTGAGCCTGCCAAGGAGGGTGGTGTCGTCTACACCAATAATGCCTGATTTGATGTGATTCTCTATTGCGGATTCCTGCTCGGGGGTGATGGGGATTATATCCTGCATGGCATGGATGATATCGTGTATGTTTACATAAATACCCAGGTCCATTATGGTGGATGCGGCTTCACCCGAATTCTGGGAAACAAGCACGCCTATGCGCTCAGGCCTGATGCCTGATTCAAGGATGCCTGATTGATTTATGGCATGGCCTGCCAGCCACAGGGTCTGCTTTGTGGATCCGGACATTGTGCGAAAGTCCTGGGGCGGGATGCCCAGATCCTTTCTGGAGACCGTGAGGTTATGAAATGCACCTACCTTGCAGTATGTCTTTCCGTTTGCCCTGGGGTTAGGGTCATAGAATCTGGTAAGATCCAACTTAATGCGGGGTGCCTCGATCACCCCGCTCTTTAAGGCAAGACTTGCCTCCCAGACCTCCCGGGGGCTGTTTCCCAGGGAATTGACCATTGCCATGCCGGTGATGGCGATGCGTTCCGTTGTGCCTTTTTTTCTGGCGTTTTTATAAACCACCTGAATTTTTTTCCGAGCAAATTGTGGCGACACCGGTGTGAAATCTCCTTCAGCCAGTTCACGATGCAATGCGGCTATCGTGGATGTGTGCCGGATCAGCCCGCAGACTGACCCGCTCATGAATTGACCCTCCTCAGAATGCGTTTTTTCATCAAGATGCGGGCCACCGGGGACTTTGACTCCCCTGGATGCTATCAAAAGACTTCCGGCGCTCATGGCCTCGATCCGGCGTCGAAAGGCGTCTTCGTCCTCCCCGCCCGAAACCATTTTCCTTTCAAGGGCGCAGATGGCCTCTATCTTGGGGGTCTTAAGCGAACGTACCCTCAGCCCGACACTTGTGCCCGTAATGGTTGTCAGCCCGTGCCCCGATTCCAGGATCATGCGTTGGTAGAGAGGACTTAATGCGCCGCTGTCAACGATTTCCCTTGTGGCAAGATAGGCAGTACCCATCTGGATGGCGTCCGCCCCGAGCATTGCTGCGCGAAAAGCAGTTTCATTGTCATATATTCCCCCTGCCAGTATCAGATAACGGTCATTAAAAAGACTTGGGTTCCGTCTTTTAAACTCCAGGGCTATCTGAGCCAGGGTGAGCATGGAATGGGTCCCCACGTGCCCTCCTGCCTCGTTTCCCTCCAGCACCAGAAAGCGGGCACCTGATGTGAGGGCCATACTCATCAGGGCCTCGTCCGGCGCAATATAAATGACTTCGATACCCTTTTCACGAAATTTTGCAATATAAGAAGGCTCCCCTGCTGCGATCACTACGAAGGGTGGGCGCATCTGCAATATCCAGTCTGTCTGCTGATCACGATAAGGGTTTTCTGCAAGGGCTATCATATTTATTGCAAAAGGCCGATTGCCCATTATCTCAGCCAGGTTGCCCAAATCATGATCCAGTTGTCCTTTGTTTTTCATCCCCAGTGCTATGGTAGGAAGCGCACCTGCCTCTGCCACGGCCAGGGCAAAGGCAGGAACGTCGGTTATCCAGGTCATGGCACCCTGAATAAAGGGAAATTTGGTTCCCAATCTTTTCGCCGCATGGCTGTTGAGTAATCTATCCTTTGTCTCAGCCGCTTCATGGCAGAGCCGTTCAATTTCTCTGACAAAACCTTCAAGTGCTTTCCCAGTGGACTTTCCGAAACGTTGGGCAAAAGATTCTGCAAATGCCGCTTCAGGACCCAGTGGGATGATTTCCGTACTGCTTAAGCAGCTTTCAAGGGCCGGTATGGACACTTTGTGAATGCGACTTACAAGGGAATGTCGCGCCCTTGCCGTGATCTCACCTTGGCAAAGGGAGTCTGCATGGGATTCCAGTTTTTTAACGGCAATGGAATTGCCCTTGTCGAAGAGGCGGCAAAACACCCCCAGCCTCTGACCGATCAGTCTTGTGTGGTCCGGCTGCAGCCTGGTCAAACGCTCGCGCAGGTTGTCATCAATTTCAACCATGCTGGTCAGCCAGTGGAGGCTTTCAAAGACGATGCCCGTGACGCCGCTGGTGAGAAAGGCCGCGGCTGCCTCCGGGGTGGCAATGCCGCCCCATATGATCAGATCCTTTCGGTATTGCCGCGGCATCTGCCTTGCAATAGAATAAAGGATTCCTGTTGTCTCAGCGCTTACAAAGCCTGCGGCCTCCGAACCTTTTATGGCAATGGCCCCGACAGTACGATCCATTTGGACAATGCTTGCCAAAAGCTCCGGATCCCCTGTGATCGGAATAACATTGTATTTTAAGGAGAGGTTTTCCAGTCGTTCAAGGAAGATATCCTGATGGATATCTGTCAGTGCCTGATTATATTCAACCCAAATGGTGTTGGCGCAGGATTTCTCCATAAAGTCGGTCAGCGTAATATCCAGGAAATAATCCGGGGTGATCTTGACATGTTTAGCGCCAGCCACTCTTAATGCTTGGGCATATTGCATCGGCATTAAGGCGCTGAAATCGAATATGGCGCATATCCCGGTACTACGAGCCATGCCCACCACAGAACTGGTGATTTGCTGAGCCCGCCAGACAAAGGCGAAATAGGGATTAGAGTCCCGGTCAAGCATTGTAGTTGCCTCCGAAAGCATAATATTTTTAGACCGTTAAATAAAACACAGTAATGGATGTTTTTCAACCTATTTTGGATTGCCACTGATTCTTGAATCAGAAAAAAAGCTGATGCAACTTATCCGGGCGCCTGCCTGGTCGCACGAATCAACTTGATAATATTGCTTTTTACGCATAAATGCTGGCTTGCCTTGGCATTCGTTTTAAACATATGTTTGGATCTCCCCGTCAACAGGAAGATTTTTTACTTCTTATCAATTTGTAATATAAGAAAAGGCTGTTTGCAAACCGGCTTCGATCATGATAAGAAAGCCCTTCACTTATAAGGCGGTTTGGATCATTTGAAAGGAGAGAGAGATGGTATTTGATAAAAAAGCTGATCTGGCGGGTCCTGGTATCAGTACTTACGAAGAGGTAGAGAAAATTCTCCCCGACGACTATGAGGCGCTGGTGGGACCAAAGGACAGAATGAAGGCGCTATTCAAGGTCAAGAATTTTATTGAGGAAAACCTCTGCAAGGAACTCAACCTGTTTATGGTTCAGGTTCCGCTCATTGTGACCAAAGCGAGCGGTGTCAACGACTACCTCGACAGGGACGGTTCACGTACGCCCATTGATTTTCCCTGCGGTCTCGGACTTGAGAAACGAATTGAGGCACAGGTGGTCCAGGCTGCGACAAAATGGAAACGGATGGCCCTGAAACAGTTCGGCTGTGAAGTGGGCGAAGGCATCTGCACGGACATGAGGGCTGTGCGCAAGGACTACTTCCTTGACCATGACCACAGCGCCTATGTGGATCAGTGGGACTGGGAACGCGTTATTACGAGCGACATGCGAAATCTGAATTTTCTGCGGAGCATCGTCGAGAAGATCTGGACGGTCATATACGAGGCAGGCAGGATGGTCAG
>DIKH01000186.1:0-917 GCA_002424495.1 Desulfobacteraceae bacterium UBA5623
CAGCCGGAAGCGATCAAAGAGCTGATACAAGGGCTCAAAGAGGACAGGCAGTACCAGACCCTGCTCGGCGTCACCGGGTCCGGCAAGACCTTCACCATGGCCCATGTCATTTCAGAAGTCCAAAAGCCAACCCTGATCATCGCACCCAATAAGACACTGGCGGCCCAACTGTACGGGGAGCTCAAAAATTTTTTCCCCAATAATGCGGTTGAGTATTTTGTCAGTTATTACGATTACTACCAGCCAGAGGCCTACATCCCCCAGTCAGACACTTATATTCAGAAGGACTCCTCCATAAACGAAAACATAGACAAGATGCGACATGCGGCCACAAGGTCTTTGCTGGACCGCGACGATGTTATCATCGTCGCAAGTGTCTCATGCATTTACGGCCTTGGCTCTCCCGAGGCCTATCACGACATGCTCCTCTATGTTGAAAAGGACGCCGTCCTATCAAGGGAGGATGCAATTAAAAGGCTGGTGGATATCCAATATGAGAGGGGAGACATAGATTTTTACAGAGGAAGATTCCGCGTCAGGGGTGATGTCCTGGATATATACCCTGTACATGAAAAGGATCGGGCCGTACGAATCTGTTTTTTCGGTGACGAGGTGGAATCCATTTATGAGATAGACCCACTGACCGGAAAGGCCATCCAGTCTCTAGGCAGAATAACTATCTATCCCGCCACACACTATGTAACAACCACCTCCATAAGGGAAAAGGCCATAAGGCAGATTACAACGGAGCTTGAAGGGCGGATAGGATATTTTCGCGACCAGGGCAAGTTTCTTGAGGCCCAGCGGATCGAGGAGCGCACCAGGTTTGACATGGAGATGATGATCGAGATGGGCTATTGCCACGGGATCGAAAACTACTCCAGGCACCTGACCGGCAGGGCGCCGGGAGATCCGCC
>DIKH01000186.1:968-3908 GCA_002424495.1 Desulfobacteraceae bacterium UBA5623
CCCCAGTTGCACGGCATGTATCGCGGCGACAGGTCAAGAAAGGAGACCCTGGTCAACTATGGATTTCGCCTGCCCTCTGCCCTTGATAACAGGCCTCTTACCTTTGAGGAGTTCGATTCCAGGGTAAAACAGACCATCTATGTCTCAGCAACCCCCGGGCCATATGAGCTTGAACGAGCCGGAGTGATTGCAGAACAGGTCATCAGGCCCACGGGCCTTACAGACCCTGAGATAGTAGTGAGACCTGCCGCAAATCAGGTGGATGATCTGTTGGGCTGGATCAGGGAGAGGGTTGATCGAAAGGAGCGCATACTGGTGACCACCCTGACCAAGAGAATGGCCGAAGATCTTACGGGATACTATGCGGAGTTGGGTGTAAATGTCCGGTACATGCACTCTGATATCAAGACCATCGAGCGGATGGAAATCATCAGGGATCTTAGGCTGGGGGTCTTTGATGTCCTGGTGGGCATAAACCTCTTAAGAGAGGGGCTAGATCTACCGGAGGTCACACTGGTGGCCATACTCGATGCGGACAAGGAGGGTTTTTTGAGGTCTGAAAGATCTCTGATACAGACCTGCGGTAGGACGGCTAGAAATATCAACGGTATGGTCCTGTTTTATGCGGACAGGGAGACAGACTCGATGAAAAGGGCGATTGAAGAATGCAATCGTCGCCGTATAATCCAGATGGAATATAATGAAAAAAACAATATCACCCCTTCATCCATCCAAAAAAACATTGGTGATATCCTTGGCTCTGTATATGAGGCCGATTATGTCACGGTCCCTGCCGTAGCCGAGGGCCCGGCGCCTTATATCAGCCCTGAACAGACAGACAAAATGATCAAGGAGCTGACAGCCAAAATGAAGGAGGCGGCCAAGAGACTTGATTTTGAAGAGGCCATAGCTCTGAGGGACCGGATAAAGGCTCTGGAAAACAGTGAATTTGTGGTATTGACCTTTTGAAGACAGAAAGAAGTCATTGTATCAGGTGCGGTCAATGTTGTATGAGATCGAGCCCTACGCTCCAGTTGCAGGATATTGACCTGATCAGACATGGCCTTCTCCGGAAAAAGGACCTTTATACAATTAGGACAGGCGAGCTTGTCTGGGATAACATCAGCAACAGAACCAGAATAAACGAGGGAGACCTTATAAAAGTCAGAGAGAAGGTTTCTCCACCAGGGTGTTGCATCCATTACGATGAAGAGGGCAAGCGCTGCATGATATATGACCACAGGCCTTCGCAGTGCGTTGCGCTTGCCTGCTGGGATGATAGTGAATTCCAGCGGGTGTTCAACGGCCCAAGGCTTGAGAGAAAAGATATCATCAGCGACAATATCCTCTTGGGCCTGGTCAGGGGACACGAAAACAGATGCGGCAACGGTGAACTGGAAAAGCTGGCAAGGCAAGTCGAGACAGAGGGTGAAAAGGCGGTTGAGGGGATTATCGGACTTTTAAGGTTTGACCACCAGTTGAGGCCGTTTGTCTCCGAAAGGCTTAAGATTGACCCTGAAGAAATGAATTTAGTCTTTGGCAGGCCTCTGACCGAAACCATTACAATGTTTGGCCTAAAGGTGATAAGAGATCCGGATGGCTCTTTTTTGCTCACGGTTGATCAGGGCCAAACAAATGTGCTTGCAAAATAACAAAAAAGTTGTGATAATTATCCCTAACATATGGTGAGTGTAGCTCAGTTGGCAGAGCACTGGGTTGTGGCCTCAGTGGTCGTGGGTTCAAGTCCCATCACTCACCCCATAAAAAAGCAATAAAAATAGGGAGTTAAATACTCCCTTTTTTCGTGGTTGAATCAACATCTTGGGTTTGTCTAACGTTTCTCTAACACTTGCAAGATAGGCCCCAAATACCAGCTATCTTATAGAAATGATCATCTCTTCTTAAAAAAAGGCGGGGGCCTTAGGCGGAAAAGCAGAGGGTAACTTCCGAGGCTCAGGACCAGGATAAGGGAGTCTCTCAACATGGAAAGCCATGTGATCTTATCTGCATTGGGATCAGAGGTAAAACAGCCGCAACTGATATTAAGGCCTCGCATAAGGCTTAATGCTATGACGGCCATAAATGTCAGCATTAATATATTATACAGCGTCAGGGAGACCCATTCAAAAAGGCCCAGGATCAGGAATATGCCGATAGTCACCTCGGCCCAGGGCAATAGCAGGGCAAAGAGATTTTCAAGCCCCCTTGGCAGGAGCCTGTAATTGGAGAGCGCATGGGCAAACTGCTCCGGGTTTATTATCTTGTCCAGGCTTGCATAGATAAAGATGCCACCCAGGATCGTCCGCAAGACAATCCAGAGCCATCTTATCCATCTTTGATTGCGGTCAGTTTCCATAGTTCCCTAATGGTTCACGGTGTGGCCTTTTTGTCTGGCTTGAACAATTTTTCCATTCCGACTGAACCTGGTTTTGCCTCCAAAAGTGTGATCAGGCCTTCAAGCATAATATGGGGATCTTCTATAGGGCTGGCATGGGTTCCTGCGACAAGCCCGTTTTTTTCTGAGACATCCAGCCTGATAAACACGGCAAACGGAGTATAGATTCCGGGGCCTACAATTTTTTCTGAACGCGCCTCAGGGTCTGGAATCACGGGAAATCCAAGTCCGTAATCATTGATAAAGCTCTCAACCACCTCTTTTGTGTTGCCCAGGGCCACTCCAAGGATTTTGATCCTGTCTTTCAACTCCGGTCTGTTTTCTATCATCTGCCGCAGATTGTTCAAGACCAGAGACTGTGTCTGGCATGGAAAACAGAAGACATTCAATACCTCAATGACCAGGAGATCAGTCTTACATTCTGAGATAGTAATGATTTCCTTGTCGGTTGAAAGGCCGAGATAATCGCGATAGCCGGAGATATAAGACGATGGAAATGGTACATAAGGAAATTTATCCCCGGCCTTTAAAACCCTCCTCTTTTC
>DIKH01000186.1:3990-8124 GCA_002424495.1 Desulfobacteraceae bacterium UBA5623
GCTGTCCGAAAATGAGATATTTTCAGCAAGGTCAAGGAAGGCGAAGATTTTAACCGCACGAATACATTTAGTATTTCGAGGATGAATCCCGCTAAAGCGGGACTGAACCTGACGCAGAGATTGCAGAAAATAGCCATTCTCGGACAGCATCCTAACGATTCTTCCACCCCGGGAAGGGGAACACGTATTTTTCACTGGCAAGCCCCGGGGGCCATACTGTCTTCATCTCTCCGTCAATCCACTGGACAAGATAAGTCGGGAGTCTGTTTTGCTGTGTCTTTTTTCCGTAAGAGATGAATTTGACAGGACCAATGATAGTGGTCATATCAGTGGATGACAATGCCTTGCGCAGTTCCTCAGGATCAAAGGATTTAGCTCGGGCCACAGTATCTGCGACCACCTGCATCCCGGCATAGATTTCCGCCCCGTGGAAATCAGGTCTGGTGTGATGACGGCTGCGATATGTTTCATAATAGTCTTTGCTTCCTGCATATGGAACGGAAGGGTTCCATACACTGATGGAAAAGACATAGTTTGCGGCCTCAAATGCCTTTTCTCCGAACTGCGGCAGGGTAAAACCGCCGCCAAAGCCCACGAAGAGCAGGGGATGGATATTGATCTCTTTATTCTGCTGCATAAGGAGCACCGCGTCATTCAGGAATGAGGCCATGGTGATGACATCGGGATTTTTCCCCTTGATCTGTTTCAGGACCGGTCTAAAATCGGTTGTCGTTTCATCATAGACATAATCGAAGATGACTTCATAACCGGCCTTCTTGCAATATTCAATCATATCAGAGGCATTCATCCTCCCGGCAAAACCCTTTGCCCTGAGCATGGCGATGGTCTTGGGCTTTATAACCTCTGACATGAACCACAAAAGGCCGTTACCGTACTCACTGAAGGGCGGATTCAGACGAAACACATATTCCCAGCCCTGTTCAGTAAGCAGATCTTCCGTAGAGGCGGTGATAAGAAAAGGGATCTTTTGCGATTGCGCTACCGATGCCGCCTCCCATGCAGCAATGCTCGATACGCCGCCCAGGAGCATTGAGACCTGTTCTTTGGAAATCAGATTCGTTACTGCGGACCGGACCTCTTCAGGCACTGTGGATAAATCCTGAAAAATCAGAGTGATTTTGTTCCCATTTTTATGTTGTCCTTGCAACTCCCGCAGTGCAATCGAAAGGGAATTTTTCTGCATATGCCCGAACTGGGTCAGCTCACCGGTCATATGAATTAACACCCCCACCTTAATTGTCCCGCCAAAGGCGGCAGAAGATAAAAACAGGCATACACTCAGTGTCATTATCAATAAGATCTTATGATCGGCCTTCACCATGGTAATTCCTCCGTTCTCCGTCAATGACCGGCCCGAACAGCACAGGGTAAAGCAACAGGGGCTCAATATCAGGAAGGATATGCAATTGTGGTCAATTTCGGATATCCTCATCAGGCTTTCTCATGACCGGTATCATGCCTTTTGCCCTTATAATTGTTTGACCCTTTTCAGACAGGGTGAAATCAATGAATTTTTTTGTTGGTCCTGCAGGCGCGCCCTTGGTTACATAGTAGAATGTCTGGTAATAGGGATAACCCTTGTCCAGAGGCAAAAGACCCCCTATCTTCATGAACTTGAGATTTTCATGATCCTTTACTGCTGCATGAGCTATAAAAGATATTGCCCATGGGATATGTTTTGTGGCGTTGATCACCATGGTAGATCTGGCTGACATCAGGGTGTAGATTATCTCCCTGCCTTCCATGGCCAGGCTGCGGAAATTCTTAAAGGCCGCTGTTTCTTCTCCGGGGACAATCACGACAATAGGCTCGTCCGGACCGCCAACTTCCTTCCAGTTAGTTATGCCGCCGCCAAAGACGCCTCTTAGCTGATCAATGGTCAGGCTTTCAACCGGGCACCTGGAGCTTATTATCACAGCCAGGGGGTCTTTACAAAAGGGGGTCTCCAGGTAACCGAACTCCTTGTAGCGAAAATTAAGCGCCTCGGCCGCGCCTGCTATATCGCTGAAATCATTCATCAGGCGATATGCTGCCGCAGAGGATGAAGAGACATGCAGATCCACCTTGACCCCGGTATCTTTGGTGAATTCATTTATCCTCTCCATCCCAAAGGCCTCAAATATCTGGGCTGAGCAGCTGTATCTGACCTTCTCCTGGGCGTTTGCCCCAAGGCAAGGTATCAAGACCGGGCAGCCAAGAAAAATAAGCAGGAATATAAAGGCAGTAGCTTTTTTCATAATCTTTCCTCCTCAAAGAGTTCTGTTTCATATACCCTTACCTCCACAGGTGAATTCTGTAATCTAATGGGTAAATATCTTCGTCAGTTATCCGGAGTATAAAATATATCACCAGATTATTTAATACATAACAACCGTAAAATCAAACGATTATCCAGGCTGATCTCCAACTATGATAATGCCCTTGATCACAAAATTTAGAATAGTGTCCATCCAGAAATGAGGTGTTTTGCCCAATCCCTGCGTTTTGCTCAGTCACGCCACGGCGTGATTAATCCTCGCAATATTTCAATATATTCCTGGGGCTAAAATTATCGTCTTCCTTAGATATTGGAAAAAAACATCTCATTCTCGGACATCATCATAGTTTTTTATTGAAAAACACATTTCGTTTGCTATTATATTATGTCCCCGATTTTCAAGTTGCAGCTAAAATATTTCAAATGGAGGTTTGAGAACATGAAGAAAACGAGTTTGTTTGTCCTGGTCCTGACCCTGCTTCATACGCTGGTGCTCCGGATGTGACAACCATAATAAAAAAGTCAGATGAGGCAATAAATTCCATGCTGGCTGGCACGAGAAAGATAACCGTGACCGTTAAGGATGGAAAAATCGTAACCAACGAGTGGGTTGCCAGAAGGGCATACAGGCTGTTTGATGACGGAAGAAGGGAATTGATGATCTTCCTTGAGCCCGATTACCTGAAGGGCTATGCATACATGTACTTTAAACCCCTTAATAAGCCTGTCATTGAATGGGTCTATTCAACACCAACACGCAGAGTCAGGAAACTGTCAGGTGCTAATGCCTACGAATCTTTCTTCGCGACTGATTTTACCTACGCTGACTTAGGCATTAAAGACCCTGGTGGTAGCAGTACTCTATTGGGCGAAGAACAATTTGAGGGCAAAAAAGTCTATAAGCTGGAGACACTGCCAAATGAAAAATACTATTATTCCAGAATCATAAGCCTCATTGCCTGCGATAATTTTGTGCCGATAAAGAGGGACTATTTTGATGCAGCCAACAGGCACTGGAAGACAAAATTATTCAAGGACTATACTGTCATCAACAATATCCCAATCCCTCTTAAGATCATAATGCTCGATCTTCAACGAACCCACAGCACCGAGTTAAGCTTCGGCGATATCTGCTTTGATGCAGAGTACTTAACCAAGGAGGATTTTGACCCTGAAAAGCTTTCAAACGCTACCCTGTCACCAGTTTGCAGAGTGCCAACCCCAGCAAATTAAGACCAAAACGCAGCTGGATGATTTTGTCCTCTTTCGGGTTACTTGGGCTGCCGGCCCAAGTAACCCCTTTTGACTTTGCCAGTCCCTTCCCCCTGTCATCTGCCTCCCAGCATGACCTGCCTAATTTGCACAGTCTGATTTTTTCGAGATTTTTCAACATACTGTTCCAAGATATTCTACCTTTTTAGCTCCTATTTAATACCACAGCATTGTGTGTTCGCATAACCTTTTGATATTAATGTTATTTATTGAATACTGTTTAGTGGTATAATTTATGCTAAGAAGATCTTTAAAGTTCCTGGTTTCTGTCTTTTGTTGTTTTATGAAAGTCTATACCTTCATCCAGGAGGTAAAATGAGCAAAAAAATATTTGCAAAAAAAATTTTACTTTATGATGCCATTGGGTTCGGAGTTGCAATAATGGCTATTTGGCTGGATGAAATCCTTGACATACCTCATTTGGTCTTAGGTGCGGCTGCAACGCCAGTAAATGCGACCGAGGCCTTGTTTGAAAGCCTGATAGTGTTTTTCCTGGGCATTGGCGTAATAGCTGTTACATGGAATCTGTTAAAAAGGATAAAATACCTGGAGGGTTTTCTGCCAGTGTGTTCCTTTTGCAAGAA
>DIKH01000107.1 GCA_002424495.1 Desulfobacteraceae bacterium UBA5623
GCCTGACTGCAATCAAAAAAGTACTTATTATGTTCAACTTTCAGCAGGCCGGAATCCACAAGGGGTTGCAGGAACTGGAACACAAAATATTCTTCGGCCCCGCGACGCGGCATCTGGGGCCAGTGAGGCAGTCTGGGAAAGTGCCGGACCACAAAACCTACGGACTGAACCGGATCAGTAAAAGGCAGGCTCCCAATGCCAGTTGTGATCCCGCGGGGAGAGAATCTCGACATTATTTTATCCAACCCCTGTCATCTTCAGCCTGAAGTCATAGTATCTCCTTACATCTTCAATCACCTTTGAAAGCCCCATTGGGTTTGCCGGATCTTTGGCGGAATAGAGGCTTTGATGCCCGTCACTCAAGGCGTTTTCAGGGTCAGGATGAGCCTCGATCATCAGACCGTGCGCCCCGTGTCCAACCGCGCCAAGAGATGTCTCAGGCACCAGCGCCCTTTTTCCACAGGCATGGCTCGGATCATAGATTACCGGGATATTACAGTTTTGGACCAATACGCTGATATCACCGGTATCAATGCTGTTGCGTGTGTATTTTAGATCTATCCCCTTAATCCCCCTAAGACATATCATCACGTTCTGGACATTTCCCGCCAATAGATACTCGGCGGCATTGATCAATTCCTCCAGGGTGGTTGCCATGCCCCTTTTCAGCAGGACCGCGGCTGCTGACCCTCTAAGCTCTGTCAGGGCCTTCAGGAGATCATAATTCTGGCAGTTTCTTGCGCCCACCTGATATACGTCTACTCTGTGTTTTTGATACTTATCAATATTTCTGGGGTCGGTGATTTCCGTTACAATCGGAAGTCCGTTCTCGTCCCCTGCCTTCCTCAAGAGCCTGAGCCCTTCTTCCTGAAGGCCCTGGAAGGAATAGGGGCTGGTCCTTGGCTTATATGCGCCGCCTCGCAGCATATCGGCTCCTGCCGCCTTTACATCCCTTGCGGCCTTCATAATCTGCCCTTCACTTTCAACTGCGCAGGGACCTGCAATAATGCACAGCCTGTTGCCTCCGACATCTATGCCCCCGGCCTTTATAATCCTTCTGTCGAGATATGACCTGGGTGCAAGTTTATAAGGCTCCGCTATCCTTTTTATGTCCTCAACGCAGTCCAGTTGTCTTAGACGTTCTTCCTGGATTTTTGCAATGTCAGCGCCCGCCGCCTTGACAGCCACTACCGGGAGTTCTTCTCCCTGGACAGTATGATAGTGAACTTCAATCCCCACTTCAGCCGCAAGCTGCATCAGCCTTTCCACCGTCTTTCCGATATCTTCCTGTGTCGCTCTTTTTTTTAATTGAATGATCATGGTTAACCTCTGAGCGGTTTTGTTGTAAGGAGTCAGGTTTTAAGTGTTAGGTGCTAAAGTCCCAACATCCAAAACTTAAAACTTAACACCAAAACCTAACACTTATATGTCTTATTGAAAGGACTGTGGGGCGGCTATATTTTTTGTTCCCGCGCCGGTATGCGCAGGTTCTGTCCCAGACGAATTGTTGCCCGTGCATTAAGCCTGTTGGCGTGGATAAGGTCTTTGAGTTTAACTCTGTGTGCTTTTGCGATCTTGTTGGCCGTATCCCCCCGTTTTACGCGGTAAAAACGGCCGGATTTCTGCCTGCCTTTAAAAAGTCTGGAAGGTATGTTGTCTGCCGCAAACCTGGGGTTTGATGCAATCTTTGATGGCAGATAAAGGCAAAAGCCCTTTGGCACGCTATTGTTACCGCTAAAAACAGACGATTTCAGTGAAGGATTGAGCTCTTTCAGGGTATCAATATCCACGCAGAAATACTCAGCAAGATCCTTTATTGTAGCATGGCCTGGGAGTCTTATGGCCTCGCGGCAAACGGGATTGGCAAGTTCAAGATCGCCAAAATAGGCCTGGTAATTCCGGGCGATATCCCTTGCAGCGATGAATTCCGAATAAAAATTGCGAGAGGCAAAGCCAAAGGATGGGCCATTGTAATGCTTAAAAATATTTTCATAATCGCCTTTGGTCCTCTGTGCCTTTAACATCCCCCCAGGGCCATGGTTATAGGCTGTAAGGGCAGTGGGCCAGTCTTGCAGCATCCTGTAGTTTTCCTTTAAAAAACGCGCAGCAGCATGGGTCGCAATAATGGGGTCCCGCCTTTCATCAACGGTATAGTTGATGGTCATGTATCTGCGGCCCGTGGAATGGGTAAATTGCCATATGCCTCCGGCTCCGCATTTGCTTGATGCCTGATAATCAAAAGAGGATTCCACGTGTGGCAGATAGGCCAGGTCTTCAGGCAGATCATAGGCCCTGAGGGTTTTTCTGATCTCGTCAATATATGCGCCGGAGCGTATCAGGCCTGCACGAAAGCGATCTTTCTGTCCTAACTGCAAGCGGACGAACCGGTGTGCATCCTTCAATAACTTTCTGGCTTTATCGGCAGAAAACAACGCCCGGACGCGCTCTTCCTCCAGGCTGCGAGGTGTATCGCCGGATTTTAATCTTTTGAGCAACTGCTCGTAGTGAGCCTTGGCATACTTCTCCTTTGCATTGTTATAGCTGTAAGCGCCTGGCTCATGCCAATCCTTGAGTGTTATTACCTCATAGATGATATTAACATCTCTGGAATCGTGGATAATACCCTGTCTGGTTGAATATTGCGTAAAGACCTTTTTCCAGAACGCCACATTGGGTTTTATGCTGGGATACAAGGGGAACGGATCACGTGGTCCAGCCGCAAAAGCAGCGGTTGTCAGCAATGATAAGACCGCGAGAGTCATCAGGGTCAAACACAGCCGGAATTCTCTGAACACCAAAATAGATTTTGGGCTTTTTGTCATTTTTATCACCAAAAGAAAATCACCTGAGGGGTGCGGTTTTTTCCAAAAACCCAGGATTATGGTCCTGGCAAGGCAGACAGAGGTTTATTTATGCAAAACAGATGCCACAATGGCTATCCAATGATGATTTTTGTCAGGCATAAAAAAGACGGATTCTTTAAGGTGCTTTTTTTGCATTACGGAATACCTTCAGATCAACCAACTATAAGGTTTGGCAGGAAATAATTGAATAATAGCGGAACGTTCTTTTTTATTTCAAAAATTATATGGACCCATGCCTTGTGTGTCAAGCGCAAACCTCACA